>JBBQAW010000157.1:0-9254 GCA_038316815.1 Burkholderiales bacterium
GGCCCTGGGCATGTCCTTGGCCGTGCTGCTGGAGTGGCCGGCGCTGAAGGGCCGCGCCGTCTACCGCACGCTGCTGTTCCTGCCCTATGCGGTGCCTGGCTTCATCAGCATCCTGGTGTGGAAGGGACTGTTCAACCAGAACTTCGGCGAGATCAATGCCATCCTGGACGCGCTATTCGGCGTGCGCCCGGCCTGGTTTGCCGACCCGCTGCTGGCCAAAGGCATGATCCTGATCGTCAACACCTGGCTGGGCTATCCGTACTTCCTGATCCTGTGCACGGGCCTGCTCAAGTCCATTCCATCGGATCTGTACGAAGCCAGCGCGATCGCCGGTGCCTCGCCCTGGGTCAACTTCAGCAGGATCACGGCGCCCTTGATCTCCAAGCCGTTGACGCCGCTGCTCATCAGCGCCTTCGCCTTCAACTTCAACAACTTCGTGCTCATCAGCCTGCTCACCGATGGCCGGCCCGACTTCCTCAACACCAAGCTGCCGGCCGGCACCACCGACATCCTGGTGAGCTACACCTACCGCATCGCCTTCACCGACAGCGGCCAGAACTTCGGCCTGGCCGCGGCCATCAGCACGCTGATCTTCTTCATGGTGGCGGCGATGGCGCTGCTGCAACTAAAGTTGACGCAGCGCGACGACTCGAGGAGGTAGCCTTGTCCCCGACCACGAACAAGCGATTCAAGATCGATACCCGCACTGCCGTCTTTCTCGGCTTTGCGCTGCTGATGGCCCTGGCCTACACGGTCGCCATGAAGGGCTTGGTCGTCATCCCGGGTGGGCCGCCACCCCCCTGGGCCATGGCCATCGATCTGCTGCTGGTGCTGCCCGTGGCTTGGCTGCTGCTGGCGCCGCGCGACTGGCGCAACCGCTGGCCCAAGGCACTGGCCATCGCGGGTGCCGGCTTCCTGGTCGGCCGTTGGCTGGCGCCCGAAGGCGACGCGCTCTGGGCCGCTCTCGGCGACCTGCGCTGGCTGGTCCTGGGGCTGGTTGTGGCCGCCGAACTTTGGCTCCTGAGCGGCATCGTTCGCCACGTCTGGCGCACGCCGGGCCAAGTCAATGCCGAGGCCGCTGCAGGGCAGGCGGTGCAGCGCGCCTTTGGCGAAGGCGCTGTCGGGCGCTTGATGCAGGTTGAAGCGCGGCTTTGGATCTACGCCTTGATGCGCAGGCCGGCGGCCGCGCCGTTCGCGGGCACGCAGCACTTCAGCGTGCACCGCCAACACGGCAATGCCAGCAACCAGCAGGGCTTCGTCATCCTGATGGCCGCAGAGCTTCCCATCATGCACGTCCTGTTGCACCTGGGCTTTGGTGCCACGGTGGCCTGGGTGGTGACGGCCATCAGCGTCTACGGCTGGCTTTTCTTGTGGGCCGAATACCGCGCCACGGTCTGGCGCCCGGTCAGCATCGACGCAGATACGCTGTACCTGCGCTACGGCCTGCTGATCGATATCGCGCTGCCGCGCGGGGCCGTGCTGGGCGCAGAAATCATCGACCGCAAGACAACCCTGCCGCGTGCGCCGACACGGCTGCGATTGCAAGGCATGGGCCGCGCCAACCTGCGTTTGCGGCTGCGCCCCAGAACGCGCGTCCAGCTGCCCTGGGGTGAGCGTGAGCTGGACGAAATTGCCCTGGGGATGGATGACCCGCAAGGCTTCATGCAGGCGCTGGCCGGCGCTGCCAAGGACCACTGAAGCCATGCCTATCGTCACCGGCAAAAAGCAACGCTGGCGTGTGCTGGCCGCTCACGCCGCGCTGTGGGTGCTGCTGGCCGCCACGCTGTTTCCGCTGCTGGCCGTGGTCAGCATCAGCTTGCGGCCGGGCAACTTCGGCACCGGCAGCCTGATTCCCAGCACCATCAGCTTTGAACACTGGCAGCTGGCGCTGGGCATGCCGGTGACGCAGCCCGACGGCAGCGTCGTGCAGCCGCCTTTCCCGGTGCTGCTGTGGCTGTGGAACAGCGTCAAGATTGCGACCATTTCGGCCTTCCTCATCGTCGCCATCAGCACGACTGCGGCCTACGCTTTCGCACGCATGAGGTTTGCGCGCAAGACGCTCATCCTGAACAGCATGCTGCTCTTGCAGATGTTCCCGGTGGCCGTGGCGCTGGTGGCCATCTACGCCATCTTCGAAGGGCTGGGGCAGAAGATTCCCTGGCTGGGCATCGAGACCCATGCCGGGCTCATCGTGGCTTATCTCGGCGGTGTGGCCATGCACATCTGGACCATCAAGGGGTACTTCGAAAGCATCCCGGTCGAGATCGAAGAGAACGCCAAGGTCGACGGTGCCACGCACTGGCAGGCTTTTCGCTATGTGCTGCTGCCGATGGCCGTACCCATCCTGATGGTGGTCTTCGTGCTGGCCTTCATCGGCACCATCATCGAATACCCGGTGGCTTCGATCCTGCTGCGCGAAGAGCCCAACCTCACGCTGGCGGTCGGCAGCAAGTTCTATCTCTACGAACAGAAGTACCTGTGGGGCGATTTCGCCGCTGCCGCGGTGCTGAGCGGGCTGCCCATCACCCTGGTTTTCCTGCTGGCGCAGCGCTGGATCGTTTCGGGGCTGACGGCGGGTGGGGTCAAGGGTTGAGGGCTTCCGCATCGGGATTGCCGGGCCGGACGGGTTGGCTGGGTTGGCTGGGCTTGCTAAGCTTGCTGGGTCTCAGCACCTGGCCCGTGCTGGCCCAGGCACCGCTGGCCGCAGGCGTTGCCCCGGCCGCCTGCACCGCTGCCCCGCTGCAGGGCCGAACCCTCTACCTGCGCGGCACCTTCAACAGCTGGAATGCCGTCGAAACCCAGAAGTTCACCTGGGCCTGCAACCGCTGGGAACTGGTCACGCGGCTGAACGGCGAACACGCCTACAAGCTGGCCGACGAAGGCTGGAGCGGTGATGCCGACTTCGGCCAGGGCCAAAGCCAAAGCCAAAGCCAAGGCCAAGGCCAAAGTCCAGGAATAGGCACAGGCACAGGCACAGGCCCAGGCGCAGGCGCAAGCGCAAGCGCAAGCGCAAGCGCAAGCGCAAGCGCAAGCGCAAGCCTGGCCCTGCGCGGCCCCGAGATCAAGCGCCGCTTCGACGGCGTGCACCGCTTCACCCTGCGCATGACCCAACCGGACGCCCCCGAACTGCAGATCGAAGCCTGCCCCGTCGCCGCCCCCCTGGGCGACACCGTGCTCTTCCTGCGCGGCACCCCCAACAACTGGGCGGCGCTGGACGATTACGCCTTCCAGTACAGCTGCGACGCCTACTACCTGAACATCAAGGCCCGGGGCCGGCAGGAATTCAAGGTCGCCGACGCCGGCTGGAAGGACGCCAGCAGCTTCGGCGCCAGTGCCGACAACCGCGCCAACTTCGCCTTCGACTTCAGCGGCGAACACACCCTTCGCCTGGCCTTCCCGCAGGGCGATGCCGGCCGCCCGGTGCTGACGCTCGGTTCGAGGACCTTCGCCGACCCCAGTGCCCGCACCGTGCAAGACCCGGTGGCGCTGAGTTTGAGCTTCGACTCGCGCGCCGCAGCGCACAAGCAGCCCTTCGGCGCCGTGAAGGCCGGCAGCGACATCCACTTCACCGTCACCGCCGCCCGCGGTGTCGAGCAACTGAGCTTGGTGGTCGAAACACGCCGCCTGGAAGGCAACCAGGAAGTGCTGGACTACACCGAAGTGGCGCGTGTGCCGATGCAGCGCAGCACCATCAGCCCAGGCCTGCGCCAAAGCTTCGCCGCCAGCCACCGTTTCGACACTGTGGCGGTCTACGGCTACTGGTTCGAAGCAAAGATCGACGGCCGCCGTTTCGTGCTGCAGAACAACCCCGACGCCGTCTTCTGGACGCGCGAAAAAGGCAGCGGCGGCACCGCGGCGGTGGCCGAACTGCCCGCCAGCGCACGCAGCATCCGCCGCTTCCGCCAGACCGTGTTCTCGCCCACCTTCCAGGTGCCTGAATGGGCGCCAGACATCGTCTACTACTACGTCTTCCCTGAACGCTTCCGCAACGGCGACAAGACCAATGATCCGAAGCCCGGCGCCACGCGCTACCGCAACGTGGGCATCGAAGCCCACAAGGCCTGGACCGATCGGCCCTTCAAGCCCGGCAGCGGTGACGGCAGTGACGCGCACTTCAACAACGACTTCTTCGGCGGCGACCTGGCCGGGTTGATCGACAAGCTGGACTACATCCGCGACCTGGGCGCCAACACGATCTACCTGACCCCGGTCTTTCTGGCCGGCAGCAACCACAAGTACGACACCGCCGACTACAAGCGCATCGACCCGGCCTTCGGCAGCAACCAAGACTTTGCGCGCTTGACGAAAGAAGCCACCCGACGCGGCATTCGCGTCATCCTGGACGCCAGCGTCAACCACACCGGCAGCGACAGCCTCTACTTCAACCGCTACGGCAACCATGCCGGCCGCGGCGCATTCCAGAACGGGCGCATCGACCCGACATCACCCTATGCCGGCTGGTACAGCTTCAAGCCCAATGAGAAGAGCCCCGACCAGCAATACCAAGGCTGGGTGGGCGTGACCGACCTGCCCGAGCTGAACAAGAACAGCCCGGCCGTACGCGACTTCTTCTACCGCGACAAAGACTCGGTGATGAAGGTCTGGCTCGACCTGGGTGCAGGGGGCTGGCGCATGGACGTGGCGCCCTGGGTGCCAGACGACTTCTGGCGCGAATGGCGCAGCGCCATCAAGCAGCACAGCCCCTATGCCTTGACCGTGGCCGAAACCTGGTTCGACGCCAGCAAGTACTTCCTGGGCGACATGTTCGACAGCACCATGAACTACATCTTCCGCAACGTCGTGCTCGACTACGCGGCGGGCGGCAAGGCCAGGCCGCTGTACGCCAACATCGAACTGATGCGCGAGGCCTACCCGCCCCAGGCCTTCTATGCGCTGATGAACCTGCTGTCCACGCACGACCAGGCGCGCGCCCTGCACCACTTCGGCTGGCACGCCGACACGACCGACCCCGCCGCCATCGCCCTGGCCAAGCAGCGGCTGAAACTGGCCGTCTTCTTCCAGATGAGCTTCCCCGGCGCGCCCACCATCTATTACGGCGACGAAGTCGGCGTGACGGGCGGCGACGACCCCTACAACCGCGCCACCTACCCCTGGGCCGATGAAGGCGGGCGCCCCGACACGGCACTGCTGGCCGACTTCAAGCGCATGACAGCCATGCGCAACACGCACACCGTGCTGCGCCGCGGCAGCATCGACGCGCCGCTGTTCATCGACGACGAAGTCATCGTCTGGCTGCGGCGGCATGAAGGGCAGGTGGCCCTGGTGGCCGTGAACAACGCAGCCCAGCCACGGAGCCTGGAACTGCAGCTGCCGGCCGACCTGGCCAAGGCCCCACTGGTGGACGCGCTGGACGGCACCCGCATCGACGCGGGCGCTGATGGCCGGGTGGCCCTGACCCTGGCGCCCATCGCAGGCCAGGTCTGGCTGGCACGCTGAAACTGCGCCTGCGGGTCAGTCACGCCTAGCTGGCTTGTCCATCGACACGATCGGCTTCGTATCGCTGGACAGGAGGTGATCTGCACCCACGGCGCGTGCAAGCCGATCAGATGAAGCAACATTTTCAACCTCCGGTCCTGGCTGGCGGGGTGTGCAGCAGCGCAAGAGCTTTGCCATTGCGCGTCACCACGATGGCCTCGCCAGCTTCCACGCGGTTCCACACCCTCCTGGCGTCTGAAGCGGGTGCCGCACGCGCGCGCTTCAGGGCGCAGGCGTTATGCCAGCGGCAGCCCGACGTAGTTCTCGGCCACCACGCGCTGCGCGGCTTCTGAACTGAACATGTATTCCAGTTCAGCCAACTGCATGCGCGCACCGAATTCGCCGTTCTCCGGAAAGCGGTGCATCAGCGACGTGAACCACCAGCTGAAGCGTTCGGCTTTCCACACCCGGCACAGCGCGCGCTGGCTGTAGCTGTCGATGCCAGCGTCGTCGCCCCGGTAATGCTCGGCCAGTGCGCGCGACAGCAAGCCCACATCGCCCGCGGCCAGGTTCAGGCCCTTGGCACCCGTGGGCGGCACGATGTGAGCGGCGTCGCCGGCCAGGAACAGGCGGCCGAAGCGCATGGGTTCGGCAACGAAGCTGCGCAGCGGGGCGATGCTTTTCTCGATGCTGGGCCCGGTTACCAGCCGCGCCGCGTCATCGGCCGGCAGGCGGCGGCGGAATTCGTCCCAGAAGGCCGCATCAGTCCAGTTCTCGACCTTGTCTTCCAGGCTGCACTGCAGGTAGTAGCGGCTGCGCGTGGCGCTGCGCATGCTGGCCAGCATGAAGCCGCGTTCGGTGTTGCCGTAGATCAACTCGTGCGCCACCGGCGGCACGTCGGCCAGCACGCCCAGCCAGCCGAAAGGGTAGAGCTTTTCGAAGGTCTGGATGGCGCCAGCCGGCACGCTGGCACGGCACACACCGTGGAAGCCGTCGCAGCCGATGACGAAGTCGGCTTGCACTGACTGTGCTGTGCCCTCGTGGGTGAACGAGACGCTGGGGTGCCGGCCGTCGAAGCCGTGGATGGCCACATCCTGCGCGTCATAGACCGTCTGCCGGCCGATGGCGGCGCGGTGCTGCATCAGATCGCGCGTCACTTCGGTCTGGCCGTAAACCGTCACGTGCCTGCCCACCAGCCGCTGCAGGTCGATGCGCTGGCGCTGGCCGGCGAAACACAGTTCGAAACCATGGTGCGCCTGGCCTTCGGCATGCAGGCGTTCGGCGACGCCGGCTTCTTCCAGAAGGGCCACGGTGACTTGCTCCAGCACGCCGGCGCGAATGCGGCCCAGCACGTACTGCGGGCTTTTCTGTTCGACGACGATGTTGTCGATGCCGTGCCGGTGCAGCAGGGCACCCAGCAGCAGCCCGGCAGGGCCGGCACCGACGATGACGACTTGCGTGCGCATGGTGTTCTTGTCTCCGTGAGCCTGTGGCGGGCAGCCGGCAAGCTTAAGGGCGGCCAGGCGTGCTGCTCAATGGACGGAAACGACGGCGGCTGAACATTTCGTGGCCATGGCGCGAACGCGCTACGCCGCCGCGCGCCGGCAGATGAAGAAGCCGTTGAGGGTCAGGCGCCCGTGCGCGGGGTCGGCGCTCAGGCGCTTGGGCTGCGTGATGTGGCTGCTGTGGAATTGCCCGCCGTCGTAGAACACGGCGCGGTTGAAGCCCGCCGGCACAACGGCCAGGCGTTCGAAGTGCGCATTGCTGTCGGTCAGATAGCCCGGCGGGCTGCCGAACTCGGCCGTGAAGGCGGGCTCGTCCATCGTGTGCCAGCGCCGGATGCAGGCATCGATCTCGGCCACCGGCCGGCGCGGGCGCCAGAAGCTGGTGCCGCCCAGCGCCGGGTCGTCGAACAGGTACAGGGTGCAGGCGGCCACCGTCTGCTCGGTCGTGGTGCCGAAACGGTCGCGGTGGCACAGGCGCTGCAGCGGGCGCAGCTCATGCGGCTGCAGTGTCGCCAGCGACAGGCGGCTGTACATGCTTTGCGTGCGCCTGGCACCCAGACGCGCGCGCAGGTGCTGCAAAAAGAAATCGGCCAGCGGCCCCGACACGTCCGGGCCCATGGGCCATTCCAGCCCGGGGTAGGCGTTGTGCGGTGCGGCGCGGAAGTGCTGCTGATCGTCGATGGCGCGCTGGCGCAGGGCCAGCGGGTCGCGCAGCGCGTCGTCGACGACCCAGGCCGAACGGCCATCGCCCACGTCCACGCGCGTGATGCGTGGTTGCGGGTTGAACATGCGCGGCCTGGCCTCTGGGGTTCAGCGGTTCAGCCGATCAAGCCGCTTGCGCCAGCGCCGCAGCACGCTGCACCGGCAAGCCACTGGCGCATTGCTGCGCCACGTAGTCGGCATGCAGGGGCAGGCTGTCGGCGCAGCGGCCGATGGTGCTGCGCACGTTGTCCAGGAACTGCGCAATGCGTTCTTCGGACAGCGTGTCCACCAGCGGGTGGTAGCCCTGGGGCATGACGCCCTGCCCGACCATCACCTCGACCCAGCTGATCTCGCTGAACAATTCGCCGCTCTCGCGGAACACGCGGCCGTTGCTGCGAAACAGGTCCATCTTCTGCTGCAGCGTGTCAGGTATCGGCATCGTGCGGCAGTAGTTCCAGAACTCGGTGTCGCTGCGTTCGGTGGCCTTGTAGTGCAGGATGATGAAGTCGCGGATGCGCTCGAATTCGAAGTCGCTCTGGCGGTTGAATTCGGCGATGTCGGCGGCGTCGAAGCGGGTGTACGGGAAAAAGGTCGTCAGCCGCGCGATGGTGTTCTGGATCAGGTGGATGCTGGTGCTTTCCAGCGGCTCCATGAAGCCGCTGGACAAGCCCACCGCCACCACGTTCTTGTTCCACAGCTGCCGGCGTTTGCCGGTGACGAACTTCAGCATGCGCGGCTGTGCGAGTGCCGGGCCGTCCAGGTTGGCCATCAGGGTGTCGGCGGCTTGCTGTTCGCTGATGAAGCTGTTGCAGAAGACATGGCCATTGCCGGTGCGGTGCTGCAGCGGAATGCGCCACTGCCAGCCCGCCTGCCGCGCCGTGGCGCGGGTGTAGGGCGTCATCACCGTGTTCTCGCACGGCACGGCCCAGGCGCGGTTGGCGGGCAGCCAGTGGCTCCAGTCCTCATAACCGGTCTTCAATGTCTGTTCGATCAAGAGGCCACGGAAGCCGCTGCAGTCGATGAACAGATCGCCTTCGATACGCCGCCCGTCGTCCATCACCACGGCATCGACGAAGCCGTCCTCGGGCCGCGTGGTGGCGGCGTTGATCTTGCCTTCCAGCCGCACCACGCCCAGTTTTTCGGCATAGCGGCGCAGGAAAGCGGCATACAGGCCGGCGTCGAAATGGTAGGCATGCGCAATCTCGCCGAGCGGGCTTTTGCCCATCTCGGGCTGGGCCCGGCGAAAGCGGCCGGCGCGCGCGGCCACGGTGTTGATGCTGTAGTCCTCCAGCCCTGCGGCCTTGCCGGCGGCGCGCATCTTCAGCCAGTAGTGGTGGAACTTCGTCAGGCCGATGTCCGGCCCCAGCGGGCCGAAGCCGTGGAGGTAGCTGTCGCCCTGGCGGCCCCAGTCGACGAACTCGATGCCCAGCTTGAAGGTGGCCTGGGTCTCGCGGACGAAGTCATCCTCGTCCAGGCCGAGCACGCTGTTGAACAGCTTGATCTGCGGGATCGTCGCCTCGCCGACGCCGACGGTGGCGATCTCGTCGGACTCCACCAGGCGGATGGCGACCGAGCGGTCGAGCGTCTTGGCCAGGGTGGCGGCCGCCATCC
>JBBQAW010000158.1:0-9133 GCA_038316815.1 Burkholderiales bacterium
GCTGCCGGTCAGCAGCACGGTCTTGATACCGCGCGTCTGCGGGCTGTGCGGGTCGTCGTGCGTCTCGCACCTGGCGTGGTGCTTGCGGTGGATGGCAACCCATTCCTTGGTCACGATGCCGGTCGTCAGCCAGAGCCAGAATCGGAGGAAATGAGACGGGATGCCGTGGAGGCCGAGCGCTCCGTGCGCTTGGGCGCGGTGCAGGAAGATGGTGACCGCTGCGATCGTGATGTGCGTGGCGGCCAGCGTGAAAGCGACGATCTCCCAGCCGGTGAAGCCGGAAACGCCGTGGGCCAGCCAATCGATCAGGGCATCGAACAGATTCGAGAACACGTCCGTCTCGCTCATTGCACTGCTCCAGGACGCCAACCGCAGACCATCACCGGCTTAAGGGCACAGAAGTGCTCCAGCGCCTGCTCGACCGTGGCGCTGACCTGCGCGGCCAGTGCTTCGGTGCCTTCGATGTGGACGTCGGTGTTGAGTTGGATCTTCATGGGGTCCTTCTGTGGGTTTGGGGACAGCGGCGTTGTGTGATGCAACGCTGCTTTCATGAAGGGGGCAAGGGCGACGGATCGGTGCCGATGCCGCCTTCACCAGATGGCGAAACCGGATCGGGGCCGGCGGCACACAGCCGCATCAATGCGCCTCACCCCTGGCCAGCCCTGCAGCCAGCGCGCAATGCTGGACAGGCTTTAAGGTTGCCCAGGTCGCTGGCCCTCGTCTGTACGACAGTGCACACCTACACGACTGTTCAGCAACGCACATTGCGAGCTAGGGTTTACAAGCATCCTTTTCTCTCCCGAGTGCCCCGGCGAGGCGCTCGATCACCCACTGACCCGGTCCTTGGGTCCAGCTACAGGTCGCCTTGCACTGGGCCGGCGGTGCGGCCTGAGCGGGTAGTTTGGGGCTCTTGCGGCATCACCTGCGCACGGCTTGAGACCGTCCGAGGTCACCACGTCGGGAGCATCGCCTCAATGACGACAGGCCGTTCACCGGCTAGAGTCGAGTTCGGTCGCCTGTCGCGATGACGCCAACCGAAAGATCTGCATGCACGCCGGAGGTGTCGCCCTGCACGAATTGGCCGGTTCATTGCCACGCGGCATTGGGCGGCTGCTGTTGGGTCTGCTCCTGGCAATGTCTTTGTGCTTCGTCGCCGCGCAAGCGCCGCAACACCCCATCGAGCTTAAGCAGGCTTTCAGAGACACGGGGGACAGCGTCAGCAGCGTGCAGCTGCCCGACAGCCTGACCGCGCCGGCAACTGCGAGGCCGCCGCTTCGCGCCACCTACCGCATGGCGGTGACATTCGACTCGCCGCCGCAGCCGCTGGCGCTCTTCATCCCCGGCATGCTGACAAACGCCCGCATTCTGTTCAACGGGCATCTGATCGATGACAGGCAGGACGACCCGCTGGCTGCATTGCCGCGCAGCATCAACCGCATCCGCTTGATCGATATTCCTGTGGAATTCGTTCGCAGCGGAGAAAACCTTCTGCAGGTGGAAGCTGCGGGTGGCAGCCGCTTGAGCCTGTCACCCGTGACGATCGGGCCGCGCGCCCTGCTCGCGCCGCTGTACGACAGGCGCGTGCTGGCAACGGTGGTCGGGCCAGCCCTGGTCGCCGTCGTGATCGCCAGCCTGGCCCTGTGCATGTTGCTGCTGTGGGTGCGGCAGCGCGACGCGCTGTTTGCTTACTTCGGACTGGGGGCCCTGGCCATGGCATTGCACAACGCCTGGTCGGTGCTGCCGAAGCCGCTTCTGCCGGGTGTGCACAACGCCGTCTGGTGGGTGGCGCTTTACACCTTTTTCGTTGTCATGCTGGTGACTTTTTGCTTGCGCTTTGCAGGCTGGCGTTGGGGTCGCTTCGAGCGCCTGCTCAGTGCATTGCCACTGGCGGCATTACCGCTTTTTTACGCGGCCAGTGCGGGCGGCGACTTCGCCAGCGTGCAGCAGAGCTGGCTGCTCGGCTTGGTCGTGGTAGCTGCAGTCGGCCTGGCTGCCGTCACGCGGTATGCCTGGAGGCAGCGCAACGCCGATGGCGCGCTGTTGCTGATGACGGCGGCGGTATCGGTGCTTTTCGCCGCACGCGACTGGCTCGTGAACTGGAGAGGCGACGACAACAACCCGATCTTCCTGGTCCCGTACGCCGGGCTGGGTTTCGCCGTGCTCGTTGCCTGGATGCTGATCGATCGCTTTGTCGCTGCCAGCCAGCAGCTGAAAGGATTGAACCGCGACTTGGAACAACGCGTCAGCGCCAAGAGTGCAGAACTGGTGCGCGCGCTGGAACAAATGCGCGCGGCCAGGGACGATGCCGAGCATGCCAACCGGTCGAAGACGACCTTCCTGGCCGCTGCCAGCCACGACCTGCGACAGCCGGCGCATGCGCTCGGGCTGTACATCGCAGCGCTGGTCGACGGTGACTTGAGCCCGGCGCAACAGGACTTGGTGCAACGCATGAACGCTTCGCTGAGCGCACTGGACACCATGTTCAACGCGCTGCTGGACATCTCGCGCATGGACGCCGGGGCGGTGATTCCACGCCAGCGGGCCTTCGCACTGGCGCCGCTGGTGCACCGGCTTGCCACCGAGTTCGCGCCGCGCGCTGCCGAGCGACGCCTGCGTCTGTCTGTGCGCATGGCCTGCTTTCCTGCTGGGCTGCACGCGAGCAGTGACCCGCTGCTGGTCGAACGCATTGTGAGCAATCTGCTGGGCAACGCCATCAAGTACACCCGCGACGGCGGCGTGCTGCTCAGCTGCCGGTTGCGCGGCGAGCCAGCGTCCAGGCATTGGCTGATCGAGGTCTGGGACACCGGCCCTGGCATTGCCGAAGCCGACCAGGAACGTGTTTTCGAAGAGTTCTACCAAGTCGGCAATCCAGAACGCGACCGCACCGCAGGCCTGGGTTTGGGTTTGTCCATCGTGCGGCGGCTTTCGGCGCTGTTGGGGCATCGCATGGCCCTTGTCTCTCGCACCGGCCGCGGCAGCCGCTTCTCACTTGAATTGCCGTGTACCGAAGACCAGCCGCTGCACCCGGTCTGCGACGAGCCGCTGGGCAGCGTCGGAGAGATGCTGGTGGCCGTGATCGACGACGACCCCGACGTGCGCAGCGGCATGCAGCTGTTGCTGAACCGCTGGGGCTGCCGCGTTCTGGCGGGTGCCGACGCCGCCGAAGTGCTCCGGCTCTGGCGGGCAGCGCCGTGGCCGGACGTTCGGACGCCGCTGCAAGCCGTCATTGCCGACTATCGACTGGCTGCTGGGTGTACTGGCATCGACGCTATCGCCACGCTGCGCGCCAGCTGCGGCCACCCCTTGCCGGCGTTGCTGGTATCCGGTGACTCCAGCCCTGAACAACTCGCGTTGATGCAGGCCAGCGGGTTGTCCTGCATGAGCAAGCCTGTCCGGCCGGCGCGCCTGCGAGGGTGGCTGGCCGGTGTAGCCGCTTCGGCAGGGGTTCGCGCCGGCCCGAGCATCGCCGTGGTGATCCAGGAGAGGCCATGAACGTGCTGGTTGCCGATGACCACCCGCTGGTGCGGGACGCGCTTTGCCGCACCGTTGAACGCGCACTGCCGCAAACCACCGTCTACGAGGCTGCAGACTTTGCGGGGGTGCAGGCACAGTGCACGGCGCACGAGTCGGTCTTGACGCTGGCACTTGTCGACCTGAACATGCCCGGCATGAACGGGCTCGACGGTCTGCGCTGGCTGCGGCATCACTTTTCGGCGCTGGACTTGATCATTGCTTCGGGTCAGGAAGACGCTCCCACCATCCGCGCCGTGCTGTCAGCGGGTGCCCGGGGCTTCTTTCCTAAGTCTGCTGCGCCAGAACTCCTCGTGCAGGCCATCCGGTTGGTGCGAGCCGGCGGTGTCTATGTGCCTGAAGGGGCGATGGCCGACTTCCAGGACGGGCTGCCACCGGTCAGGACTGACGCAGCGGGCCTGACGCCACGGCAGATGGACGTGCTGCGACAACTGATGCGAGGGCAGCCG
Organism: Burkholderiales bacterium; assembly: GCA_038316815.1. Taxonomy (GTDB): domain Bacteria; phylum Pseudomonadota; class Gammaproteobacteria; order Burkholderiales; family Burkholderiaceae_C; genus Rubrivivax. The sequence goes on from JBBQAW010000158.1 coordinate 3,981, forward strand.
AACAAGCTGATCGCACGCGACCTGCGGTTGACTGAAGGCACCGTGAAAATCCACATCGCGGCCATCCTGCGCGTGCTGCAAGCGCGCAACCGCACCGAAGCGGTGGTGCGTGCACGGGAGCTGGGTCTGGATGACGCCTGAAGCCCAGGTCACCGGCCTATGCCTTTTGGCCGAGGCAGTGTCCCTCGAATGACTGACGCGGTGCAGCAACAAGCTGCCTAAACTCATTGCACAAATACTCTCATCTGGAGTGTGCAATGAAAACAGGCATGAGGTCCGAAATCCATGGCCGCAGCAGTCGGCCCCCAATTCTGCTCAAGGCTGCGCTGGCGGGTGCAGTAGCAGCACTGATGCCCCACCTGGCGCTGGCGAACGAACAGGCCACACAGGAATGCCGTTTCCAGCAGGCGCTGCAAGCGTATGAACAAAGCCATTGGGGAACTGCCTTCGACGTCTTGTCCCTGTTGGCCGACGAAGGCCACGTACCGTCGGCGCGAATGGCGCTGCTGATTGCGCGTTTCGGCACACCACTGTATGCGACACGATTCGAGGCTGCCGAGGGGCGCAGACAGCGCTGGCTGAGTGTGGCCACTGCCGAAGGTGTGCCCTTCGCGGCGCCCGATGCAAGGCTCGCAGCGCGGGCATGGAATTGCCATGGAGGTTGAACCATTGCTCAGCTGCCCGGCAAGCATGGCGCTGATGGCCAGTCTTGCCAATTCCATGCGTTTCAATTAACGATGGGCGCGGCCGCTCGGCGGCCCAGTCATCCCCTCCCGGTCTATTCGACGGGGTCGGTCCTCAGTCTCTGTGTCCACGCAGGTGCCAACATGAAACTTGAAACTTCGACCTTTTGCTCTGACATCAGAGTGCCCCTGGTCGCGTGCAGCGTTTTGCTGCTGACGCTGGCCACCACTGCGGCCCAAGCCCAACCCGTGGAATGGACCACCAGCGACGGTGGCAATGGCCACTGGTACGAACTGGTCACGGTGCCAGGCGGCATCGACTGGGCCGGCGCGCAAGCGTCGGCGACGGCGCGCGGCGGATATCTCGCCACGCTGACCAGCGATTCCGAAAACGCATTCGCCTTCGACCTTGCCAACGCGGTGCCCTCGGCCTGGCTCGTCATTGGCGGGCAATTCGGGGAGGTGGCGGGCCCATGGCTGGGTGCGTTCCAGCCAGCGGGCTCGCCCGAACCCGACGGCAACTGGACCTGGAACAACAACGAAGGCCTGCTGACAACACCCGGCTACACCACCCATTGGCAACTGGCCTCGCCGAACAATTCCGCCGGTATCGAAAACCGCTTGCAGTTCTACGGCCTGAGTTTTCAGCGCATGGCACTTTGGAACGACATCAACGATGCAGCGCCAATGCTCGGGTACGTCGTCGAATGGAACACCGCCCCGGTACCTGAGCTCGGGACCGTAACGTTGCTGCTTGGAGGACTGGCGGCGATGTCCTGCCTGATTCGACGCAGCAAGCGAACCTGACGTCTTCAGCTGAAGGGGCGTGCAACCCCACTGAGTCAATCGTTGCCGGCAAAGGTGTTGCGCCGACTTCCAGCGGTGCGTTGGCGGCTGCTGCACGCTCGCCCTGGCGCACCCGAGCCCTTGAATGTGAGGCCCCCCCATGGTCAAGTCAGCTGTCGCCCCTGTCCCTACCGCATCGCTGCCCCTCACTGATCGGTTGGCGATCGTCGACGTGCTGCGCGGCTTTGCGCTGATGGGCATCCTGATCATGAACATGCCCGGTTTCAGCTACAGCAGCTGGCACGAAGCCGATGGCTCGCATTACTGGCCAGGCGCCGTCGATCAGTTGGCAGAGAGTGTGCGTAACGCACTCTTCTCGGGCAAGTTCAACAGCCTGTTTTCCTTGCTGTTCGGCCTGGGCTTCACCATCCAGTACGCGCGAATGCAGGACAGCGACCCTTTGCACGCCGATGCCTTGTATCTGCGCCGGCTGCTGGTTCTGCTGTTGTTGGGCGTGCTGCACGCCTGCGTTTTCTGGTCCGGTGACGTGCTGCATGTGTACGCGCTGCTGGGCATCGTCCTGCTGCTCGGCTTTCGCCGCGTCAGCGACCGCGGTTTGCTGTTTCTCATGGGTGGCTGCATCGTCTACCCGCTGGTCGCCAGCCTGCTGCGTGTGGCCTTCATGACCCAGGAATTCACGGCCAGCCGGGTGGCCCAGGGCAAGGGCTTCGCGCTCAGCGCCGACGCCGCTTTCGGCGCCGGTAGTTTCATGGACACGGTGCGCGAGAACATGCGCGTCATGGCCCACGAATACTTCGACTTGTTTTCCTTGTGGGGCACTTTCGGCTGGTACGTTTCGATGACGCTGACCATGCTCATCGGTGTGCTTGCCGGCCGCCGGCTGTGGGCACAGCGCATCCCCGAACTGATGCCTACCATCCGGCGGCTGACCTGGATGATGCTGGTCTTGGGGCTGACGTTGTCCACCATCGCCACCTACATCTGGGAAACGCACCGTGTGCCCGGGCCTTCGCTGATCAAGACCTTCGCCGGCCTTTGCTACAACGTTTCGCGGCCCATGCTGATGGTCTTCTACGTGCTGTTGATCGTGCAGCTGTTTCAGTACGACAAGCTCAAGCCCCTGTTCAGGCCTTTCGAGCTGACCGGTCGCATGCCACTCACCAACTACCTGATGCAGACCGCCGTTTGCACCACCTTGTTCTATGGCTGGGGTTTCGGTCTGTGGGCCACGGTCGGGCCGGCCTGGGGACTGGTTCTGTCACTGGCCATCTTCTTCGTCATCCAGGTACCCTGGAGCTGGTGGTGGCTGAGGACCCATGAGCGAGGGCCGATGGAAACGGTGTGGGCGCGGCTGACCTACGGCGCAAAGCGCGCCGGACAGGCGCGCACCGTCAATGCGCCTTCCGCCTGAAGCGCACGGACCGTGTCCATTGATCCGGGCCGAGTGCAGGTCGGTCAGCACTCATTTCGCTGTGCGAGCGGGGCGCGTCGGGAACAAGTTGCTCAGTGCACCGCAACCGTCAATCGGTAGGGCACCGGTTCGAGCGCCCGGTGGTTCATCACCAGCACGATCCGGCAGGTGCCTGACTCCGCCATCACACCCGACCACTGGGTGACGCCGAACGCAGTATCGACCGTTCCCGCCTGGGGCGCGATCAGGCTGAAGGTCACGGCATCTGTGTGCGATTTCAACTTCGCCGACACCGTTTGTCCCCTCCGCAACTTCAGGTTGTAGACATAGCTCATGGCGTAGGAGGCGCGACCCGAGGCTTCAGCATCGCTCTTGCCATGCCCGAACACCATGGCGTCGTTCACTACCGAATTCGACATATTCTGTGCTGCCGCCATGACAGGCAGCCCCAGCAACAGGGCAAACACAAGGGCCGCAATCGCGTTACGGTTGCCTGAAGTCTTGCGTGGCAAATGCTCAAGCGAATGCTGTGGCATGCGACGTCAGCAACTTTGAGACCGGTCCGTGTTCGTCCGCAGGCCTGTCAGGCAGGTCAGGCAGGTCAGGCAGGTCAGGCAGCCACGGCTGCCGAGGCTGGCAGTCCGAACACTCGGTCGAAGCTCCAGTTGAAGGTGAAGGTGTAGACCAGGAAGAACAACAGCAGGGCGGCGTCGAACAGCAAGGCCTCCCACAGACCAATGCCCAGCCACCAGGCAAACACCGGCACCAGGATGGCGCCCAGCCCGCACTCGAACCCGATGGCGTGGGCGATTCGGCGCTTGATCGAACGCCCCCGCACCTGCTGTCGTGCCTCCCAGGCCTCGAACATGGTGTTGAACGCCAGATTCCAGACCACCGCGATCACTGATGCGATCACGGCCAAAGCGGTCGATTTGCCGGCACCGGCACCGGACAGCAGGGCCAGCCCGATGCTGGCGAACAGGATGGCGAAGCCTTCGTAGAGGCTGACGTAGACGAGCTTGCGTTGAATGCCTTGCATGGGCTGTACTGTATGGCGGTGCGGCTGAAGGAAAGAAGTCAGCTCATGTGAGTTCGACAGCTTGACTGACGGGTTGCGGGGTTCGCTGAGGAAGGGGGCTACGCCACGTCCGATGTTCTGTGACATGGAATTTCGCGATGTCACAGACCACGACATCAACGGCGGTGCCGATCAAGCCAAAGACAGACGCGCCGCGAGGAAGTCGACAAAGGCGCGCACGCTGGCAGGCTGCAGCCGCGACGACATCACGGCATGCACGGGCAACGGCGGCAAGGTCCACCCTGCCAGCACCTGTACCAGCCGCCCGGCGTTCACCGCATCGCGCGCCAGCGCATGCGACAGCACCGCGATGCCCAAACCGCGCTCGGCCAGCAGGCGCATCAACCCTTGATTGTTGGTGGCAAAGCGACCACGCACCGTGACCTCCATCGCGGCGCCGTCACGCAGCAGGCGCCATCGCGCCTCGCGCCCCGGCGCCGGAAGGTTGAGGCATTCGTGCTCGACCAGGTCGGCCGGCTCTTGTGGCAGGCCATGGCGCTCGAGGTAGGTCGGGGCAGCGAACATCAGCATCTCGACCGTACCGATGCGGCGCACGACCAGTGGGTCGCCCTTCACGGCGCCGATGCGGATGGCCACATCGACATGCTCGCCCACCAGATCGCGGTGGCTGGGCGAGAGGTCGAGTTCGAAAGTGATGCCCGGATGACGCCGTGTGAATTCAGGCAGCAGCGGGCCGACATGGTTGACACCCATGTCCACCGGCATCGACACGCGCACGTGTCCCGTCGGGCCTGCAGCGGATTCGCGCAGCGCTTCCTGCGCCAGACGAGCCTGGTCGACCAGGTCGCCGCAGCGCTCGAGGTAGCGCCGTCCGGCATCGGTCAACTCGACCCGGCGTGTGGTGCGGTCGAACAGCCGCACGCCGAACTTGCGCTCCATCTCGGCAATGCGCCGCGACAGCGTGGCCCCTGGCACAGCCAGGTTGGCGCTGGCACGGCTGAAGCTGGCCGTGCGCGCCACTTCGACGAACAAGCTCATGTCGCGCAGCGCCGAAAGATCGTCCATGTCAGAAGCAGTTTATTCCACGCGTGGAAAAGTCTTGTCCGTTCCTGCCACTACCGCATGCCGGCAACACCGATCAAGCTGCGGCTTTTCAACAAGGACATCGCCATGAAAGCCATCCGCATCCACGCTTACGGCGGGCCTGAACTGA
>JBBQAW010000159.1:0-9106 GCA_038316815.1 Burkholderiales bacterium
CCGAACAACCGCTATATCAACGACGAAGAAATCTGCATCGCCCTGGCCACGATGTGGGCGCAGCTGAAGGTCAAGGTGCGTGTGAACGCGATGCCGCGCGCGACCTTTTTCCCGAAGCTGGAGAAGCTCGACACCAGCCTCTTCATGTACGGCTGGGGCGGCGCCATCACCGACGCCGAGACCGCAATGACGCCCTTGATGCGCAGCCGCGGCGACAAGGGTGTGGGCCTGTACAACTACGGCAATGTGCGCAACGAGAAGTTCGACGCATTGGCAGCGCAAAGCAGTGTCGAGCCCGACCCGAAGAAGCGCGAAGAACTGGTGAAGGCCGCGCTGCGCGAATGGCGCGAGCAGGTGCACACCATCCCCTTGCACCGCCAGGTCATCCCCTGGGCGACCCGGGCCAATGTGCAGGCCGTGCACCGGGCAGACAACTGGCTGGAAGTGTCCTGGGTCAGCGTCAACAAATAGCGGCGCCAATAGGATTCTTCTGCACAGCGCTCAGCGCTTGATCTAGAGATCAGCGCGTGGCGCGTTGGCGCACGGCCTCGATGTAGGCCTGACCGTCTGGCGGCAGGCCACTGCGCTGGCTGGCCCAGATCATCTCGCCCAGGCATTCCATCACCTCGTGGTGGGCATCGTGCAGCGAATTGCGGCGCGCGGCCAGCAGGCCGACGGCCTGGCGGATGCCGCTGGGCTGGTCGATGGCCACCTGTTCCGTGATCGACAGGTGCATCGACAGATGCAGGAAGGGATTGGTGCGCCCCGCCTCGACGGCATAGACCGCTTGCAGCGCAGCGGCTTCGTCGGCCAGTTCTGCGTGGTATTCGGGGTGTTCGTTGATCCAGTCGGCGGCAATCGCCTGCATCGGGTCGAGCGGCAGGCCGGATTGAGTGCGTGCGTGCGTGCCGCAGAAAAAGCTGCGCACGTCATGCTGTGAGGGCTGGAACATGCGGGTATTGTCCTGGCTTTGCACACCCAGGAAGGCCCCGCCATGAAAGTCACGACCGAACAACTCTTCACCGACGCCCGTACCCAGAACGGCTGGCTTGACACCCCCGTGCCTGACGACACACTGCACCGCCTGTACGAGCTTTTCAAGTGGGGGCCGACATCGGCCAATTGCAGCCCGGCGCGCGTCATCTTCGTGCGCAGCGCTGAAGCCAAGGCGCGCCTGGCAGCCTGCATGGCCGCAAGCAATGTCAGCAAGGTCGAGCAGGCACCCGTGACGGCCGTCATCGGCATGGACATGGTCTTTTACGAGAAGCTGCCCCAGCTTTTCCCGCATGCCGACGCGCGTAGCTGGTTCGTTGGCAAGCCGGCCATGATCGAGGCCACGGCCTTCCGCAACTCTTCGCTGCAGGGCGCCTACCTCATGCTCGCCGCACGTGCCCTGGGGCTGGGCTGCGGCCCGATGAGCGGCTTCGACGCCGACAAGCTCGACACCGAGTTCTGGGCCGGTACCACGGTCAAGACCAATTTCGTCTGTTCGCTGGGCCATGGCGACCCGGCTAAGGTCTTTGCACGCAGTCCGCGGCTGGCTTTCGACGAAGCCTGCAGCCTGGCCTGAGAGGCTGCGGGTAGTTCAATCATGCCCACTCATCGCGCCAAAAGACGCCCGCTCGTCGTCGCAAATGCGCGCCATAGCCCGAGCTATGGCTGTGCTTTGCGCCTGGATCGGCCCCTTTTGACGCGCTGCTAGGTCACGCTCGAAAAACACTCAGCCTCTGAGTCTCGCGCGCATCAGCCGGTTGCCGAGCGTGGCGGCTTGGGCGGCAGCGAGCATCACGATTTCGGGCATGCAGGATGGGGGCCAGGTGGGCGGCAGTCGTGGATACCATAGGGCCAGCCTGTCGATTCCATGGCGCGCGCCAGTACCCGCGCCAGAACCTGCGCCCTTGCTCACGTCTCGCCCCCAGGAGGTTCCATGCCCGTCATCGTGGTCGCCAACCCCAAGGGCGGGGTGGGCAAAAGCACCCTGGCCACCAATCTGGCCGGTGCCCTGGCTGCGGCCGGGCACGCGGTGATGCTGGGCGATGTCGACCGCCAGCAGTCTTCCCGCCAGTGGCTGACCCAGCGCCCCGCGCACCTGCCCGCCATCCGCGGCTGGGACATCACGTCCGACCATGAACTGCGCCCGCCCAAAGGCACCACGCACATGGTGCTTGACACACCGGCCGGCCTGCACGGCAAACGCCTGGACGCCGTGCTGAAGGTTGCCGACCGCCTGCTGGTGCCGCTGCAGCCCAGCCTGTTCGACATCCAGGCCACGCATGCCTTCGTGGGCACCTTGCGCGAACACCGGCGCGGCGAAGCGCTGCCCCTCGGCCTGGTGGGCATGCGCGTGCGCGACCACACCAAAGCCAGCGAACAGCTGCAGCACTACCTGGCCAGCCTGAAGCTGCCCGTGGTGGCGGAATTGCGCGACACGCAGAATTACGTGCACCTGGCCGCCCGTGGCCTGACGCTTTGGGACGTGGCGCCCAGCCGCGTCGAACGCGACCTGGCGCAGTGGCAGTCGCTGCTGGCCTGGTTGCGCTGACATCCCGATCGCCCGCAACCGCAAACCCCTCATGCACTACAAAACCCTGGCTGAACTGCAGGCCCTGGCCGGCCAAGAACTGGGCACCAGCGACTGGATCACGGTCGATCAGGCGCGCATCGACCTGTTTGCGCAAGCCACTGGCGACGAGCAGTGGATTCATACCGACCCGGTGCGCGCGGCAGCGGGCCCTTTCGGCGCCACCGTGGCCCACGGATTCTTGACACTGAGCCTGATACCGCTGCTGTTCGACAGCGGCTTTCACGTCGCCGATGTCCGCATGGGCATCAACTATGGCCTGAACCGCGTGCGCTTTGCTGCCCCTGTGCGCGTGGGCAGTCGGCTGCGTGGCCGCTTCAAGCTGCTGTCCTACGAGCCGCTGGAGGGCGGGGCGCAGTTGGTGGTGGAAGCCACAGTCGAGATCGAAGGCGGCAGCAAGCCCGCGTGCGTGGCCGAGACGGTGTCGCGGCGGTATACCTGCTGAAGTGTTCGATGCTGCGTGGAACTTGAGAAAACCGATGGATTGGGTTGTCTGGCCAGGCGCAAACCATAGAGATGCTCTTGGCATCGCTGTGGTTTGCAGCGACGCCACGCGACCCAAGAAGCGGTTTTATGTTGCACATCGCGTCGAACACTGCATTAGGGCCAGCCTGACGCCGACCTGAGACCCAAACGCCCCCACGACACCCCCAAAGTGGGGGCACCGGGTGCATGGCCTGGCAGCCCACAATGTTTTGTGATGTCTAGCGGAGGTTGATGCCATGAAGGTTCTGCTCGTCGATGACCACCCCTTGATCCTGTCTGCCCTGCAGGCGGTCATTCAGACCATCGGCAGCGACACCAACGTCGTCGGCACCGACAGCGCTGCAGCGGCGCGCGGGGCCTTGCGCGCCGATAGCGACTTCGACCTCGTGCTGCTCGACCTGGCCCTGGGAGATGCCGACGGCTTCGACGTGCTGGTCGAATTCCGCAGCACCTACCCGGCCGTGCCGGTGGTGGTGGTGTCTGCGTCAGAACGCGCCAGCGACGTCATTCGTGCCATCGACAGCGGGGCCATGGGCTTCATTCCCAAGAGCACGTCACACGCCGTGCTGCACGAGGCGCTGGCGATGGTGATGGGCGGCTCGATGTACGTGCCGCCCTCGATGCTGGGCCTGGAATTCGGCCGTGGCCTGGGCCAACCGCCAGGCCTGCCCCGGTCCCCTGGCGAGGCCCCGCTGGGTGCCCACGCCCAGGCCGAACCGCATCAAAAGCTGCCCAGCATCGAAGACATCGGCCTGACGCCGCGACAGGCCGAAGTCATGGGCCTGCTGCTGCAGGGTCTGCCGAACAAACTGATCGCGCGTGAGCTGAACCTGTCGGTCGAGACCGTCAAGGACCACGTTGCTGCCGTGCTGCGCGCGCTGGGTGTCAGCTCGCGCACCCAGGCCGTACTGGCGGTGAGCCAGATGACGCAGGGCCAGGGCGGTTTCTTCCCGCGCCGCTTGGGTGGTCGGTGAAGGCTGGCCTGTGAAGTCGGCCTTGGGCTCGGCCCCGCCCGAACTGGCCACGCCGGCCGCGGGCACCGCGGCTACCAACACGGCCCCGGCGCTGGACCTCTCGGTCGACAGCATCCGCGCGCTCTATGCGCAGACGCCCGCCTCATTGGCCGGCAACCTCATCGGCATGCTGCTGATGGCGTCGGTGTTCTGGAAGCTGGCCTCACCGCTGGCGCTGGCCGGTTGGCTGGGCGTGGGCAGCCTGCTGTGGTTGCTTCGGCTGGCGCACTACCTGCGTTTTTTGAGTCAGCCCGACACAGACGACGCCACCCTGCTGCGTTGGCGCCGCAGTTGGCGTGCCCTGGTGCTGGCCCAGGGCACGATGTGGGGCGTGGCGGCCTGGGTCTTCTGGGGCTTGGGCACACCCTACCACCTGGTGGTGCTGATCCTCACCGTGGTGTCCTACTGCTTGGGGTCGGTGCAGTTGCTCGCCACACAGCCGCGCGTTTTCCTGGTCTTCATCAGCCTCGTGCTGATTCCGACCATCGTGCGCATTGCCACCGATGGCAGCCAGGCCTGGGCGCTTGAACTGGCGGTCGTGCTGAGCCTGATCTTCGGTTTGACGCTGCTGATGGCGCGCACCTATGGCAGTGCACTGGGCCGCGCTATCGCTTTGAAGCGCCGCACCGACGAACTGGCCGCGCAGCTGCGCGTGGAAGCTGGCATTGCCGAAGACGCGCGCCGCGCCGCCGAAGCCGCCAGCCGCGCCAAGACCCAGTTCTTCGCCGCCGCCAGCCACGACCTGCGCCAGCCCTTGCACGCCATGGGTCTGTTTGCCGAGGCGCTGCGCCAGAAAAGCCGCGACCCCGAGGTGTCGGCCCTGGTCAACAGCATCAACGAATCGGTCGATGCGCTGGAAGGCCTGTTTGGTGAACTGCTGGACATCACGCGTATCGACACGGGTGGCGTCGACGTCAACCCCGCGCCCGTGCGCATGCGCGACCTGTTCGGCCGCCTGCGCCTGCACTTCGAACCCATTGCTTTCGAGAAGGGCTTGATGCTGTCCTTCCACGGCGAACAGCACGTGGCTCAGGCCGACCCGACCTTGCTGGAACGCGTGCTGCGCAACCTGGTGAGCAACGCCATCCGCTACAGCGATGACGGCGGTGTTCTGGTCAGTTGCCGGCTGCGCAGCACACCGGCCGGCCCGCGCCTGCTGCTGCAGGTCTGGGACACCGGCATCGGCATCTCGCCGACCAGCCTGCCGCGCATCTTCGACGAATTTTTTCAGGCCCAAAGCAACCGCCCGCTCGAAGCCCACCACCGCAAGGGTCTGGGCCTGGGCCTGGCCATCGTCAAGCGCCTCACCGGCTTGATGGAAACCGACGTGGACGTGCGTTCGCGTCTGGGGCATGGCACCGTGTTTTCGCTGCTCGTACCAGTGGGCAAGCTGCAACGCAGCATTGAAGGGCAGAGCCTGCCTGACGCCAGGGCCAGGGCACCGCTGGGCTTGACGCTGCAAGGCCGGCTGATTGCCGTCGTCGAAGACGAAGCCGCCGTGCGTGAAGGCCTGGTGGTGCTGCTGCAGGCCTGGGGCGCGCGGGTGGTGTCCTTCGACACCGTTGACAACGTGCGTAGCTGGCTGTCCGGCGCTGGCGCCGAAGCGCCAGACCTGCTGCTGGTCGACTACCGGCTGCCGCAGGGCCGCACGGGCATCGACGCCCTGGTGGCCATCCGCGCGCGCTGGCCGCAAACAAGGCTACCGGCCATTCTCATCACCGGCAGCAGCCTGGGCGGGCACGAGGACGAGGCCGTCGACCACGACTACCACCTGCTGATCAAGCCTGTGCTGCCGAACAAGCTGCGCGCGATGATCGCGTTCAAGCTGGGGGTCCGTTAGCCCCCACGCTCGCTGGTGCTCGCTGCACCCCGAGGGGCGTTGCGCTTCGGGCCGGCGTAGCTGCGAAACGGGGCCCCCACGCTCGCTGGAGATCAATGCCCCCCGAGGGGGCGCTCCGCTTCGGGCCGGCGGAGCCGCGGGACGAAGCCCCCACGCTCGCTGGCGCTCACTGCCCCCCGAGGGGGCGCTCCGCTTCGGGCCGGCGGAGCCGGACCCTTGCTACTGCTGGAGGGTGGGCGTGGCTGTTGCGGTGGGGTAGGTGCCTGGCAGCAGGATGCCATGGTCGACGGTGCGGATGTCGGTGTGGCCGCAGAAGGCCATGGTGACGTCCAGTTCCTTGTGCAGGATTTCCAGCGCCTTCGTCACGCCGGCCTCGCCCATGGCGCCCAGGCCGTACACCATCGCGCGGCCGATCATCGTGCCGCGGGCGCCCAGTGCATAGGCCTTGAGCACGTCTTGCCCGCTGCGGATGCCGCCGTCCATCCAGACCTCGGTCTTGTCGCCCACCGCGGCAACGATGGCGGGCAGGGCTTCGATGCTGCTGGGCGCACCGTCCAGCTGCCGCCCGCCGTGGTTGCTGACGACGATGGCGTCGGCCCCGGCCTGCACGGCCAGCTGGGCGTCTTCCGCGTCCATGATGCCCTTCAAAATGAGCTTGCCGCCCCATTGCTGCTTTACCCATTCGACATCAGCCCACGACAGGCGCGGGTCGAACTGCTCGTTCGTCCAGGCCGAGAGGCTGCGCATGTCCGACACGCCCTTCACGTGGCCCACCAGGTTGCGGAAGGTGTGGCGTCGGGTGCCCACCATGCCCAGGCACCAACGCGGCTTGGTCATCAGGTTGACGATGTTTTTCAGCGTCGGCCGCGGCGGGGCGGTCAGGCCGTTCTTCAGGTCCTTGTGGCGTTGGCCGATGACCTGCAGGTCCAGCGTCAGCACCAGGGCGCTGCACTTGGCCTTGCGCACGCGCTCGATCATGTTGGCCATGGCCTCGCGGTCGCGCATCATGTAGAGCTGAAACCAGAAAGGCGCGGTCGTGTTCTCGGCGATGTCTTCGATGCTGCAGATGCTCATCGTCGACAAGGTGAACGGAATGCCGAATTTCTCGGCGGCGCGCGCGGCGTGTATTTCGCCGTCGGCATGCTGCATGCCCGTCAGGCCCACCGGCGCGATGGACACCGGCATCTTTGCCACCTGGCCCGCCATCGTCACCGCCGTGCTGCGGTTTTCCATGTTCACTGCCACCCGTTGGCGCAGCTTGATCTTCTGGAAGTCTTGGCTGTTGGCGCGGTAGGTGCCTTCGGTCCAGCTGCCGCTGTCGGCATAGTCGTAGAACATGCGCGGCACGCGCTTTTCGGCCAGCACGCGCAGGTCTTCGATGGTGGTGATCACGGTCATTCGGGGCTCCAGTGCCTGAAATGCTAACCGCCGCTGTCATTCACAGCTTCAGCAAGGTTCCGGCGCGCACGCCCAGCAGGCGCAGCCGGCGCTTCAGGTCGACGCGCTTCAGGCACAGGCCGGCGGCGTGCCGCACGGCGGCGGCGTCGGCCACCGGGTTGGCCAGGGTCAGGTCGCGCGTCACGGTCTTGAAGTCGTCGAAGCGCAGCTTGATGCCGATGGTGCGCGCGGCCAGGCCCTTGCGCTGCAGGTCGGTGGCCACGCCTTCGGCGAGCTGGGTGAACACTGCGGTCAGCGCTGCCCGGTCGTGCACCGCGTGCAGGTCGCGTTCGAAAGTGGTTTCGCGGCTGACCGATACCGGGTCGCTGTGGGTGGTCACGGGCCGGTCGTCGATGCCGCGTGCGGCGTCGAACAGCCAGCGGCCATACGCGCGGCCGAAGCGTTCGGCCAGGAAGGCCTTGTCGCAGGCCGCCATTTCGCCCAGGGTGTGCAGGCCCAGGCCTTGCAACTTCGCCGCCGCCTTGGGGCCGATGCCGTTCAGCTTGCGCACCGCCAGCGGCCAGATGCGGGTGGGAATGTCGGCTTCCGTCAGCACGGTCAGGCCGTCGGGTTTGTCAAGCTCGCTGGCCAGCTTGGACAGCAGCTTGTTCGGCGTGACGCCGATGCTGCAGCTCAAGCCCGTGGCCTGGCGCACGTTGTTGCGAATCTGCTGGGCCACGGCGCGCACGCCGCCTGCGGGGTCGTGGCCAACGGTGTCCTGGGCGCCTGGCACTTCAGTCAGGTCGATGTAGATCTCGTCGATGCCGCGGTCTTCTATCAACGGCGCCACTTCGGCCACCGCGGCCTTGAACAGGCGCGAATAGTGGCGGTACTGTTCGAAGTCGACCGGTAGCAGCACCGCGTCTGGCGCGCGCTGCGCCGCTTTCATCAGCCCTTGGCCGCTGTGTACGCCGTAGTCGCGCGCAGCGTAAGTGGCCGTGGTGACAACGCCGCGGCCGGCGTAGCCGCGCAGCGTGGTGTAGCGGCGGCTGCCGTCGGGCTGCAGCACAGGCTGATGGCGCCGCCCGCCGCCGATGACGACTGGCTGGCCAGCCAGGTCCGGATAGCGCAACAACTCGACAGAGGCGTAAAAAGCATCCATGTCGAGGTGGGCGATCCAGCGGCGCATGCCTGCATTGTGGGCAGGCGCTGGCAGAGAGCATGGCCGGCAGCAGTGCCGGCAACATTACCGGCAGCATTGCCAGCAGCCCTGACCGTTGCGGTTCAGCCCGGTTTCAACCGGGCCCGATGCCTCGCCACCTGGGCCAGTGCCTGGGCCGGCGCCGTGCCGCCCAGCACATTGCGCGCGTTCAGCGAACCGCGCAGTGTCAGCACTTCGGCCACGTCGGGGCCGATGTGCGCGTTCAAGCCCTGCAGCGTGGCCAGGGGCAGGGCCGACAGGTCCAGCCCTGCGCGAATGGCCAGCTTCACGGCATGCGCCACGGTCTCGTGTGCGTCGCGGAAGGGCAGGCCCTTTTTCACCAGGTAGTCGGCCAGATCGGTGGCGGTGGCGTAGCCGCGCATGGCGGCTGCTTCCATGGCTTCCTTCTTGACGGTGATGCCACCCACCATCTCGGCCATGACGCGCAGGGTCGCGGCCAGCGTGTCGACGGTGTCGAACAGCGGTTCCTTGTCTTCCTGGTTGTCCTTGTTGTAGGTCAGCGGCTGGCCCTTCATCAGCACCAGCAGGGCCATGAGGTGGCCGATGACGCGGCCGCTCTTGCCGCGCGCCAGTTCAGCGACATCGGG
>JBBQAW010000160.1:0-9105 GCA_038316815.1 Burkholderiales bacterium
GAAGGCGTCGTCGACCAGGCCTGCCCCGACTGCCATGGCGCGCGCATCAACCCGTCTGCGCGCAGCGTGACTTTCGAAGACCGGGCCATCCAGGACATCGCCGCGCTGTCGGTGAACGAAGTGCGCGCCTGGGTGCAGACCCTGCACCTGCACGGCCGCGACGCCGACATTGCACGCGACGTGGTGAGCGAAATCGCCAGCCGGCTGGAATTTCTGGCCGACGTCGGCCTGGGTTACCTGACATTGGACCGCGCCGCGCCCACGCTCAGCGGCGGCGAGGCACAGCGCATTCGGCTGGCCGCGCAGCTGGGCAGCAACCTACAGGGCGTGTGCTACGTGCTGGACGAGCCCACCATCGGCCTGCACCCGCGCGACAACGGCATCTTGCTGGGTGCGCTGGCCAAGCTGGGCGCGCGCGGCAACACGCTGGTGGTGGTCGAGCATGACGAGGACACCATCCGCCGCGCCGACCACGTGATCGACATTGGCCCCGGCGCCGGCCAGCGCGGCGGGCGCTTGGTTGCTCAGGGCACGGTGGCGCAGGTGTCGGCAGCGGCAGATTCGGTCACTGGCCGGCTGCTGGCGCATCCGCTGAAGCACCCGCTGCACGCGCGCCGCCCGGTTGCTGCCGGCGAAGCGGCTTTGAAGCTGCGCGGCGCGCATCTGCACAACCTGCGGCAGGTGGACGTGGACGTGCCATTGCACCGCCTGGTCGCCGTCACCGGCGTCAGCGGCAGCGGCAAGAGCACGCTGGCGCGCGACGTGCTGCTGCACAACGTGCAACTGGCCGTGGGCATGAAGCTGAACAAGGCCGGGCGCGACGCCATCGCCGCCGGTCGCAACAGCACTGCGCATGCCGACCTGTGGCCCAAGCTCGTGGGCTGCACTGGGCTGGAAGGCTTCGAGAGCATCGACCGTGTGCTGGAAGTGGACCAGACACCCATCGGCAAGACCCCGCGCAGTTGCCCGGCTACTTACATCGGCTTTTGGGACGCCATCCGCAAGCTCTTCACCGAAACACTGGAAGCCAAAGCCCGCGGTTATGGCAGCGCGCGCTTCAGCTTCAACACCGGCGAAGGGCGTTGCCCGGGCTGCGAAGGCCAGGGCCTGAAGACGATCGCGATGAGCTTTCTGCCCGACGTCAAGGTGCACTGCGACATCTGCCATGGCGCGCGCTTCAATCCCGAGACATTGGCCGTGAGCTGGCGCGGCAAGAGCATTGGCGATGTGCTGCGCATGGAAGTGGACGAAGCCGTTGATTTCTTCGCCAGCATGCCGGTGGTGGCGCACCCGCTGCAGTTGCTGAAAGACGTGGGCCTGGGTTACCTGACGCTGGGCCAGCCCTCACCCACGCTCAGCGGCGGCGAGGCGCAGCGCATCAAGCTGGTAACTGAACTCAGCAAGGTGCGCGACGACATCACGCGCCGCGGCAACAAGGTGCCGCACACGCTGTACGTGCTGGACGAACCCACCGTGGGCCTGCACATGGCGGATGTGGAAAAGCTCATCCGCGTGCTGCACCGGCTGGTCGACGGCGGCCACAGCGTGGTGGTGATCGAACACGACCTGGACGTGATTGCCGAAGCCGACTGGGTGCTGGACCTGGGGCCCGAAGGTGGCGCCGGCGGCGGCCGCGTGGTGGTGGCTGGCCCGCCCGAGGCCGTCGTGCGTTCAGGGTCACATACGGGGGTGTCGCTGGCGCCGGTGCTGCATCGGGCATGAATCGAGGTTATTCCGGCACTGAACAGGCACCGAACGGGCACTGAAGCCTTTACTGAAGGCGGCAGTGCAGCCCACTCTGAACCCACGCCCGCGCTTCAGCCGTCAGCCAACCGACCCAGGCTGGGCAGCAGGGCCGGGTCGGCCCCGCCCGCTTGCAGGCTGCCCGACATGAGCCGCAGCGCACGCGTCTGCAACTGCACGGCGTCATCACGGTCGCCACAGCGGTCGAACACGTCGCTGATGCGCAATAGCACCTGCACTTCCCAACCCGTGTCGGCCACGCGGCCGGCCAGGGTGCTGGCTTCGAAGGCGTGGTCGCGCGCGCGTTCGCGGGCGGCATGGCCGCTGCCCTGGTCTTGCTGGTCTTGCCAGCCTGAAAGCGCGACCGTTGTTTCGCTCAGCTCGCAAATCAGGTCGACCACAGCGTCGACCGAACCCGTCAGACGCGACCAGCGCAACGCTTGCAACAGGCAGGCTTCAGCACTGGGCAACATCTGCATGCCGCGGTAGCAGCGGCCCACCTGCGTCAGGGCATGCGACATCTCGAAGGGTTCGGCGCGGTTCTGAGCGGCGTCGAGGCGGGCACTGGCCAACTGCATGGCGTCACGCAAAGCCGCTTCGATGGTGGACGTGCTGGGCATGAACTGTGGCTTCCGCAAGGGCATGAACTCATGCTAAGCGTCGCGTTTGGCTTAGCGGTCCCCGCAGTCACGGGGGCACCCTTCAGTCGCGTGGGTTCAGGCGGACAACGCTGAAGCGCGCGGCTTCAGCCAGCGCCACAACCGCCAGCCCAGCAGTGTGGCAATGACGGCAGCGTAGATGCCAACCTCGGCGAAGTCGTTCTTGCCGGCACGCATCCAGAAGAAGTGCAGCAGCCCCAGCAGCACCGTGGCGTAGATCAGCCGGTGCAGTGCCTGCCAGCGCGCCGCGCCCAGGGTCTTGATGGCGCGGTTGAAAGAAGTGGCTGCCAGCGGCAGCATCAACAGCAGGGCCAGGGTGCCGACCAGGATGAAGGGGCGCTTGGGGATGTCGGCCAGGATGGCGCGGATGTCCAGGCCCATGTCCAGCCAGGCGAAGGCCAGAAAATGCAGACTGGCGTAGAAGAAGCTGAACAGGCCCAGCATGCGGCGCCAGCGCGCCAGCGCGTGCCAGCCCGTCAGCGTGCGCACCGGGGTGATGGCCAGGGTGATGCAAAGGAAGCGCAAGGTCCAGTCGCCCAGGCTGCGAATCAGCGCCTCGGCCGGGTTGGCGCCCAGGGTGTTGGCGAGCACGCCGTACACCAGCCAGCCCAGCGGCATCAGACACAGCGTGAACAGCAGCGGCTTGGTGGCGGCGTGCAGCAGCCACTTGTTGATGTTGGACGACCCACGCGGGGGCGGCGACCGAACCGCGGCGCTGCCGGGCAGACGGGACTGCATGTTCGCCGGCCGACTAATAGAACTTCTTCAGGTCCATGCCGGCATAGAGCTGGCCCACCTGGGCTTCGTAGCCGTTGAACATCAGCGTCGGGCGCTTCTTCGTGAACAGCCCGTCTTCGCCGATGCGGCGTTCGGTGGCCTGGCTCCAGCGTGGGTGGTCGACGTTCGGATTGACGTTGGAGAAGAAGCCGTATTCGTCGGGCGCAGATTCTTCCCAGCTGGTCTTGGGCTGCTTGTCGACGAATCGAATCTTGACCAGCGATTTGCCGCTCTTGAAGCCGTACTTCCAGGGCACCACCAGCCGCACCGGGGCGCCGTTCTGGTTCGGCATGACTTCGCCGTACATGCCGAAGGCCAGCATCGTCAGCGGGTTCATGGCCTCGTCGATGCGCAGGCCTTCGACGTAAGGCCAGTTCAGCACTGACGACCGCAGGCCGGGCATCTGCGCCTTGTCAGCCAGGGTGACGAACTGCACGAACTTGGCATTGCCGGTGGGTTCGACGCGTTTGATCAGCTCGGCCAGCGACCAGCCGACCCAGGGGATGACCATTGACCAGCCTTCGACGCAGCGCAGCCGGTAGATGCGCTCTTCCATCGGTGCCAGCTTGAGCAACGCGTCGATGTCGAAGCTGCCGGGCTTCTTCACTTCACCTTCGACAGCCACCGTCCAGGGCCGGGTTTTCAGGCTGCCGGCGTAGCGTGCCGGGTCGGCCTTGTCGGTGCCGAATTCGTAATAGTTGTTGTAGGTGCTGGCATCGACATAGGGCGTGGCCTTTTCCGTCGTCAGCGCCCCGGGCAAGGCGCTGCGCACGGCAGCCAGTGCCGGCAGCTTGCCAGGGCGTGGGGTGGCTGGGGCCTGCGTTTGGGCGTAGGCCGGCTGGCCGATGCTGGCCCCTGCGAAGGCGGCGCCCAGGCCCTGCAGCAGCTTGCGCCGGCCGCTGTAGACGGCCTGCGGCGTGATTTCTGACGACAGGGGGTGGCGGTCGCCGCGGTCTTTCAGAAAGTGCATGGGGTCTCCAGGACGCAAGTTTGAAAAAGCAGGATGTTCGCGCCAGCAAGTTCGGTCGGGCGCGGCTGGGGCTTCTTACGGCCGGCCCTGCGCAGACCCCAGAAGCGGGCAGAGGTTCAGCCCCGGGGCGCGCGGGCGCAAAAAAGGCCGGCATGCGGCCGGCCTGGTGGGGTTGGAACAGCGCCTGAATGCAGAACTTAGCGCAGGCCGGCGGCGTAGTCGGCCACGGCCTTCATCTCGGCTTCGCTCATCTTGCCGGCAATGGTCATCATCTGCGCGTTGTTGGCGCGTGCGCCAGAAGAAAAGGTGCTGAGTTGCAGCGCCGTGTATTCGGCATGCTGGCCGCCGATGCGCGGGTACTGCGCCGGTATACCGGCGCCATTCGGGCTGTGGCAGCCGGCACAGGACGGCACGCCCTTGGCCACGATGCCGCCGCGCCAGATTTGTTCGCCCAGTTCCACGGTGGCCTTGTTTTGCGCAAAGCCTGGCGGAGCCTTCTTGCTGGCATAGAACGCAGAGACGTGCCGCATGTCGTCGTCCGACAACATGGCTGCGAAGCCCTGCATGATGGCGTTCTTGCGCTTGCCGGCCTTGAATTCCTGCAGTTGCTTGACCAGATATTCCGGGTGCTGGCCTTGCAGAATGGGGTTGGCCGGCGTGCCGCGGCTGCCGTCAATGGTGTGGCAGGCCTGGCAGGTGACCGACAGCGCCTGGCCCTTGGCCAGGTCGGGCTTGAAGGCCGGGGCAGCGGGTGTGGCGGCCTGGGCCGTGCCGGCTGCAACCAGCCCGGCCAGCAACGCGGCACGCCCCCACGTCCACGCATTGAACGGTGCCAACAGCGAAGCCTTCAGGGCGCGGCGCGAGGGGGTCGGGGTGAACATCGTTCGAATGCCTTTGGTGGGACAGGGCTGGCGGTGCACGCGTCTAAATCGAAGCAGGGTCGACGCAGGGACCAGGAAAACCCGTGATTTTACAATGCAGCATGAAATCCGACTTAGTTGTACGCCCGGCCGCCGTTAGCTCCGCCACAAAGGCCGCGCTGGCTTGGACCCACAGCGCGCGCTTCCTGACCACGGCCAGCCAGCTGGACCAGCTGCCAAGCGGCGAATTGCCCGAGATTGCGTTCGTTGGGCGCAGTAATGCAGGCAAATCCACCGCCATCAACATGCTGGCGCAGCAAAAGCGGCTGGCTTTTGCGTCGCGCACCCCTGGGCGCACCCAGCACATCAACCTGTTCGAGGTCGGGCCGAAGGACGCCCCCGACGTGTTGTTCGCCGACCTGCCCGGCTACGGCTACGCGGCGGTGGAACGCGCGGCCAAGCTGCGCTGGCAGGCCGTGATGGCCGATTATCTGGCCCTGCGCCGCAACCTCTTCGGTGTCGTTCTGATGATCGATTCGCGCCTGGGCTTCACCGATCTCGACCGCCGCCTGCTGGACCTGGTGGCGCCCCGCCTGGTGAATGGCGAAGTGCGTCTGCTGGCCGTGCTGACCAAGGCCGACAAGCTGAACAAGCGCGAAGCCCAGGCCGCGCTGACAGCGGCGCAGGCCGTGCTGGGCGAGATCTCCACCGAAGAAGCCGACATCGGGGTAACGCTGTTTTCAGCCCTGTCCCGCGGCGGTCTGGGTGACGTTGCCGAGGTCGTGCACGGCTGGTCACGCCCTTGAACCCGAGCCCCGGCATCCGTTTTTTGGACCTGCTGCTGCCGCATGGCATTCAGCTGGCATGCCGCCGCGCCGAAGGCACCGAAGCAACCCAGCGGCCGCGGGTGATGCTGCTGCACGGTTTCCCCGAAGCCGCTTTCGTGTGGGACGAGGTGTTGCGCCTGCTGGCCCCTGATGTCGCTGCACTGGCCCCCAACCTGCGCGGCTACCCGGGTTCCAGCGCACCGGCTGAGGTGGCCGCCTACCGCGCCAAGCCCCTGGTGGCCGACCTGGTGGCGTTGATCGAGCATCTGGGCGCCCCGCTGGACATGCTGGTGGCGCACGACTGGGGCGGCGCGCTGGCCTGGAACCTGGCGGCGCAGCGGCCTGATTTGCTGCGCCGGCTGCTCATCATCAACTCGCCTCACCCCGCTACTTTCCTGCGGGAATTGCGCGACAACCCCGAGCAGCAGGCCGCCAGCGCCTACATGAACTTTCTATGCCGCCCCGACGCCGAGACGCTGCTGGCGGAGAAGGGCTTCGCCCGCCTGTGGCCCTTCTTCAACGGCGCCGACGGCCCGCCGCCTTGGCTGACCGACGCCGTGCGCGAGCAGTTCCGCGCGGCTTGGGGCCCGGGCGGGCGGGGCCTGACCGGGCCCTTGAACTATTACCGCGCCTCGCCCCTTCGGCCGCCGATGGCGCCCGGTGACGCCATCCAGACACTGGTGCTGCCCGACGCCGCAGTAACCGTGAACGTGCCCACCACGGTGCTGTGGGGCCTGCAGGACACCGCCTTGCGTTCTGGCCTGCTGGACGGGCTGCAACGCTGGGTGCCACAGTTGTATCTGCAGCCATTGCCGCAGGCCTCGCACTGGGTGGTGCACGAACAGCCTGAGACAGTGGCAGCCGCCATTCGCGCCGCGCTGGCGCGCTGACTTGGTCGCCCGTCAGGCCGCGTGCTTGACGGCAGCGTGCACCTGGGCCGCTGCGCGCCGCACCAGGGACCGGCGCCGCAAGTCCTTCAGCAGTTTGGCGTTGTGCAGGGTGGCCAGGGCGCGGCGGCGCACGGCCCAGGTGGTGTCGGAGGCGCCGTCGCCCAGCAGCCAGATCTCGCGCCTTTCGCCCGGCCACAGCACCTGGGCATGCACCCAGCGGCCTTGCAGGAACAGGCGCAGCCAGACACCCGGCTGCAGTTTGTCCAGCCAGCGGTGTGTGGCGTCGGCGGGTGCGTCGCTGTGGTCGGGCAGCAGGTCTGCCGGAACGGTGTCTAGCTGCTGCAGGTCGAGTGCGCCATTCATCGTCGACGGCGCAGGCTGGCCGGCCATCAGCCGGTCTTCCAGCTTCTGCAGCGCGCCGATCTGGCTGGCAGCTGCGGTGCAACGCCGTGCCAGGCGCTGGCCCAGGTAAGTGTCCAACTGTTCGCCAGCCCACCAGCACAGCGACCGGGACTGTGCGGGTTCCGACGTCCACTGTTCGATCGTCGTCTGGGCCGTACGCAACAGGCGTGCCCTTTCGGGGTCGCCCACGTCGGGCATCATTTCGGCTTCATAGGCCAGTTGGTTAATGAAGCGCCACAGCGGATGGTCCTCATCGGCCAGGCCATCGCCCTCGATCGCCGCCAGCCGCAGGGCGGAGCTGTGCAAGCGCATGATGAGCCGCAGCACATCGGGCGGCACGCGCGTGTCGGAGCGCATGGCATCGAACAATCGGCCGACCAGGGCTTCTGACTGCGCGTCGATTCGCGCGTTCTGCACAGGCGGCACAAGCGGCGAAGGCGGCGAAGGCGGCGAAGGCGGCGAAGGCGGCAAATTCGGCCGGCTGGGCCGCGCGCGGACAGGCCTGGCGGGGGCGGCTGCAGGCGCGCGGGGTGGTGCCTCGCGGAAATCATCGCGGGAAGGCGAAGCTCCGCCGCCCACCTGCAGCCAAGGGGGGACGATGGACAGTGCCTCGCGCACCTGCTGCAGGTTGGGGCCGTAGCTGGTCTCGACCGAGCGCGAGCGGCGCGCACCCGAGGGCAGGATGACGGTGCGGTAGGCCGCGGGTTCCACGCCCTGCATGTCCAGACGCGAGCTCGAAGCCGCATAGGCCAGGCGCAGCAGCTGCGCCAAAGGGCCGCTGGCATGCCGCATGAACTGCACCTGGAAGCCGCGCGACATCGACAGGCCCTGCGCTGCCGCCCACAGCGCACGTGCAAAGGTTTCGGCACGGAACGGGTTGTGGTCGCGCGTGACGTCCATGTCGCCGACCAGCGCGGCGGTGTAGGTTTGCAGTTCGCGCAGTTCGTACTCGGCCACGCTCTTGATCTGTTCGATCGCATGGGCCAGCTCGACATCGATCGCGACCTCGTCTTCATCCACCAGCGCCAGGCTGGCTGCACGCAACGCTGGGCGCGCTGGGGGCTGGTCTTGCTGGACGGGCGGCTGCGGTCCCAATTCAGCCTGCACCTGTTCATCCAGCGAGCGCGTGAACATGTCGCACACGCTTGTTCGGCGTGTCTTCAGGGCTTGCAGCAGGTCTGTGGCGTTGGAACGCGCCAACGGCGACAGGGTTGGCAGCTGCTTCTTGATGTGGTCGGACGTGCCCTCTGCCAGCTGGTCGAACAGCAAGGGCGTGCGCAGCCGTTCGTCTTCGACGAACTGAAGCATGGCCGGCGAGGCCCCGGCAGCGAAGGGCTTGAAATACATGACCCGATTTTCTCGGGCCCTACAACTGATGGATCAACGAAAAAGGCCTGCGTTTGCCACGCAGGCCTTTGGGTTGGCTTTGGCGGCCGGCCCCCCTGAAGGTGCCGGCCAGCGCAGGACGTTTACATGTCCATGCCGCCCATGCCGCCCATGCCACCCATACCGCCGCCGCCCATGCCGCCGCCGGCCGCTTCTTCCTTCGGAGCTTCAGCCACCATGGCCTCGGTCGTCAGGATCAGGCTGGCTACCGAAGCAGCGTTCTGCAGCGCAGTGCGCGTTACCTTGGTCGGGTCAAGAATGCCCATTTCGATCATGTCGCCATAAGTGTCGTTGGCAGCGTTGAAGCCGAAGTTGCCGGTACCGGCCAACACGGCATTCACCACCACGCTCGGCTCGCCACCGGCGTTGTAGACGATCTCGCGCAACGGCGCTTCGATCGCCTTCATCACCAGGCGGATGCCGGCGTCCTGGTCGGCGTTGTCACCCTTGACGGTGCCAACAGCCTGGCGGGCGCGCAGATAAGCCACGCCACCACCGGCCACGATGCCTTCTTCCACTGCAGCGCGCGTGGCGTGCAGGGCGTCTTCGACGCGGGCCTTCTTTTCCTTCATCTCGACTTCGGTGGCAGCA
>JBBQAW010000161.1:0-9086 GCA_038316815.1 Burkholderiales bacterium
GGACCTTGCGGCGCGCGACCTTGGTGACTGGACCGACCGGTATGAGACGCATTGCCGGCTTTCGCCGTCGCGCGGGGAAAGTTGCTGGACCAGATGTCCGACGAGCGTCTGCTGTTCGCGCCAGCGAACTATCCCTTTCGAACCATCGGCGACTCTCGCGCCTCGGAATGAACGGCCGACAAGCCGACGTTGGCGCAACGGCCGGGAGGCGCAGTGTCGGCGCAGCGAGATCCGCGCGGTCCAATGCCGCCGGGTAGCCGCCTTCACTCATGCCCGGGGCTCTGTCGAACCCCGCTGGCTGTGTCCCAGCAAGTGGTTTTAGTTCATCGCAGTGCGGCAAGGAGAGTAGGGCGTAGCCCGAAGCGGCGTACCACGCGCGCTCGGGCGGGCACCACGGCGTCGATCGGCGCCAGCGTGTCATCCGAACCCGGGCGCTGTACCTGTGCCGGCTCTCGCTTACCCACCTGCTCCAGCGTGCCGACCAGGGGCGCAAGAATGGAGGTCTGCAGGGTGATCATTCGCTTGCTCCACGGGGGTGAGTTGCATCGACAACAGTGCGGTTCGGCCTGAACCTGGCCGACGCCGCCGCACGCAGGGGCCGTTCGCGCCACCGCCAGTTGCGGGGCGTGGTGCAGCAGCGCGCGGATGGCCGGCAGCGCCTCTTCGGTGGCGCGGCGGTCCGCCTCCACGAGGTAGGGCATGGCGACTTGAGGCCCAGCGCCAGCGCCGCGTGGGCATCGGCCGCTACGCTGACGGGCAGCGGGTCGGCCACGAAGCCGACAATCAGGCGCCGGCCGTCGATGTGCACGGGCCTGAACATGAAGGGCAGCGCGATACTGGCGCGCAGCGCCTGCACCAAGCTGCCGCTGCGCAGCATCACACGTTCACCGGTGGCGGCGTCGGTGGTGGTGAAACGCAGCGCCGGGGGTAGGCCTTCGATGCGCACGTGGGCGAAGGCGACAAGAAAATCAGGCGCTGCGGTGGGACTGCATGACGGGCTCTTGCTGCCGTTGACGGTACGCACCTCGACAGTGAGTGCGCCATCAGGTCAATCGCAAAGCCCGGCCCAAGGCCGACAGAGACGCATCAGCGTGCTGCCAGGAAAGCCACCGCCTCGCGCGTTTCGGGCGCCAGGGCGCCCATCGTGGCCTGCAGGTGCGGCAGTGCTTCTTCGGCGCTTTGGCGGGCGGCATCGGTCTGGCCGGCCGCCTTGCGCACGACGGCCTGGGCAATCAAGGCCTGGCCCAGCCTGGCGCTGTGCGCCAGGCCGCTGGCTGTGCCCGCTTGCCACAAGGAACGGGCGCGGCTGACCGCTTCCTCTGCCCGCTCGAGCGCCAATGCCGGGCGGCCCAGAGCCGATTCGGTGCGCGCCAGCAGCGCCGCTGCCAGCGTGCGCGTCGGCTGGAAGCGCGGGCTGGCATCGAAGATGGCCACCGACTTGGCAAAGGCGCGGTGGGCCGCCTCGACTTCACCGTAGGCCAGAGCTTCCTGGCCGGTGGCCATCTCAAGCTGCGCGAACATGGTGTTGGACGGCTGCATGAAGCCTTGCAGGTGCTGGCGAGAGGCTTCACGCCGCTGCTGGCAGGCGGTGCGGCCGACAGCCTCAGGGCAACCGACATAGGCCGCGTCGAATATCGCCACGCCAAACAGGTCACCTTTGGCCCGCGCCGCCTCACGGCCACGCTCACCGTTGTCCAGCGCCTGCCGCGTGCGACCGACTCTGAACTGGTAGATCCCCAGGTTCATGACGCCTTGGGGTACCGGGTCACTGCCCTGCAGTGCCAGCACACGTTCAAACGATGCCACGGCCGCCAGCGTCTGCCCGGCCTGGAGTTCAAGGACGGCCAGGTTGTTGGTCCAATGGCCGACCGCATTGGTATGTCCACGCCCCATTTCGTCAAACTCTTGCAGCCCGGCGCGCAGTGTCTGTATGCCTGTGCCCAACTCGCCCATGCGGGCCGCGTTCCAGGCCACGCCCAGCCGCAGGGCAAGCGACAGCGAACGCTGGCCCGGCCGCGGCGTACCCATCACCTGCAGCGCTTCGCGGTATTGCGCAAGCGCATCTTTCGGCAACCCGGCCTGGGTAGTGCGCAGGGCGCGGAAGCTCAGGCAGGTCAGCAGCAGCGCGGGGTCGGCATGGGGCCCGCTGCGCAGCACGGGCAAGGCTGCCTCGATGGCGGCCTCAGCCGCTGCGGCGTCGGGGGTGATCATCAGGTCGGTCGCAGACATGCAGTCGGCCAGCGCGCGCAGTCCGTTCGCCTCGGGAACGGCAGTGTCGGCAGCCAAACGCACACGGTCGAGTACAGCCTTGACTTGATCGGTTTCGTCAATTTCGCTGTAAAGCCCTGCCAGCGTCAGCAACAGCCGCGCCTGCAACAACGGGGCGTCTTTGAACTGGCGCACTGCCTGGGCTTCGCCCTGCACCAGCAACTCCTTGGCCGTCACGGGCGTACCAGGCGTGGCGGTGAGCAGAAAGCCGAGGAACTCGTCGGTGGCTTCGGCGGCATCACGTTCACGCACGGCGCGCTGTGCCTGCGCCACCGCCTCCAACCGCGCGGCCTGTGCCACGTCGCGCTGAGCGCGGGCTTCCAAGGCCTGCCAGGTGGTGCCCAGCACCCCGGCCAACAAGGCCAGCAAGGTGACCGACGCCGCGCCCACGGTCAAGCGGTTGCGCCGCACGAACTTGGCTGCGCGGTAGCCCACGGTGTCGGCCACGGCGCTGACGGGCTCGTTGCGCAAGTGGCGTTGCACGTCGTCGGCCAAGGCCTGGGCACTGGCGTAGCGGCGGCCGGGCTCTTCGGCCAGCGCGCGCATCACGATCTGGTCCAGCTCACCCTGCAACCGCCGGGCCAGGCGCAGCGGCGGCAGGCCTCGCGCAGCAGCCAGCGCGGTGGCGTCTTCGCCTTGGCTGGCCAGCACGCTGGGGCGCTTCGTGTCGGGCAGCGCCGCCGCATGCATCCACGCCGTGAGCTCGCTGGTCCACGGCAGCCCGCTGGCGTGGCGGCCACTCAGCAGCAGGCAAAGCAGCACGCCCAGCGCCCACACGTCGGTGGCTGTAGTCACTGGCTCGCCGCGCACCTGTTCGGGTGCCGCCCAGGCGGGCGTGAAAGCCCGCTGGCCAGTGCGGGTGGCGGCTTGGGCGGCACCGTCTTCACCTTCGTCCAGCAAGCGTGCGATGCCGAAGTCCAGCAGCTTGACCTGGCCTTGCGCGTCCACCATCACGTTGCCGGGCTTGAGGTCGCGGTGCACCACCAGCTGCGCGTGGGCCGCCGCCACGGCCAGCGCCACATCGACAAAGAGCCGCAGGCGCGCGTCAACGCCGAGCTGGCGTTCATCGCACCAGCGGTCGATGGGCTGGCCGCGCACCAGTTCCAGCACCAGATAGGGCTGTGCGCCATCTCCATCGGCGGCCACACCGGCGTCGAGCAGGCGGGCAATGTGCGGGTGTTCCAGCCGCGCCAGGATGCGGCCCTCGCGCTCGAAGCGCTGGTTGGCCTGGGTGCCATGCAGGCGGCCGTGCATCAGCTTGATGGCGACTTCGCCGTCGTGACGACCATCGCTGCGCCTGGCCAGCCACACGCTGGCCATGCCGCCTTCACCCAGCGGCGATTCGATGGTCCACGGCCCCAGGCGGTGGCCGGCCGCCGGACCACCCGGCCTTGCAAGCGCCGAGCCTGCCAGGAAACCGGCCTGATCCACGACGGCATGGCGGTCGAGCAGCCCTTGCATCTGCAACGCGTCTTGCGGCGCAAGCTGGTGCAATTCCGCCAGCCAGGCCGCACGCGCGTG
Organism: Burkholderiales bacterium; assembly: GCA_038316815.1. Taxonomy (GTDB): domain Bacteria; phylum Pseudomonadota; class Gammaproteobacteria; order Burkholderiales; family Burkholderiaceae_C; genus Rubrivivax. The sequence goes on from JBBQAW010000161.1 coordinate 3,790, forward strand.
GGCCGGCAGGTCCAGCGCTTCGTCCAGCAAGGGGCTCAGGCGTGCCCAGGTGCTGGCATCGGGCGTGGCGAGCGTGGCGGGCGTGCCGGGCGTGGCAGGCGTGGCAGGCGTGGCAGGCGTGGCAGGCGTATTGGGCGCGTTCGGCGTGTCGGGCGAAGCGTTCATGGCGGTGAGGGAGGTGCTGGCAACAAGAGGCGCAGTCCTTGACGTTCAGATCGCAAAGCACCGGCCAATCACGACATGAACGGCGTTGGTGGCGCTATGCCTGCAAAAGCCCGTGCAGCAGCGCGCGCGCCTTCTCCCAATCGCGTTGCGCCGTGCGCTCTGAGCAGCCGCGCAAGGCCGCGATCTCGGTGAAGGTGAGGCCGACGAAGAACTTCAGGTCCACCAGTTCGGCCAGACGCGCATCGATCGCCGCCAGCCTCTCGACAGCTTGCCCCAGTTGCTCCAGGTCTTCCGCGGCCACGTCAACGGGTGCGGCGGCGTTCTCAGCAACGAAGGTGTCCAGCGCCGTGATGTCCAAGCCACCGCCGCGCTTCTGCGCCCCGCGCGCACGCGCATGGTCGATGGCCAGGCCGCGCATGGCCCGCGCGGCGTAAGCCAGAAAGTGCGCCTTGTCGTCGAACTGCAAACCAGGCCGCCCTGACATCTGCAGGTAGGCGTCGTGCAACAGCGTGGTGGGGCTCATGTTGGCGGCCTGCCCGCTCTTGTGCAACTCACGCCTGGCCATGCGTCGCAGCTCGGTGTACAGCCCCTCGAAGGTCAAAGGCTGGGTGTCGGGGCTGGGCATGCTGCATCCTAACCGTCTCCATCTGCAGAGGGGTCGGTCTGGCGGGGTGGCAACGGGCCCTGGGTGCGTTCTGGATGGCGCACTGGATGGCGCCCTGTGTGGCCAATCCGGAGATGCCCTCCTTTGGGCGACAACGGTGAAGGCGGTGGCGGCTTTGTTCACGCGGTTTCGATTTCCCCTTCACCACTACAGGAGGAATCACATGCAGCTTCTTCATTCACCGCGTCTGGGTTGGCGCAAAAGCCTGATCGCAGTTGCCGCATTGCAAGGGCTGATGGGCCCTGTGCAGGCGGGAGACATCCGCTGGGAGAGTGCGCCCATTCCCGTGCTCTCTGGCCTGGACCGGTCGACCTATTCTGTGACGGCCATCAACAACGCAGGGCAGTCGGTGGGCACGGTCAAGGTCAACGGCGTCAACCGGGCTTTCTTGAACTCAGGCGGCCAATTGCTGTGGTTGGGCAATGCGACGAACGGCCCCGAGTATTGGTCGCCCCAAGCGCTGTCTGACCCGCTCGGGCCTCGCGCAACGGTCCAAATTGCCGGCAATATTCGCAACTGCGATGGCGCAGGTTGTCTGTCGCGAAGCAACTTTGTACAGACTGCCGGGACGCTGTTGGGCCAAGTGGGCGCGGTACAAACTTTCAGCTTTGCAGGTGTCGACGAATCGAGGGTCACAGCCGTCAACCAGGACGGCATCATGGCGGGCTACTTCAACATCCCGCGCTCTGCAAGCGACGCCTTCGCGGGCAGCGTTGCCGGTGGTTTCACTCAACTGCAAAGCCTGGGGCCCTTCCAAAACAAGGCGCAGGCCATCAACAGGGCTGGCATCGCGGTTGGTTTTGCCCAGACCAGCCGGGACACCTACCGCGCCACGGTCTGGAACGCGCGAACGGGAAGCGTGCAAGACATCGGCACCTTGGGTGGCATGTCTTCGATTGCTACCGACATCAACGAAAGGGGCACGGTGGTCGGTTCGGCCAGCGTGGGTTTGGTCAACGGTGTGGAACGCTGGTATCCATTCATCTATCGCAACGGTGTCATGACCGGAATTGCGGCCAACTTGACCACGGGCAGTCCTTTCGACGCGGCCAGAAGCATCAACAATTTTGACCAGACCTTGGGCGACTTTTATACGGTGACCAACGGGGTACCCAGCCGAGAGAGCTTCATTCACACGACGTCTGGCGGGGCCGTCAGCCTGCAGGGACTAGGGCTGAGGAGTACCGGCAGCAAGATGAACGACCTGGGGCAAATCTTGACGGTGAACGGCACGCTGCAAAACCCCACCGGCACACTGACCTGGGCCCGGTCCACCGGCGGCAGCGTGGGCGTGGCTGACAACTGGGACAGCGGCATGGGCTTTGCGCCCAACCAGTTTCTGGACGTGGTGATCACCACCACCCGCGACCAAACCATTTCAGGGGACACCAGCTTCATCGCCAAGTCGCTGCGCATCGACGGCACAGGGCTGGGTCGAGGCACGCTGGCCCTGAGCGGTGGTGCAGTCGTCAACGCGCTGAACGGCGTGACCATCGGCGTCAACGGCTACTTGCAGGGCGACGGCCGCATTGCGGGAATGATGGTTGTCAACCGTGGCGTGGTGAGTGCGCTTCCCGGCCAGGTGCTCACGATGGACGGTGGCCTGGACAACCGCGGCCTGGTCACGGGCAGTGGCCGCATCGAAGCCAATTTGCTCAATCGCGGCGGCGGCGCAGCGGGCGTTCAGGTGGGAGCAGGGCAAAACCTGACCTTGGCCGGCACGGTGCATTCCATGGCGGACGGTTCACGCACCCGGATTCAGGACGGCGGCACCCTGAGCTTCGAAGGGCGCATGGTCAACCAAGGCGGGGCCAGGATAGAAATCCAGCGCGGGACGCTGCAGGTGGGCTACGGCGCCAACCGCATGGAAAGCGCCGGCCTGGTGTTGGCGAGCAATGGCCCGGCCAACATTCGTGGTGAGGTCTACAACGGCACGCGCGGCTTGATGCACGCCACCGATGGCGCGAACCTGAAAGTCTGGGACGGGCTGGTCAACGACGGCGAAGTGCGCGTCAGCAACGGCGGGCGCATCGTCTACGCCGGTGCCGTTTCTGGCAAAGGCGACTTCACGGGGCTGAGCGGCGCACACCGCTTTGAAGGCGGCTATTCGCCCGGCGCTTCACCGGCCGAAGTGCTACTGGGCAATGTCGAGTTCGACAGCCAGCTAACGATGGAATTGGGCGGTTTGGCGGCGGGCAGCCAGCACGACCGCATCGTCTTCGGCGGCAGCGTGCTGTTTGACGTCAACAGCTTCTTGAAGGTGCGCCTGATCAACGGCTTTGTGCCCCGTGCGGGCGACTTATTCGCGCTGTTCAGTTATGCCCAGGCGCCCGTCGGCAGCTTCGACGGTTACGCCCTGCCCGGCCTGAGCGCGGGCTTGAACTGGGACGCTTCGGACATCTACAGCTCAGGCGTGTTGCGTGTGACGGCAGTGCCCGAGCCGGGCACTTGGGGGCTGATGCTCATGGGCGTGCTGGGCTTGATCGGCCTGCGCCGAACCACGCTGGCTTAGGCCAGGGTGCCGGCCGGCACGCGGTGGGGCGGCGCCGGGGCCTTCTGAGACGGCAGCACGCTCCACGCGCCCTGTTGACGCCCACCCGCGGCCCTCGGTACGCCGACCGTCAAATGCGGCCACCTCAGCGCGCGGGCAGCCGGGCGCGGGCTTGCTGCGTGGCAGGCGCGTCGGGCCCCAGCGCAGCCTCAAGCTGCTTCAGGCTTTCGGTGAAGGCCGCCTGGTCCAAGGACGCCGCGCTGCGGGCTGCATGCACCTAGCCTAGCATGCCGTGGGCCGGGCCGCGACGGTGGCTGTCCGGAAAGTCAGTGAACAAGGCCTGGGCCGTGGCAATCGCCAACTGGGCCTGAACCAGCGCCGCCGCCGTGTCGTTCAAAGCCAGGTCGGCGCGCACCACCAGCAGCCTGGCGCGGATCCGCCAGGGGTCCTGGCTTGAGTCGCTGTCCAAGGCGGCCACAGCCTGCAATGCCAGGGCCTTGCCGCGCCCCTGCTGGCTGGCAGCCAAGGCTGAGGACAGGTTTTTCAAACGCCCTTTCTTCTCCCAAATGCCCCCAGGCAAGGCTCTCGATCACCCATCGAGGCGGTCCTTGGGTCTAGCTGCCGCACGTTGAAAGCCGACGCAGCCCTGAAGTTCCTCTGTGAGCCTCTGTCGTAGTGGACGCGCTGGTGTTTTCCCGAGCGATCGGGCGCCAAACCTCGGCTCCGAGAAGCTCTAGCTCAGCCGATCCCCTCGGCTCTGGGAACCGGGCCGTCTGAAACGTATTGGCTGGAGGTTCTGAGGCCGCTTGCAGTTGCGACCGACGGGCTGGCGCGCGCGGCGGCGCCCGGGCCTGTAGACCCAGGTGCGCGAGGGTCCTGTCGATCACTGGCTGTTCGAGGATCGCCGCGATGATCTTCAGTTCGCCGCCGCAGTTCGGACCGTTTTTGGGGTCGATCTCAAAGATCCGAGTGAACAGGCGGGACTCGATGAGATGCCGTGTAGCCGCCCTTCAGCAGCACCCGCTCCTGGCCGATACCGGGTTTACCCGGAAATCGCCGTAAGCTTACCCCGGCCGGCCGAGTTCGCGCATCGAAAGTCAGCTTTCTGGTTCGATTTCGAACTCACACTGACGGCCAGAAGCAGTCATCTGCGACCGCCCGCTTCAAAGTGCAACGCTGACGAGGTTGGCTCGATGCGAGCTATGCCAAGCAGCGCTGCAGAAAAGGCGATGACGAAGAGAAAAGTCAGAACGGCAGACGCTGGCATAGTCGCCACTTCGATCATCGTGGAGGACACGCGATATGACCGCTGCTGCAAGGCTCGAGGTGCTGAATCCTTGGGAACGGCACCTCTATAACGTGCTGGAAGAGTATTTCATGTTGCTGCAGAACCGAACCTGCCGCATGCACGTCCTTGCAGAAGTCGGCTTGACGCGCGTGATCGATGTGCAAAGTTCATCGATGGTGGTCGATGGTGTCCAGGTCAATGCCATGTCCTTGGATTTCGTCATCGTTGACAGCACGAGGGCCTCGCCGCGGCTGGTGTTTGAGGCCGACGGAAAGCACCATGCAGACCCAATGCAAAAACGCCGGGACATCGTGAAGAACCAACTGTTGAACTTCGCCGGCATACCCATCGTTAGAATGGAGGTTGAGGGCGAAAAGGTCAGCCTGGACATCTTGAGGGCCGAGGTCGAGGTCGAGCAGTTTGAACGGGACTTGCAATATCCAGTTACTGACGAGCTTGGCCGTCTGAGCTACCTTGACTTGTCCGGTGCGGCCTACAACCCCCGCACTCGAGTCGTCGCGCCGCTTGACATAGAACTCGCGCTCGTCAAGCTCGGGTGGCATTTCCCAGACGGTTGGGATTACGTCTCAGAGCTATGGAGAACACACTCCAAGGAAAAAGGAATCTGGAAGCGAAATCCCTAACTCTTCAAGTCTCATCGCCGAGGCGCCGCAACGACAAAGCGTGGC
>JBBQAW010000162.1:0-8937 GCA_038316815.1 Burkholderiales bacterium
CCTGTGCGGCAGTGAATCCATGCTCGACTCCGATCAGTGAGCGCATACATTTCTGAGCTGCCTGTGCGGCTGTGAATGCTGTATCAGCATGGTTATCTGTGTCCACTAGTTTCTGAGCTGCCTGTGCGGCAGTGAATTTGCTGAGCGATCTGCCAGGCCGCGCCGGGTTTTTCTGAGCTGCCTGTGCGGCAGTGAATCTGCTGGGGCATGCCGACGTCAGCACCACCATTTTCTGAGCTGCCTGTGCGGCAGTGAATGATGCCCTGCGGTGGGACACTTCACTTAGCTATTTCTGAGCTGCCTGTGCGGCAGTGAATCGTGGCCCTGCCTGATTTTGGACTGCGGATACTTTCTGAGCTGCCTGTGCGGCAGTGAATGGGCAATCCTCGCCATCCTCGATGCGGTGTCATTTCTGAGCTGCCTGTGCGGCAGTGAATAATGGTTTTTGCTTCATCCCCGGTATCGGCACTTTCTGAGCTGCCTGTGCGGCAGTGAATTCATCGAGGATTGAAAAACTCATCTGGCGGGTTTTCTGAGCTGCCTGTGCGGCAGTGAATGGTGAGCGCACGCCCAAGGGCCTGACGATCACTTTCTGAGCTGCCTGTGCGGCAGTGAATTCGCAGACCATCACCTTGCCGCTGGGCAGCGTTTTCTGAGCTGCCTGTGCGGCAGTGAATGAGGCGGCAGCGGAAACGGCCGTCCAGGAACTTTTCTGAGCTGCCTGTGCGGCAGTGAATATACCCACCAAGTCAGGGGCGAATCGGATCACTTTCTGAGCTGCCTGTGCGGCAGTGAATCGGGGGGGCCTGCGTTTTCGCATTCCCCAGTCTTTCTGAGCTGCCTGTGCGGCAGTGAATAAGGCTTGAGAGACGCTAACTCGTTGTCGTGCTTCTCTTTTGTTGAATTCCCCTTCAACCGACCCTCTTCAAGTTGACGACGCGCAAGTGCTTGATTCACAAGCGTTTGTGGCATCGTCGAGAAAAAAGGGTCAGAAACAGGGGATCGTGGCGCCGGTACTAAGTCCATACGTGTTGAAGCTGCCGGCAACCGCAGCCGGTTGTGGTTGGCTCAAACGCAAGAACAGCCGAAAGGTCTGGCCGGTGCTGGCGCTGGTCAGCTGGACAAACGGCAAACTAAGCCGATCCTCCGCGCTGTCTGGCACCCGCTCTCGGGCTTGGACCTCCGTCAGACCATGCCGCTTGATCTGACGCCGGCGCAACCGATCCGAGTTGCTTTTGGCTTGCACCCGGCGCAAGGTTCGGTGCACCGCATTCGCCGGCACCAGCGCTGTGCTGCCCACGTTGACGTGGTCGCGCATGCCGCTCAGCCAATCCAGCGCCATCAGTCGAGTCAGGTCGGCCACTGGGCCGATCAGGCGCAGGCGGTCGCCCAGACGGTGAGCCGATTCGTCATGGCCCGGAAAGGTGACGCCAATGCTGCTGGCCTCAAGCCGCACCAGCGCCCGGTGCAGCTTGGCGTACAGCGCTGCCAGCAGATGGGCGGCGCTGAACTCCGGGTCGGGCCGCAGGTGGATGTCGAGGTAGTGCGCCATGGTGCTCAGTCTTTGCCGGCATCGCCAAACACGCCGCCCCGCACCAGGGTGGCCATCACAAAGTGCTGTTGTTCCACCGGTGGCACTTTGTCTTTTAGCATCCAACCGTCCAGCAGGGTGTAGAAGTCCTGCTTGTCGCCGGGCTTGCGAAAGGCTTTGCCCAAGGTCGTGACCGAGCCATAGGGTTCGACGGCGATTGGGCCGAGTTCGTTGGCCTCTAGGTACCAAGTGTCGATGGTGCGGATGGCGTTGCCCAGTTTTTGGGAGTGGAGGCCGGCGACACCGCCCACGTCGTAGAGCGTTTTGCTCTTTTTGCTGGTGTCTTTGTCGAGGATCAATTCTTGCGAGGGAAAGACTTCTTGACCGTTACCGAGACGGGCAAACGCAGTCACCGTGAGCAGCACGTGAGATTGGCCGGCCAATCCCTGGGCGATCAAGCCCGCCAGTTCGACCAATGCGTCGGTGCTGTCGGCCGGCGCGTCGAAGTTGCGGGTGGAAAGTTGCAGGGCGTCAAAGGTCCAGGCCTTGCTGGCTTGGCCTCGGACGCTGTGGGCGATGTGCACCGCCACTTGCTCGGCGCCGACCCGGTTGCGCCACAAAAAGCGCGCGTTGGCCAGGTTGTGGGCGTAGCGGCGCGCGAGTTCGACAAAGCCCTGGGCGCTGACGTACCCTTTGACGGTGGCCAGCAGTTTGGCCTGGTAGTCGGCGTTGTTGCAGGCCGATGGCAAGCCCGCACCACCCAATACCCTCAGAGTGAAGCTGAGCTTGAGGGTGTCGGTGTCGGCTGGCAGGGTGGCCACGTCGACGGTTTGCAGGTTGGGTTTCTGCACGTCGGCGTCCAGCTTGGCCGGGTCTTGGTCTTTGCCAGACTTCAAACGGTTCGAGATCGTGCCGCGCACCGATTTGGCGCGCAGCGTGATCGGCGACCAGGCGTCGGTGTCGCGGGCGTCCCAGCGGCCAGAGAACATCAGGGCGTCGGACGGGTCCAGCTTGCGCTCAAAGGCCAGGACTGAGGCGGTCTTGAGGCCAGCGGCGGTAGCGGTAGCGGTAGCGGTAGCGGTAGCCATGGTGAATTTCTCCTTAAGTGAAATCAAACGGTGGCCTAGTCGGCCGAGGGTTGAACGGGTGGGGCATAGCCGTTGAGACAGCGGTACAGACGGGTTTCAGGGTCGAAATCGCCGTACCACACCAGCTCGTCCAGGCTTCGCAGCCGGTGCGGACTGACCCATTGACCGATGGAATAGACGCTCTCGACGAAGCGAAACGGGGTGCTGGCGCTGCGGGCGCGCGAGACCGCACCGGGCGGGTACAGCTCGGACAGCGACGCAAAGCCGACGGGTATCGGCACTGTCCAGCCCTGGCGTGGGTCAGCGGCCCATTGCACGGTCTCGACCGGGCCAGCGTCGCCAATCTTGGTGCTTAGGCTGGCACGGTAGGTCAATCGCGACAGGTCTAGCCAGGCGTCCAGCGCGGTGGCTTGCGGATTGATTTGCTGGAGAGCGGACAGTCGGTCGCGCAACAGGTCATCCCTGGCGACAAGCGCGAAACCGGGCAGCCAGCGTCGGGACAGGCGGCGAAAGAGTTTGGCCTTCTCCTCGTCGTCCTCAGGCTCCTGCGCCAGCATCGGCCGGGCCGGGCGCGTGCCTGGCAGTGGCAAGGCCGGCATCACACTGCCGCCTGCGCAGCGCATGCCCGCTACCGTGTCGGCCACCCGCTGCGCCAACGCGCGCCGCTGAGCCTCTTCGCGGTGCGGCGCGGTAATTTGCGCTCGCAGCACCAGGGTGATGTCCAGGTGTACCCGGCCCTCTTCGACGATGCCAGCGGTGCTGCCGTCGTGCTGTACCGGGTTTCGCGTCAGGCTGAAGCTTCGGGTATAGCCCGCAGTGGTGACCTGGGGGTCAAAGCTGTGGCAAATCACGCCGACACCGAGAAAGCGGATACCGGCGTCGGCGCCCAGACGACGCTCCAGCGCCACCATGAAGCCGACAAACGCGGTGATTGCCGGGAAACCCCAGGTCATGGGGCTGGAAATGGCGTTGGCGTTTTGCACGCGCAAGCGCGGCAGCACCAGCATGGCGTTGTGCCAATCGTCGGGGTCGGTTTGCGGGTTATTCGTCATCGCGCAACTCCCAGTCGTCGCTGCTGATTTGGTCCAGCGCGCGCTTCTTCCACTCCCTGGTTTCAGGGTCGCCCACGGGCAGTGGGTCGCGCAATCGGCCGTTGAGCCAGTTGGCAAATTGGCCGGCGATGGTGTCTTCGGTTTCTTTGGCGTCGGGCTTGGTTTGGCCGTCGGCCAGTGGCGCCCAGGGGTCCAGCCAATGGCGCTGTGCGGCGCTGAGTTGGCACTCGGCCTCCTGGCTCCAGCCGGGCGGCAGGGTGCGCAACTCGGCAGTGAAGTACAGCAACTCGTCGATCAGAGTGTCAACCCACTCGTCAACACGGGCGCGAGTATGCTGATTTTTGGGCGGATCGGCTTCAAGAAACCACCGCAGTTGCTTGGCTGGTTCGTCCACCGGCTTGCGCTTGCCAAAACGCACAAACATCGAGTCTTGACCGAACAGCGGCCAAACTTCACGCGAACGCCAACTCGGCGGCAGTGAGGCCAGCAGCAGGTTGTTGCCGCGCCGCTCGCTGTTAAGTTGGCTGATGTTTTGCGGCTTGGTGCCACCCAGTTGCTGAATTGCCAGGTGGGGGTATTCGTGCACCGCACGGTCGCTGAAGCCGCCTTCGCGACGCGCTTGGCGGGCGAGTTTTGCGGCATCCCCGAAGCGGTCGTCCTGCACGGTGGCGTAGACGCGGTGGGCTAGCGAGGTGGGGTACAGCGGCGCCAGCAGGTGGTAGGCCGCGTCGTCGTGCCAGTTGTCGTCCGCCGGCCAAAACAGTTGTTTGGCATGGGTGTGCGATGCCGGCTTGCCGCGCGCTGCCGTCAGCTCGGCAAAGGCGGTCATCCAGGCGTCAGCGGCGGCGGGCTCGGTGCCAAGCGCTGCTGCCAAGTCCGGGTCGCGCGCTTCGCACAACGACAACAAGCTCTGCCCGGCGTGTTCGAGCTTCAAAAGCTTGTAAACGTCCAGCGCAGCGGCGTTGCCCACCACGTCCAGGTCGAAGCTTTGGCCCAGGCAATGGCTACCCATCAAGGGCAGGTCCGCGAGAGTGCTGGGAACCACATACAGGTTGGTGCCCTTGGCGTCCGGGTGCAATGGCTTGAGCGAGTGCGTCACCGCCTGAAGCTGTCCGACGCGCCGCGCGGCGTCAGCCAGCCAGGTTGGCGGGTCGAACTGTTGGCGCAGTTCGGCATATTTGGGGTCGTCAGGCGCTACCTTGTCGTGCTTGTCGGCCAGGCGTTCTTGCAGAAAGCCGGCGATCAGTTCACGCAGTTGGTCCTGACGTACAGGGTTGAGCGTTTCCATGAAGTGTTTGTCGCTGAAGGCGACCCTGGGGTCGCAGGCTTGATTTCCCGAGGCAAGGCCTTGGGGGCTTGTGAAGCGGCCGGTTTCCCGGCCGATTTCATAACCGGATCATGTGAGTTGTCGTCACATCCGCATCCTCCTTGGTCGTCGAACCCGCCCATGGTTTTGCCGTTGGATCCGAAGATCCGTTGGCGTTGATGAAGAGCACTTACGGTGCATGAGCGCCCCAAGGCACCAACTCTACGGGCATCGCGGAAAGTTTTCAACCAGTACATTTTGGATATCTAATTTCTTCAAAGGCGCTGACGGGATCATACGGTAAGCTCGCAGTCACTGCCGCAAGGCAGCTCAGGAAAGTACCTTTTGGTCATCCACATCCACTGCCGAACAGGCAGCTCAAGCAGGCAGGCGTTGGGCCGGCGCATTCGCTGTCACCCCTTCCAAGGCACGAACCCCAGCGCAGGATGAAAGCGCCAACCGTCGTCGTGATCGCGCAAGGCCAAGGTGCCGTAGGTGTCTGCGCACTCCTCAAGGCTCAAGTCGAGTTCGGTCGCCAGGCGATCCAACTCGGCCATGTAGTCGGTGGCGCCCCATGGCGCGATGCGGGTGCCTTGCACCTGGGAGGCCGGCACCCGTCGGCAGAGTGAATTGACCTTGGCGGTTTGGGGCTTGGCGCCGCGCCGGCGCTTGTCGGCATCGATGACCCGCGTCAGGTCGAAGTCGTCGCCGTCTTCGTTGGGCATTAGCACCAGGTCCACGTCAGCGCCGTTGTCCTCTCGGAAGGGTTGATGCTGTGGCAAGAAGGCGGTCAGCAAGGCGTCTTGAGCGGACAGATTCCACCAACTTGCGGCATTGAGCTTTGGCCGTTGAGTTGGCAAGGCGCCGCGTGCGGGGCGCCTTTCGGTGGGGGTGGCGGTGACATCACGGGGCAACATTCGGTCGCGGGTGCGGGCGTGTTCCAGGTCCACCAGGTTGTGCTGGGGCCGCTGCTCGGCTTTTTGGCGCTCGACGATGCGCGGCCGGGCGTCGATGGTCTGGTACTCGGCGCCGGTCAAAAGGCTTGACAGCGCGTGCGTCGCCAGGCGGAAGCTCCCATCGTTCTGCTCGTAGCCCGGCTTGCAAAACGCTGCCTCCCCACGGTGGCTGAAGTGCCGCAGATTGTGGTCCAGTAGGTGGATGTTGGGCGCCGCGCAGGCTTCGGTCCGGTGGCGCATGACCCGGCCGGCGAGCTGGATGATGGACCTCATCGACGACGGCTCGACCACGGCCCAGTCATAGTCGTGGTCGCGGCCTACCTCCGTCACAGGCGAGCCCAGCACAACGAACAACTGGTCCGGCTCTGGGTGGGCGTCCAGGCGCTGGCGGATGTCGGGGAGCTTGAAGACGGCATCGGGATCGTGGCGCTTGAGTGCGTTGTCCAGCCGCCGTTCAATCGCCGAGCGCAGCAGCAACGGGTACTGCGAGTGGTAGACGCAAAGGTGAACGCGCAGCCCGTCAGGCGCCCCCAGCCGGTACAGCGCCAGCGCCACTTCGACCAGCGGCTCGATGTTGGCCATGCGCAGCAGGCCAAAGCTGACGCGCTTGGGGTTGGCGAGGTCCGGGCTGGCGGGGTCGCTGCTGTGGTGGCGCTGGTGCAGCGTGACGGCGGAGTTCAGCAGCACGCGGGCGACCTCGTCGGCCCGTGCGTCGTCGATCCGGCCGGGGTTGAGGTTCAGCGGCACCAACTCAGCCTGGCGGCGCACGACGACTTTGTCTGTGTCGCCCAAGCGTTTGTGGCGTTGGCGGGCAAATTGGGCGTGGTTCTGCTCAAAGGCCAGCGCCGTAGCGCAATCGGCCTGGCTTTGATCAAACTCATCGATCCAGGCGCAGCACACGGCCGGCGGCAAGTCTGCCGCGCCCGGCCGCTCGCCCCGATTGCGCTGAAAGTACTGGCGACCGCTGGCATAGGCTTCAAACAGCCCTTGCACCAGCGAAGGCGGCAAAGTGGCTGACGACAGCAAGACCCGCGCGCCCAGCAAGCCGGCCCAGTGCACCAGACGGGTCAGCGCCGGCAGGTCGGCCAGATCGAAGTCGTCGGGCTCGTCCAGCACCAAGTCGCCACTGAGCAGCCGCAACATCGGCGCGATCTGACGGCCGCCACGCTGGCTTTCGGTCGCGGGCGTCAGGTGGTCGATGGTGCAAACCAGTACCGGCGCGGCGAGCAGTTTGCGCACATCGGGGTCACGCATCACGCGGCGCAGCAGCGGGTGGGCGTCTTCATTGCCTTCGAGGAATTCGACTGTGCCAGCCTCGTCCATCAGCGTTTGACTGGAGGCCGAGCCGGTAGCTTCTGCCAGGCTCTGGTGGTGCTCAAACAACTTGCGGCTGGCTGTGCCGCCGACGCGGATGGCCAGTTCGTCGTCGCCCAAGCCCAGAAGCGTGCGAAAGGCACTGCCGGTTTGCAGCGTCAGCGTGCGCAGGCCCATGGCAAATGCGCAACGCATGCCGCGCTCAGGGTCGGCCAGCGCGTACATCAGCTTGGCGTTGCACAGGGTTTTGCCGCAGCCGGTGGACGCCATGTTGACGATGAACGCGCCCTGTTGGGCACTGCGCTCGCGCATCGCGGTGGCCACTTCGGCGGCCTTGTCTTGCCAGCGGTAGCGCTCATCCTGGGCGCGCTGGCGCAGCACCCGGTGTTTGCCCAGACGCGGCAAATGCTCATCAAAACGCGGCAAGGCGTGGGTGACTTCGGCGCCAACCCGGGCCACACCAATGAGGTGTTCGTCCAAGGTTTGGTTGTACTGGCCAGCGCCCGTGGTGTTGGCGTACAGCGGGTAGCCGGGTGGGACGCTTGTTCGGTCAGGGTCTTTGCCTTGCAGACTGGAGTAGTGGTGGTCAGCCAACATCAAGGCCAGGCGCGACAGATGCATCACAAAGGGGTTGGTCAGCCAACGGTGCTGCGGCCCTCGGTCAGGCCGTGCCAGTAGCTTCAACAACCGCGCGGCGATGCGCGATGCCTGCTTGTGCCAATGCGGCGTGGTGACTGGCAAGGCTTCGGGGAAATACCAGTACCGGGCGATGGCTTTGGCATCGGCGCTGTGTGGCGTTTCGTTCCAGTCGGCCTTGATCTGGCTCAGCACGTCTTTCAGGTTGGCAGTACTGGCGCTTGGATCTTTGGCACCCAGCCAGCGCGGTTTGCCGTCGTCGTCGAACGAGGGTTTGACCGGCAGGCGGTGGTGCGTGACCACCAGCCAGCCAATCGCCTGTGCCAGTGGCGCATGGGTCAGCCGGACAAAGGGCGGTTGCGTGGGTGTGTCAACGCCATCGCGCTGCAAGCGGTCAAGCCACGCGGGCAGCCCGGTCGGCTCAACCTGCGCCAAGCGGCCCAGCCAGGTGGCATCGTCGTCGTCGCCGACAAAGGCTTCAAACAGCCGCAGCGACACCCACTCGTGCCGGTAGTCATTGCGCTCGGTCAGCTTGCCCGCCAACCGCCATTGAAACGCCTGGCTGGCCTTGCCCAGGTCGTGCAGCAGCGCGGCCAGGGCCGTCAGCAGGTGGATGTCGTCGCCAGTGTGCCAGTCGTTCTGGTCCTGGCCACGCAGCACGTTGCGCTGGGTGGTGTTGGTGGGCACTGCGCCCTGGTCATTGAAGCGGCGGGCGTCGCCCACGGTCCAGAGCAGCTCGCTGTGGTCCAGCCCGCGAATCCAGTGGCAAGCCACGGCGGTGTTCTTGCGGGCGGTCTTGCGCAGCAACCGGCGCAGAGTGTCGAGGCCGTCCTGGGTGATGGGGGTTTGCCAAGTGCGGTCGCCGCGCCGCTCTGCGAACTGGTCCAGGATGCGGCGGGTTTCGGTCAGTGCACGTTTGTCGCATTGCGAGATCAGCAGGACGTTCATGGCGCGCTGCCGTCCATGGGCGGCGTCACCACTGCGGGGCGCCCGATGCTGCCGGCAACGGCCTTGACCGTGTCGATCATGAAATCCAGCGCCTCGCTGCGGGTCA
>JBBQAW010000163.1:0-8896 GCA_038316815.1 Burkholderiales bacterium
CCCGCTACCGCCCAGCCGCTATGTCTGGCACGGCGTGGCTGGCTCAGCCAGCGCGCCGGCGACGCAGTATCCGGCAGTCACCATCACGATCACCAAGAAGGCCGGCGAGAACGCCATCGACGTCGCCAACGCCGTGATGAAACGCGTGGACGCGCTGCGCAACACCGTCATTCCTGGCGACGTGCAGGTGGCCGAAACGCGCAACTACGGCGCCTCAGCCAACGACAAGGCGCAGAAGCTGATCCAGAAGCTGCTGTTCGCCACCGCCTCGGTGGTCGCCCTGGTCTTCATCGCGCTGGGCAAGCGCGAAGCGGCCATCGTCGGCAGTGCGGTGATCCTGACGCTGACGGTGACGCTGTTCGCATCCTGGGCCTGGGGCTTCACGCTCAACCGCGTGTCGCTGTTCGCGCTGATCTTCTCCATCGGCATCCTGGTCGACGACGCCATCGTGGTGGTCGAGAACATCCACCGGCATCAAGGCCTGTACCCGGGCCGCACGCTGACGCAGATCATTCCGGGCGCGGTCGACGAGGTCGGCGGCCCGACCATCCTGGCCACGCTGACCGTCATCGCTGCGTTGCTGCCGATGGCCTTCGTCTCGGGGCTGATGGGGCCCTACATGAGCCCGATTCCGATCAACGCCAGCATGGGCATGCTGCTGTCGCTGGCCATTGCCTTCGTCGTCACGCCCTGGCTGGCGCGGCTGTGGATGAAGGCCACGCCGGGGCCAGTGGCAGATGCGGCGGGCGCAGCGCCGCACGCGGCCGCTCATCCAGCAGCGCACCAGGGTTTGTCCGCCAAGATCGCACCGACCTTCGAGCGCATCTTCCGCCCGCTGCTGGACGAACGGCGCGGCGGGCGCAACCGTGGCATGCTGGGCCTGGGCATCGCCGTGCTGATCGCCATCTCGCTGGCCCTGCCGGCCACCGGCCTGGTGCTGCTGAAGATGCTGCCCTTCGACAACAAGTCGGAATTTCAGGTCATCGTCGACATGCCTGCCGGCACGCCGGTGGAGCAAACCGCCGCGGTATTGCGCGAACTTGGCAATTATCTGGTCACGGTGCCGGAGGTGACCGATTACCAGGCCTATGCCGGCACCGCTGCACCGATCAACTTCAACGGCCTGGTGCGCCAGTACGACCTGCGCGCCGGTGGCGATGTGGGTGACCTGCAGGTCAATCTCGTCGGCAAGCACGAGCGCAAGGCGCAAAGCCACGCCATTGCCACGCGTGTGCGGCCGGCACTGCAGCAAATTGGCCAGCGTTTCGGCGCCAACATCAAGGTGGTGGAAGTGCCGCCGGGGCCACCGGTGCTGTCGCCTATCGTGGCCGAAATCTATGGGCCCGAGGCCAGCGGTCGGCTAGAGGTTGCCAAGGCTGTGCGCGCGGTGTTCGAGAGGACACCCGGTGTGGTTGACGTGGACGACAGCAGCATCGCGGCCGCGCCGAAGACGATGCTGCTGGTGGACCGCCAGAAGGCGTCGATGCTGGGCGTGCCTCAGCAGGCGATCGTCACGACCTTGCGCGCCGGCCTGGCCGGCGAGGCCACCGCCTATCTGCACGACGAGACCAAGTACCCCGCGGCCGCAATCATTCAATTGCCGCCTGCTGCCCAAGGTGACCTGAACGCGCTGCTGCAACTGGCCGTGCGCGCCGCCTCCGGCAAGCTGGTGCCGATCCGCGAACTGGTGACAGTCACCGACACCGTGCGCGAGCAGCCGGTGTTCCACAAGAACCTGCTGCCGGTGAATTACGTCGTTGCAGACATGGCCGGCGCGCTGGACAGCCCGCTGTACGGCGTGTTCCAGATGCGTGGCGAGATTGCGGCTATCGCAACGCCCGGCGGCGGCACGCTGCAGGAATATTTCATCAACCAGCCCGACGACCCCTACCGTGACTACGCCATCAAGTGGGACGGCGAATCGCAGATCACTTACGAAACCTTCCGCGACATGGGTCTGGCCTATGGCGTCGGGCTGATCCTGATCTACCTGCTGGTAGTGGCGCAGTTTGGCAGCTACCTGACGCCGCTGATCATCATGGCGCCCATCCCGCTGACCATCATCGGAGTGATGCCGGGGCATGCGCTGCTGCACGCGCAGTACACGGCCACCAGCATGATCGGCATGATTGCTTTGGCCGGCATCATCGTGCGCAACTCCATCTTGCTGGTGGACTTCATCAACCTGCAAGTGCGGACTGGCATGGAATTCAAGCAGGCCATCGTCAGCTCGGCCATCACCCGCGCGCAGCCGATCGTGCTGACCGGGCTGGCCGCGATGCTGGGCGCCTTCTTCATCCTTGACGACCCGATCTTCAATGGTCTGGCCATCTCGCTGATCTTCGGCATCTCCGTCTCGACGATGCTGACGCTGGTCGTGATCCCGATCCTGTACTACGTGGCCTACCGCCACCGTCTCACGGCCATCACGGGTTCTGTCGATCCTGACGAGCCCGATGCCAGCAGGCTGACCCCCAACCCCGCCCCCACCCCTTCCAGTTAAGGAGCAAGAACCATGACTTCCTGGCAAATCGTTCGACTCGTCGCCGGCGCCTTCATCCTGCTGTCGCTGGCACTCGGCATTCCCGGCAGCCCCATCTTCGTCAGCCCATGGTGGCTGGCCTTCACCGCCTTCGTCGGCATCAACCTGCTGCAAAGCGCGCTGACGAAGTGGTGCCTGATGGAGACAATCGTGCGCAAGCTCGGCGCGCGTGCGGGGACCTGATCGTGAACCTCATCCGTCCGGGCTGCCGTGCCACCAGCCCTGGGCCTGAAGAGCGACTGCAAGACCACCCGGTTACGCCGTGCGCAGCAATTGCAGGCCGATCTGCCCGTCAACGTCGCCGCCAAAGAAATGATTTGAAAGGACACCCATGAAGACCGCCCATGACCTTGTGACCGCCGCCAAGAGCCGCGTTCAGGAGGTGCCTGCCGATCAGGCCGATGAGGCCCTGCTGCGCGCCGACCTTCTGCTCGATGTGCGCGAGGCCGACGAATTCGCCAGCGGCCATCTGCCGGGAGCTGTCCACATCTCTCGCGGGCTGCTGGAATTCAAGCTCAGCGGCACACCCGCACTGACCGCTCGCGACCTGAAAGTGGTGCTTTATTGCAAGACCGGCGGCCGCGCAGCGCTGGCAGCAGCGGCGATGAAGGACATGGGCTATCTCGATGTCGTTTCCATCGCAGGGGGCATCGATGCCTGGGCCGCCACGGGCAAGCCCGTGGTCAAACCCGAACAGCCTGCTTTCGATTGAGCGGCCCGTGAGCCGCGCGTCAGCGATTCGCCAGAGCCGCTGCGCGGTCAGCAAGCCATGCGGCGCAGCCGCGACGCAGAAGGGATCGAGTTCGGCGGACTCCTTGCCGGAATTGCGGCCCTGGCCGTTGCCCGAACTCAGGGCTTCAGGCCCGCGCACGGGTCGCGCTGCGGCTTTGCGTAGACCTTAACCCCCTTGTCCTTGACCCGCGCGTCCATTTCCTCATGGTGCTTCTGGACGTAGGCTTTGCAGTCGTCCAGCGTCTTCATCGAACCCATGCGGTTGATGTGTTCGGTGCGCTCGGCAGGCGACATCATGGCCCAGCCCGGGGTGTCGTCCGCACCCGCCCTTGCGCCCGGTCCGCGACCGCCGCCCATGCCCAGTCCCATGCCCATGCCCATGCCCTTGCCCTTGCCAGGCGCACTGGCACCCGGACCCGGCCCCATGCCGGCGCCACTTTGGGCCCAGGCTGAGCCAAGAACGGCAACGAAGCCGCAAGCCAGAACCATTAAACGAATTGCTTTTATGGCACTTCCTGGATTGTGTAGAGCATGTGCCCATCCTCGACCCTGCCATGCTGCATTGCATTGCCCAAGACCCATGAATGGACGGTGCGCTGCGCTTCGAACGCGCGTATGCCAGAGCTAAACTTCCAGGGGAATCACCGACGACGGCAGCGCCCCGCCCGCCGATTGCGTGGAGCGCCCGGTGCATCGTTACCGCGTCATCCGAACTGCCACCGAGACCGCCATAGCTGACACCCTTTCACGCTCTGCCTGTTCGCGCCGCTTGGCGCTGGCCGGGTTGGCCAGTTCTCTGCTGGCGCCCGCCTGGGCCCAGACGGTTGCGCAGGGCGAATCCAAGGCCCAGCCGGCGCCGCAGGTGGGAAGCCTCTTGGCGCTGCCCGATGTGCAACTGCTGGATGGCAGCACCTTCCGCGCTGCCGACGCCGAAGGCCGCGTGGTGCTGCTCTACTGGTGGGCCAGCTGGTGCCCTTTTTGTGCCCAGCAGTCGCCGTTCATGGACAAGTTTTGGCTGGCCCACAAGGGGCGCGGCTTGCGCATGCTGGGCCTGTCGATCGACCGCAAGGCCGAAGACGCCAGCGGCTACCTCCGCAAGAAGGGCTACACCTTTCCTGCAGGCCTGGTAACGCCGGCGGTAGAGCGCCTTCTGCCCAAACCCAAGGGACTGCCCGTGACGGTGATGCGGGGGCGCGATGGCCGCGTGCTGGCCGCTGAGACGGGGCAGCTGTTTCCTGAAGACATAGAGCAGTTCGCGCGCTTTCTCTGAAGGCTGCGGGCGGCGGGTGCTGAAGCTGGTTTGACCTGGGACAAGCACGACGGTTTCGGTTGGGCGCCCAATAGACCATCCACTTCAGGAGAGCGCAGCATGCGACTGCTCACCGAACTCATGACCACCGACGTCGGCTTGATGAGCGCAGCCGGCATCCTCTTCATGTTGGGCATGGCCGTGTTCTTCGTGCGCTACTTCTTCAAGCACATGCACGAGGACGAGGCGCGCGCCGCCCAGCGCAAACCCTGAAACCAGCCATCATCCCCGTCACCCGGGTCAGCCGGGTCAGAACAGACCGGGGATGAACCGTCGCGAACGCAGGCGGTATGCGGCGTAGCCCGCATGCTGCGTCAGCATCCAGCGTTCTTCCAGTGTGGCCTTGACGGTCAGCACAGCGGCAAGCAGCGCCAGTTCAAGCACGGCCCAAGGCGACGCGCTGACCCAGGCGCAACCCACAGCCACCAACAGCACGGCGCCGTACATCGGGTGCCGTACCCAGCGGTAGGGGCCCGACTGCACCAGTTGCCCGCCCAGGCGCGGTGTCGGCCGGATGTTGAAGTTGCCGGGCCGATTGCACGTCAGCGCCCAGACGCCCAGGGCCAGCCCCAACATGATCGGTACCCAGGACCACGACCCTGCTGCGATGCCGCCAGCCAGCAACACCCCTGCGACAGGGACACAAAGTGCTGCCAGCAGGGCGAATTGCAGGACAACCAACAAAGCGCCGATGAGCTTGTCGCGCATCCTCAGGTCCTGCGCAGCAGCCGCACATGCATCGGCCTGTCGAAATACGCACCACCCGTATTCGCGCTACCCGTACCCAGGTGCGGTTCGAAGGCCGCCCGAACGGCCACCAGCATCGCGTCGTCGATGCGGTGGTCGGCGAAGGTCGGGCGCATCAGGCGTTGTTCGAAGTCATTGAAGTCGGTGAAGGTCACGGGCGTATGAAAGCGACGTTCTGCCACCTGCTGCCAGCAGCCGGTCAGCAGCGCAGCGTCGACTGCGGCCTGCGCGGCTGCCCGCACCAGCCCCTCGTCGTTGAACAGCCGAATCAGTTCGTTGAACGGTCCCGCGTACACCGGCTCCGAAACATAGAGGTGGCCCCCCGGTCGCAGTACACGTGCCGTTTCGGCCAGCGCCTGTGCCATCAGCGGCATCGGGACATGGTGCAGGGACTTCAGCATCAACACCAGGCCCAAGCTGGCGTCGGCGAATGGAATGGCCTGGGCCACGCCGGCCATGAAGTGCAGGCCTGCCTGTGGCGCGGCCAGGTTCTTGGCATGCTGGCGCGCATCCACCTCCAGCCCCGTTACGCGGCTGTCGGGGTGGCGCAGCAACAGCTTGCGGGCCAAAAACGCGGCACCGCAGCCCAGTTCGATGATGTTCAGCCCGGACAAGGGCACCAGCTCTGCCAGGACATCGAGTTCGTCGTCGATCAGCGGGACGGTTTCAGTCGCTTCAGTTGCAAGGCTCATGGTGTCTTTTGGTTCTGGGTCAAAGGCGCACAGGGCTGCGGCGCCAATAGCTGGACAGCATGCACCAGCAGCGCGATGTCCGCCAGCAGCACCCGCGCAGTGCCTGAAGCAGCCAGCAAACATGTCGCGTCGCCAACCGGCATGGTGGCGTCGCCGCGGCCATGCAGCAGCAAGCTTGGGCAACGCACGCGAAGAATCGTGTTCAGCGGCGCGGTCTCGTCGAAGCTTGCGCCAATCACGCGCTGCACATGGCGCAAGACGTACCAGCCAAGCACCGGACAAACAACTGCTTGCCGCCAGGGCCGTCCGTCCGCACTGCGCGCATGCTATCGCCCGCGTTGCCCGGCGCCAGCTGCTCAGGCCAGACCCAGCGCCTTCAGCCGCCGGTACAGCGTGCGTTCGCTCAGGCCCGCCTGCCGGGCCAGTTCCTTGCGTGTGCAGTGCGATGTCTGCGCAAGGCGGCGCAGTTCGATGTCGTCGATCGCGGCGCGGCGTGGGGTGAGGGGGGCTTGGGTGGGCGCTGTGCTGAGCGTTTTACTGAGCCCTGTACTGAGCCCTGTACTGAGCGCTGTACTGAGCCCTGCCGCGGTCACGCCGGCTGCAAGACCCGGCGCGCCCGGGCTCAGCCAATCGGGCAGGTGCGCCACGCGCACGATGCCGTCATCGGCAAACAGCCGCGCACGCTCGAGCACGTTGCGCAACTCACGGATGTTGCCGGGCCAGTCGTGCGCCTGCATGCGGGCCATGGCCGCTGGCTCGACCAACACGCGGTGCTTGCCGCTGCCACCCCGCTGCAGAAAAGAATCCACGAGCATCGGGATGTCGTCTGCCCGATGGCGCAAGGGCGGCAGGTGGACCGGGAAGGCGCTGATGCGGTAGTACAGGTCTTGCCGAAAGCGGCCGTCGGCCACCATCTGTTGCAGCGGCTTGTGGGTGGCTGCGACCAGGCGGAAATCGGCCTGTTGCGCCTCGATCGCGCCGACGCGGCGGAAGGTGCCCGACTCGATCAGCCGCAGCAGCTTGACCTGCATCGACAGCGGCACGTCGCCCATCTCGTCCAGAAACAGCGTGCCGCCCTGGGCTGTTTCCACCAGGCCCGGCTTGCGCGCGTTCGCGCCGGTGAAGGCGCCTTTTTCGTAGCCGAACAGTTCGCTCTCGAACAGGCTCTCGGTCAGGCCCGAGCAGTCCACCACCACGAAAGGGCCATCGGCACGCGCGCTGGCCTCGTGCACGGCACGGGCAAACAGTTCCTTGCCCGTGCCCGACTCGCCCAGCAGCAGCACCGGCAGCATCGACGGCGCCACGCGCTGCACCGCCGAAAGCGCCGCATTGAACGCCGGCGCGCGCCCGACCAGGCCGTCGGCGCTGGGCCGTGCCGAGGCGCTGCGCACGGTCGTCAGGCGCTCAACATAGGCGACGACCTCACGTTCGGCGTCGAGGATGGGACGCAGTTCCACGTCCACATGCTCGGGCCCGCGCGGCGTGTGGTGGATGTGCAGCACGCGGTCCGGGCCCTTCATCTCGAAGGCCCGCTTCATTGGGCAGTGCTCGCCGGCCTGGTCGCAGGGCACGTCGTAGTGGTGCGAGACGCGAAAACACTTTTGCCCGATGTCAGGCTTGCCCACCGTTCCGAACTGGCGCTGGTAGGCCGTGTTGGCGGCCAGGATGTTGTAGTCCGGATCGAGCACGATCATCGGCTGGGCCTCGTGCTCCAGGAATGAGATGAGCGCCTGCACCTGCAATGCGGCACGCTGGGCGTGAACATCTGTGGCTGTTGACGGTGTGTTCTTTGCGGACATGGCGGCTTGGCGTGTTCCGGCATTGTGCGCGTCACTGCCAGCACTGCCAGCACTGCCTTCACTGCCAAATCGGCTGCCTTCAGCTGCCAATGACCACTGCCAAGTCGTTACCAAGCCCGCTCCTGAGCCAGGCCAGTCATCAGGTGCGAAAAAAAAGGGTTAGAGATCATGCACTTGCAACTCGACTCGCCTAGTGGCATGGCTTTGGCACGCTTTGTGATATCTCACTGAGTGTGACTGCCGTCACGCTTGTCAAACACACCACTGGAGATTGAACATGAAGACGAACGAAGGTACGCTGGACCGGGCAATGCGTGTGGTCGCAGGTCTGGCATTGATAGGCCTGGCCGCCACTGGCACCGTGGGCCTTTGGGGCTACATCGGCGTTGTGCCACTGCTCACTGGCGCGGTCGGGTTCTGCCCGGTTTACACCCTGCTCGGTATCAACACCTGTCCGGTGCGTCGCTGAATCCGCGCGCCAGGAAGCGGCTCTTGAGCACCCACAGCGCCCTGCAGGTCGATGCCTTCTTCGACCCCGCCACCTGGACCGTCAGCTACATCGTGCTCGACAAGGGTACGAAGCAGTGCGCGCTAGTCGACAGCGTGCTGGACTACGACCCGAAGTCTGGCCGCACCTCGCAGGCCAGTGCCGACCGGCTCATCGCCCGCGTTCGCGCACTGGGCGCCACCGTGCAGTGGATTCTCGAGACCCATGTGCATGCCGACCATCTGTCGGCCGCGCCCTATTTGAAGCAGGTGCTGGGCGGGCAGCTTGGCATCGGGCAGCACATCACCACGGTGCAGAAGGTGTTCGGCAGCCTGTTCAACGCCGGCAGCGACTTCGCGCGTGACGGACGCCAGTTCGATCATCTGTTTGCCGACGACGAGACCTTCTCCATCGGCGGCTTGCAG
Source organism: Burkholderiales bacterium (assembly GCA_038316815.1). Lineage (GTDB taxonomy): Bacteria > Pseudomonadota > Gammaproteobacteria > Burkholderiales > Burkholderiaceae_C > Rubrivivax. The sequence continues at coordinate 8,734 of JBBQAW010000163.1, forward strand.
GCGCGCGCCATGCACACCCCGGGGCACACACCCGCCTGCATGACCTATGTCGTGACCGACCCGACCCCGCACGTTGCGCAGACGGTTGCCTTCGTCGGTGACACCCTGTTCATGCCCGACTACGGCACGGCGCGTTGCGACTTCCCGGGGGGTGACGCGCGCA
>JBBQAW010000164.1:0-8892 GCA_038316815.1 Burkholderiales bacterium
CATGCCGCCGATTTCGCCATCGAAGTCGGCCATCAGGTACAGCGCCAGAGCCTTCTCGTTCAGGTCGTAGTCGCGTGCGGCATTGCGGCCCAACGGCGCGCCGTTGGTGGCACGCTGCAAGATGAAGTCGCGGTCGGCAACGGTGCTGAGAAAGCCGCGCGGGAAGCTGCCCGGAATGCTGTCGAGAAAGCCGTTCGCGTCAATCGTCTTCAGGTAGGGCAGCACTTCAGCGCGCGCCGGCGCCACCTGGCTGCGAAAGGCTTCTGACTTGGCGTCCAGTTCGCGGTAGCGCAAGCCGCCGCTGACGCTTTTGAAGAAACCGTCGACGAAGCCGTAGCGCACGTCCAGCTTGGCCACCTTTTCGTCCATGCTGCCGACCAGCCGGTTGGCGCGCACCTGGGTGATGTTGTAGTTAGCGGGTGCGCTGAGGTCGAAGGTGCCCAGGTTCAGGCTGGGCACGACCCCCGTGCGGTAGTCGAAGGTGCCGGGCACGTTGCGGTTGACCGAATCCAGCGTGATCTGGCGTATCACCTGGTCCAGCTTGCCCTGGCTGGTGCTCAGGTCGGTGCTGACCGTGAACTGGCCCGGCTTCCATTGCGTGCTCAGCGCCAGCAACTGGCTTTCGGTGGGTTCGGCGCGAAACAGTCCGGCCTGCTGCAAGGTGCCCGTGGATGTGCCGGCAACGATGGTGTTGCCGTCGAAAGCCGGGTTGGTGATGGCCCTGCCGGTGTAGCGCCAGGCGATGAAGTCCTGCTCGCGCTCTGTTTTCATCTTCGAATAGATGCCTTCCAGCAAGACGTTGAACGTCGGGCTGGGCCGCCACTGCAAGCCACCGTTGATGCCCACGCGTGAACGGTCGACGACGAACTGTTCGTAATGCAGCCGGTCGCCGCTGAGGTCGGCCACACCGTTGCCGTTCAGATCGGCACTGGTACCGGGTGCGGTGCCGGCACCGATGCGGGTGCGGGTGAAGAAGTTGTTGCGCTCGAAGGCCTGGGTCAGGGTGGTGCGCCGGGTGTAGTCCACCGCCAGCAAGGCGCCGATGCGGCCCTCGTCGAACTGCTGCGCCACCAGGCCCTGAATGCCGGGCTCGAACTTCTGGGTGCCATCGGAATAGGTGCCCTGCAAGCGCGCCGAGGCGGTGAACTTGCTGAAGTCCAGCGGCTTTGGGGTGATCAGGTTGATGCTGCCGCTGAGGCCGCCTTCCGTTTGCGCGGCGATGGGCGACTTGCGCACCTCGATGCGACCAAACAGGCCCGAAGGCACGGTGTCGAGGCCGGAATTCCGGCCCAGTTGTTCATTCTCGGGTGGCGACAAGCGCGCCGAATAGCCGAGCAAGGTGCGCCCGTCCACTTCCACACGCACCAGGGGCAGACCGCGCACGGACACCGACTGGCCTTCGCCGAAGACCCGCGTCACCTGCACGCCCGTGACACGCTGCAAGGCTTCGGCCACGTTGTCGTCGGGCAGCTTGCCGATGTCGGTGGCGGTGATGACGTCCATCACCTGCGGGGCATTGCGCTTGACTTCGGCCGCCTGCTGCAGCGAGGCGCGGATGCCGGTGACGGTCAGCGTGGTGGTCGTGATGGGGGTGGTGGGCCCGGGCGCAGATGCGGCGGGTATCGCCGGGGCGGTTTGCGCCAGGGCACCGACGCTGAGCACGGACAACGCGGCAGCCCAGGCCAGTCGCGAGCGGCGCAGTCCGTGCGCATGCGGAGGTGCATTGAGAGTTCGTGAATGGCGCATTTTTGTCTCCGTCAGTGTTAATGGTTATGTCTCTTGTTGGACGCCCAGGGTCGTTCCGGCAGGCCCTGCTGGCCAGGCCGGCACACCACGGTGGCGCCGGCCCAGGCGGCGTCGGCAGATTCAGCGCCAGGGGCCGCAGCGGCTTGCGCAGGGCGGATGCTGGTGATGAACAGCTCGTCCAGCTGTGCCCCGCCGAAGGCGCACATCGACGGCTTCTTCATCGGCACCGCGATGGACCGGTCCAGCCGCCCGTTGGGCCGGAAGCGGTGCAGCAGGCCGGCGTCGTTGGCGCAGGTCCAGTAGCAGCCGTCGGTGTCCACGGCCGCGCCATCCGGCCGGCCAGGGTGTAGGTTCATGTCGACGAACAGGGTGGGCGGGCCCAGCCGGCCATCGAGCGGGTCGTGGGCGAAGCGCCAGATGCGGCGCACTGTGGCATGGCTGTCGCTGAGATACAGCGTGCGCCCGTCGGGGCTGAATGCCAGCCCGTTGGGCACGACCAGGGGTGGCACGTCCACGACCTCGATACCCTGGCTGCCCAGCCTGAACAGTTGCCCCAGTGGCGCCGCCCGGCCCATGTTCATCACCATCGATGTGACCCAGAACGCGCCATGGCGGTCGCAACGGCCGTCGTTGAAACGCATGCCATCGGCAGCGTGCTGCACAGCCGCGATAGGGGCCATCAAAGACTGGCCGCCATCCTGCAGCGTCAAGTGCACGACCGACGATTCCAGCGCGCAGACCAGCCCGCCGCCGGCATGCAGGGCCAGGCAGGCGGGTCGCTCGGGCAGGGCCCAGCAGCCTTCGCCACGCGGTGCCGGGCCGCTACGGTGGACCTGCCGGCCTTCGATGTCCACCCAATGCAGCCGTTGATCGACTGGCGACCACAGCGGGCTTTCCCCCACATGGCAAAGCACATCGCCCACGCGGTCGAAGTGCATCATCGGTTCTATACTGGCCACAAGATATTCATCAGTTGTCAGACAACCAAACTCTTGCGGATGCCTGCTCCGCTGTCAAGGGCATACGGCTTGGGAAAACCCGCAAACCGGGCTGAACAGCCCGCAAAATCCGCGCTGAACATGCAGCCACCCGCCATGCCACCCTCCCAAGTCGGGGCCTCCATCGCCCCGCAGCGCCGGGCGCAAGAGAACCTGGCCAATGTGCTGGTGGCTTCGCTGGGCGAGCGCATTCGCACCGGTGTCTTGCAACCCGGTGACAAGCTGCCGCCGGAATCAGAAATCCGCGTCGAATTCGGCGTCAGTCGCACCGTCGTGCGCGAAGCACTGTCGATGCTGCAGGCCCAGCGGCTGGTCGCCACGCGGCACGGCATCGGCACCTTCGTGCTGGCGCCGGCCGACGACGAGGGGCTGGCCTTTCGCGTCACTGCCGAACAGGTGGCGACCTTGCGTGACGTCATTGCCGTGCTCGAGTTGCGAATCGGCCTGGAAAGCGAGGCCGCCAGCCTGGCCGCGCAACGCCGCACGCCCGAGAACCTGCAGCGCATGCGCCAGGCGCTGGACGCGGTGTCCGCGGCCATGGAAGCCGGACAAGACGCCGTGGAGCTGGATTTCCGCTTTCATCTTGAAATCGGCCGCGCAACCCAGAACGAACATTTCTCCAGCCTGATGGGCGCGCTGGGGCCGCGCAGCATCCCGCGCGCCCGGCTGGGCATCGAACCGCCCGATGGCGTTCAAACGGCGCACTGGGGTTACCTGCGTCGCGTGCAGCTAGAGCACGAAGGCATCTTTGACGCCATCGCGGCCGGCGACGCCGAGGCGGCGCGTTCACAGATGCGCATGCACCTGGTGAACAGCCGGGAACGGCGCCGCCGCTCGGCCGAGCGCGCTGGGTTCGACGCGGCTGCAGTCACCCAGTAGACGTGCAGATGACTGCCTGCGATGCGCAGGCGGCGCTGAACCGGCCGCGATCAACAGTCCGCGGTCAGCAGGCTCCGGTCGACACGCCGCGGTCAACACGCCGCGATGGCACAGCATGGATCAGCGGCCGACGTTGAATGCGCCCGTTCGGGAAAGATCGGGGGCCCGTTGACGATGATCTGGTAGTAGGATGTCTGACAACCATCCCCTGCTCTCACCCCGCCCATGAAACCCGCGTATGTCGCCTACCCCAACGATTTTCGCCGCCGGTTGCTTGCGCGTGAACGGTTGATCGGTTGCTGGCTGTCACTGGCCAGCCCGCTCACGGCCGAGGTCATGGGCCTGGCCGGTTTCGATTGGCTGTTGCTGGACGCCGAACACGCGCCCAACGACGTGTTGTCGCTGATACCGCAACTCATGGCGCTGAAGGACAGCCCGAGCGCGCCCGTGGTGCGGCCGCCCGCCAACGACAGCGTCGTCATCAAGCGCTTGCTGGACGCCGGCTTCTACAACTTCCTGATTCCCTTCGTCGAAACAGCTGAACAAGCACGCGCAGCCGTCGCTGCCACGCGCTACCCGCCCGCGGGTGTGCGCGGGGTGTCGGTCGCGCAACGAGGCAACCGCTATGGCGCCATATCGGACTACTTCACCGGCGTGAACGAGCAGATCGCCGTGGTGGTGCAGATCGAGAGCCCGGCGGGCGTTGCCGCCGCCGGCGACATTGCCACGGTCGACGGTGTGGACGCCTTGTTCATCGGCCCGTCGGACCTGGCTGCAGGTATGGGCCATTTCGGCCGCCCCGACCATGCCGAGGTTCAGGCGGCCATCGCTGCCGTCGTGGCTGTAGCAACCCGGGCCGGAAAGGCGGTGGGCATCTTGGCGCCCATAGAAGCGGACGCCCATCGGTATCTGGGACAAGGGGTAAACATGGTCGCCGTAGGTAGCGACCTGGGGTTGCTGCGCGGCAAGTCGGCTGCGCTGGCACAACAGTTTTCTCTGCCGCCGCACGGGCAGGCAAGATAGACGCTGCCCAAGCCCGCGCCGACTGCCACCTCTGAACAAGGGCCTGGAAACTTTGAGCGTCAGGTTAGACCCAGTTTGCCGCCTGCCACAGAGCGCGCTGCGGCTAATGTGGACGCGTTCATTGCCGGTTTACGACGACCGACGTGCCCCGGTCTGTCGTAGAGCCGCCAGTCGTGGATGGCTCTTGATGGCCGGGACCAGCCAATCATCCACACGCCCGGCAGCAGTCCTCCGTGCAGCGCATGATCCAACAACTGTTGCCGCCGCCTCCAACTGTGGCCACCGGAACGACTATCGACGGTTCGCTCTGTCAGACCCGAATACCTCTGCGCTACAGGTGAGAGCGTGAAAGAGGAATACGGTATCGGGGATCTCGCTGAGCCTGATCGCCCACTCGCTGCCTCCAAATCGTGTCAGCGCCCTGTTTCGAAGAAGGAAACAGCCCGTTCAAGCACTTCGTCGCGACCCGCTATCAGGCCTTCGAGGGTGGGAATTGATGCAATGTGAGGCTGCAGGCCGATGCGTTGCAATTGCCGACCGTCCGAACTGCGCACGCCCTGGCCGGTAAACGTCAATTCAAGAGCGCCAGGGAGCACCAGGCGCGTCACGTCGCCGTTCGAGCCGGCGCTGGCGCTGCCCACGTAGATCAGGTCGCATGCAGCCTCAAAAAAGAGGCCGGTGTGCTCGGCCTGGCTCTGCGTTCTGGCGTCGATCAGCATCACCACGCGGCCATGGTAAAGCGGCTTGCCGTCGCCCGGCGGAAAAGGCTGCACCCACCGGCCGAGTCCGGGCTCGTCCCAGCCCGTGCCTGCCTGCAATTGCGGCGGCTCAAAGATCGGCCCCAGCGTCGCGCCCTTTACGTTCAGCCGCGGCGCGATCGACCAGGTTGTGCCTTGGGGATGACCACGCATGTCGAACACGATGGCGCGCGTGTCCTTCAACTGCTCGAACATGGCCTCGACCTGTGCTTGCGTCAGGCGGTCGAGGTCCACGTAGCCGATGCCACCCGGCAGCAGCCGCACCACGTCGCCATGACGGCGCTCGCGCGCTGCCTTCGAGTGCGCTCTCGAGCGTACAAATGTGCGCTCGACCACTGCGCCGTCGAAACCGCGCAGCTTCAGGCGCGCCACGCTGCCATCAGCGCCCCGCCCTAGCCCGCGCCGCACCGGGTTCAGTTCGCGAGTGCCGTCATTGGCCCAGGAGAGAACCCGTTCCAGCCGTGCTCTGGCCGCAGCGACCGGCTCGCCATCGATCGACACGATCTCGTCCCAAGGGCTGACGCCCTATGCTCCTGAGGAGTCGAGCAACTCGCTCACGACGACGCGCCCATCCACGACGGCCAGCCGCAGCGGCAGCGCCGCCTCGCCCAGTGCGCGATCAAACGAGGCACCGATCAGGCGAACGTGATTGTCGTGCAGACGCGCCGCCATCTCGGCCAACAGCAGCGCGTACTGACCCTCGCTTGATACAGCGTCCATGCGTGCGAGGAACTCAGGCAGTGCCGCATCCCAGGGCGCGTCAAGCAAGGCCTTGTAGGGGAAGAAGTTGTCGATGACCGACTTCAGCCGGATCACTGCCAACTGCCGCAGAGCGAGGGGCGGCAGACTAGGCTCAGGGCAGCGACGGTCGGGCGTCCAGCGCGCCAGCGGTGCCAGCGGTCGCCAGGCGATGCCCAGCCCGGGACGCACCGCGCTGGCGATCAGTGCGGCCGCGCTGCGGACTGCGGCGCTTTCCAGGCCTGTGTCGGTGGAAGCGGGCAGCATCTGATCCGCGCCGAAGCCGGTTCGACCGTCTTCGAACACTAGCTCGCCGGCGGCAAACCGCACCGGTGTACCGCCGACGTCGAATTCTTGAACCGGCACGGCCCAGCTCGGATCCGGACGGCTTTCGGCCACGACGTATGCGAGCCCTGCCTTCTGCAATGCCAGCACCGAAGGCGGCACGCTTGTCGCGGCGTTGATGATGAAGGCCAGGGGCCGCAACCGCGCAGTCGCTGAGGGCACGATGGCAGGTGCGGCCTGCGTCAGCCAGGCGCTGAAGTAGCCGCCCGAGGTGCTGCCCGTTTGCGGCAGATAACCCTGATGCAGGCGTCCACGCGCGGCGGGCAGGCTCAGTGGCCGGTCGATGAGGTCTGGCAGAAGAAGGTCCACCATGTCTGCCGGACCGTACCAACTGGCTGCTGTCGGCCGAAGGTCGAAGATCACCGCGCGGGCCGGCGCAAGGGCCTCGCGAAGCGAAGCGATTCGATGCGAGGGGCGAACTCATCACCCCACGGAGCCGACAGGCGATGCGCTGTCACGAGCAAGGTGCCGTCGGCCAGCACTTGAGCACTGGGTGGTGCGTCGGACGCCTTAACGTAAATCGGCGCGGGGCGCGCCCCGACGCGCGCCACCTCGTCGTTCAATGGTGCCAGCAAAAGCTGCAACGCTGCGACCTTGGCGGTATCGGAATCAGCTGCTGCGATGGCGGGCAGGGCGTCGAGCAAGGCGAGATCCCAGTCAATGCGGCCATCGGCCAGCGCCGGGTGCACCCATTGAAGGCGCGACCACAGTCGTCCTGCATCCGCGATGCGCTGTACGTGCGGTTGCGGTGAGAACGGCGCGACCTTCATCGGTTCGGACGCGCCCGCGAGCAGCGGCCAGAGGAAAGCAATCCACGGTAGACGCATCTCTATTTCCTCCCCTTGCAATGCCTGCATTCTTTGACATGGCTGAATATGTCTCAAGCACCGGCGGGCTCCCGGCTTTTCTGAGTCGTTCCCCGAGCACAAGCAGGTCGGGGCGACCCCCCAACTCCTTAGAAAGCGTAAGTCGGGCGAGTGGCGTCAAAGCTGCCCGTCGCCAGCGGCAACTTCTGGCCGGCACGTTCAGTACTTCTCAGCACCCGGAAGTTGCCGTTCGACATGCCGCCAGTCAGGCCGACTGCTTCCGCTGGACGTCGGATCCGTACCTGGAAGTCGTCGCAGCAGGTCATCGTGCCGCGCACGCCTGACGGCAAAGCCAAGGCCAGCGGAAATGCCTAGTCGTGGTTGAAGGTGCGCGAGCTTTCCGCGGCTGGTAAACGCCGTGGTTCGAGAGGCGCGAGATCTGAAGGCATTACTTCTCAAACGCGGTCTGGTTCGAGGCCCGCACATCGATACACTGATTGACGTTACTGATTTCTGGTCTGGCCGTCGGCCGTCTGCCGGCACGCACAGTCAGTACGAAGGGGTCTGCCACTTGGACTGGGCCGCGCTACAGCCGCGATCTCTGAAGACGCGAGTGACGATGGGGATCCTGGTGGTCTTCGTGCTCGGCCTGGGGGCCATGACGTGGTACGCCAGTCGGCTCTTGCGCCAGGACATGCAAGTGCTGGTGGGCGATCAACAGCTGTCCACCGTCACCGTGCTGGCCGCCCAGGTGGCTGGCGAAGTGGCGGTCAGGCTGCAGAGCCTGGAAGAACTGGCCGCCAAAGCCGGCCCGGTGCTAGCCGACGCCGGCGCAACGCAGTCCCTGCTGGACCAGGACACGCTGACCGCACAACTGTTCAACCGTGGCAGCTTCGTCACCCGAATGGACGGTGTCGCCATCGCCTCGACGCCGCGCGAGCTTCGTCGCGTCGGTATCGATTACCGCGACCGCGACTACATGGCCACCGCGCTGGAGAGCGGCCGCACGGTGGTCGGCCGGCCAGTGCTCGGCAAGCCCTTGGGGACACCGGTGCTGGTGATGGCCGCGCCGGTTCGGGACGGTACGGGCCGGGTGATCGGCGCGGTCGCTGGCGTCACTGACCTGGGGCGGTCGAACTTCCTGGACACCATCACCAGCCACCGGCATGGCGAGACTGGCAGCTTCCACGTCGTATCTGCCCAGCACCGCCTGATCGTCACGTCCAGCGACCGCAGCCGTGTGATGCAGGCGCTGCCGCCACCCGGCGCGAACGCGGTGATCGACCGCCTGATGCAGGGCTACGAGGGCACGGTGGTGCTGAAGAACCAGCTCGGTACCGACGTGCTGAACTCCGGCCGCCGCGTGCCGGCCGCCGGCTGGGACATCGTCGCCTCTTTGCCCGTCGACGAGGCCTTTGCCCCCATCGAGCGCATGCAGCGACGCATGCTGGCTGCCGCCGCAGCCCTGACCTTGCTCGTGGGCGGTCTGGTCTGGTGGCTGCTGCGGCAACAGTTGGCACCGATGGTGGCGGCAGCACGAGCCCTGGCCCGGCAGGCGGCGCATCCGCAGCCGTCCCAGCCCCTGCCAGTGGCCCGCGA
>JBBQAW010000165.1:0-8871 GCA_038316815.1 Burkholderiales bacterium
GCCGCCGGGTTGGCAGCCCGTACACGCAGCCGGCTGTCGACCACCAGCACGCCGTCGGCCATTTCTTCAATCACCAGACGGTTCAGTTGCGCCTGCTGGCGCGCCAGTTCCATGCTGCCACGTGCGGCCTGTTCTTCGCCGGCCAGACGGCTGGCCAGTTCACCCGCCAGCAGTGTGATGATGAACAGGCCCAGCCCGGCCAGGCCGGCCTGCAGCAGCAGGGCCGGCCCGTTGCCACCGGCCGCACCCGCGATCCAGGCAGTGAACAGCAACAGCAACGCTACCGCTGCGGCCGTGCCCAGGGCCTGCAGACGCGAAGTCAGCACACCCGCCATCAGCACCGGCAAGGCCAGCAGGGCGCCGTAGTTGAAGCTGGCCCCCAAGGCCAGGACATGCAGGGCGCTGAAGCAGACCAGGTCCACCCCCAGCGTGGACAGCCACGGGCGCTTGCGCCCGCCCTCAAGCGGCGGCCGGGCCGTCAGCCCGGCACGTGGCAACAACCATAGGCTGATGGCTTGCACGGCATAGGCCACACACAACAGGGCAACCCATTCGGACGCGCCCGCCCCCAGCAGACTGCTGGCGCCCTGCGCAGCCACCAGACCCAGGCCGATGACGGCCCGCGCAGCGGCGTAGGCGCGGGCCACGCGGGCCAAGGCGCTGTCCTGTCGGGTGGCGGCATCGTGCGCCTGGCGACGGCGCTGCCGGCTGTCGGGCGCGGGGTCGCCAGCGGCCAGCCAGCCAGCGTCGAACATCGATTCGCCGTCGGCGCTCTGGCTGTCAACGCTGCTGGTGGCGTCGAAGAGGGAGTCCTCGCGGCGACGGCCCTGAGGTATGCGGCGATCGGTGCGGCGGCGGTTGCCACCGCGGCGCTCGCCGCTGGCCGGGTCGGGCTCAGCGCGGCCCGCTGGCACGGTGCTCGGGGCCGCAGTAGGGTCGCCCGGCAAGGTCGAATACGGCTTCACTGCGCGGCAGGTGCACGCCGCAGTGGGCACAGGCCAGTATCTCGGTGGCCTCAACCTCGGCTTGCGCTTGTGGCGGGGCTTTGGGTGGCGGCGGTGCCTGGCGATCTGCGGGCGGCTTGCCGCGTCCGCGGCCGAAGAACAACAGCACCACCACGGCCAGGATGGCCAGCAGGACCAGATACTTCATGGCAGGCCAGGGCGCATCAGGCGGCCGGCGTTGCCATCATGACCTCGATCACGAAGCGCGACCCCACATAGGCCAGCAGCAGCAGTGCGGCACCCACATAAAGCCAGCGCGTGGCGCGGCGGCCGCGCCAGCCGCGGAAGTGGCGGCCAGCCAGCAGGCCGGCGATCACACCCCAAGCCAAAAACGAGAACACGGTCTTGTGGTCCCAGTGCCAGACGGTGGACGTGGCCACACCCAGCAGCAAGGTGGCAGAAAGCGCCAAGAACCCGGCCTGGACGAAACGGAAGGTCAGCTTTTCGAGTTGCAGCAAGGGCATGCCCAGCGCGCCGCGCTGGCTGCCAAGCGCACCAGCACCGCCAGCACCGCCAGCACTGCCGGCAGCCGCACTGCCACCGCTGCGCAAGCTGCGTTCGGCGCGGTCCAGCAAGGTGGCATGCACGACAGCCGCACCGAACAGACCGTACGACCCGACGCCGAGCGCGAAGTGCAGCGGCGCCAGCGGCGAAGACAACTGCCGCAGTTCGCCCGGGAACAAAAGAGTCAACACCACCGCCGCCACGCCGCACACCGCCAGCAGCACGCGGATAGGTGGCAGGGGCAAGAAGCGGCTTTGGATGCTGTAAACCGCAATCACCAGCCACACCGTCATCGACAGCACGGGCGCAAAGCCCAGGCGCGTGCCGGGCAGCGGCTGGCCAACGCCACCGATGTCGATGACCAGCAGCACGCCGTGCAGCAGCCAGCCGCCGACAAGGGCCGCGGTCGAGATTCGGCGTAGCGACGCCGCAGGCAAGGCGGCCAGCACGTAAAGCACAGCGGCCACCGTGGCCAGCAACAACCCACCCATGGGCGCCAGCATGGGCGGGGGCGTCGATAGAATCATGCACACAGTGTAATCACCGGCCGCGCTGCCCTGCGGGGCCCCAACCCCGATGGCTTCCGCCCTATCCGACCGCCTGCAACGGCTGGTCAAGACCATGCGCGGCCAGGCGCGCATCACCGAAAGCAATGTGCAGGACATGCTGCGCGAGGTGCGCATGGCCCTGCTGGAAGCCGACGTCGCGCTGCCCGTGGTGCGCGACTTCATTGCGCGCGTGAAAGACAAGGCGCTGGGCCAGGAAGTGGCCAGCTCGCTGAACCCGGGCCAGGCCCTGGTGGGCATCGTGCACAAGGAACTGACGGCCACGATGGGCGAGGGAGTGGCCGACATCAACCTGGCCGCGCAGCCGCCAGCCGTCATCCTGATGGCCGGCCTGCAGGGCGCAGGCAAGACCACGACCACGGCCAAGCTGGCCAAGCACCTGATCGAAAAGCGCAAGAAGAAAGTGCTGACGGTCTCGGCCGACGTCTACCGCCCGGCCGCCATTGAACAACTGAAGACGGTGACGCGCCAGGCCGGGGCCGAGTGGTTCCCGTCCACCGGTGATCAAAAACCGCGCGACATCGCCCTGGCTGCGCTGGACTACGCCAAGCGCCACTACTTCGACGTGCTGCTGGTCGACACCGCCGGCCGCCTGGGTATCGACGCCGCGCTGATGGCCGAAATCAGCGATCTGCACGCCGCGCTGAACCCGGTCGAAACGCTGTTTGTGGTCGACGCCATGCAGGGCCAGGACGCGATCAACACCGCCAAGGCGTTCAAGGATGCGCTGCCGCTGACGGGCGTCATCCTGACCAAGCTGGACGGCGACAGCCGCGGCGGGGCGGCGCTGTCGGTGCGGCAGATCACTGGCGCGCCGATCAAGTTTGCGGGTGTGTCCGAGAAGATCGACGGCCTGGAAGTCTTCGACGCCGACCGCCACGCCGGCCGCGTGCTGGGCATGGGCGACATCCTGGCCCTGGTCGAGGAAGTACAGAAAGGCGTGGACCTGGGCGCGGCCAAGCAGATGGCCGACAAGCTGAAGTCGGGCGGCGGCTTTGACCTGAACGACTTCCTGATGCAGATCTCGCAGATGAAGAAGATGGGCGGCTTGGCGGGGCTGATGGACAAGCTGCCCAGCCAGCTGACGGCCAAGGCCGCCGGCGCCGACATGGACCGGGCCGAACGCGACGTCAAGCGCATGGAAGGCATGATTTGCGCGATGACGCCGCTGGAGCGGCGCAAGCCCGAACTGATCAAGGCCAGCCGCAAGCGCCGCATCGCCGCCGGGGCCGGCGTGCAGGTGCAGGAAGTCAACCGCATGCTGAATCAGTTCGAACAGATGCAGGGCATGATGAAGAAGATGAAGGGCGGTGGCCTGATGAAGATGATGAAGCGCATGGGCGGCATGGGCGGTGGTGGGGGTGGGGGCGGTGGCTTCCCCGGCATGCCGCGCTGAAACATCGGCTCACGTTCGCTCACTCTTCGACGCTGAAGCTGCGGCCCCATGTGGCCGATGTAATGGGCAGGTCCAAACCAGGTGGCGCTGGCCACCCTCTGCCCAATGGAACTGCTGCCCTCATTAGATCTGTATGCCCTGCCCGGCGCTGCCGTGCTGCTGTTGACTTGGCTGGCCCTGCGCCTGCGTGGCCGCGCCAGTGCTGGCCGCACCCGGACAAGACGGGGCGGCGAAGCCCTTGACACCGTGGCTGCCTGGCCGCCCGAGGCGGCGCGCGTGATCAACCGGCACGAACGCCAGGCGCTGGACCTGCTGCTGACCGCCGCTCCGGGGCGGCTGGTGCTGGCCCAGGTGCCGTTGTCGCGCTTCTTGCGCGTGCCGGCACGGCATTCCTATGCCGACTGGCTGCAGCGCGTGGGCAGTCTGAACGCCGACTTGCTGCTGTGCGATGCCGACGGCCGCGTGCGTCTGGTGGTGGACATCCGCGCTGCACAGGAAACCCCCAGCAGCCGCCATCGCCACGAACGTCTGGCGCGCGTGCTGCGGGCCGCGGGTATTCATGTGTGTATCTGGCGCGAAGGCGCCCTGCCTGGCTTGGCCGCCATGCGCGCTGAAATCGCGCCGCTGTTGGCCGCCATCCGCGACAGTGCCGAACCTGCGGGCACGGCGTCCAAGCCGATGCCGCTGATTCCGGTGCCCGAGATGGCAGAACTGCTGGCCGATGGCGACGCCCGGCACTTTGCGGAATTCGACCCCGCGATGGAACCCGTGCCATCGGGCTTCTTCGACGACATGGAAGCCGCGCCGCTGGCAGCGCGGCGCTGAAACGAGAAATGCTTTTGAGGTTCCTGCCGGGGTTCAACCCAGCAAGGCCTGGGCGAATTCCCGGGCATCGAAAGTTTGCAGGTCTTCCACCTTCTCGCCCACGCCGATGAAGTAGACCGGCACCACGCGCCCCTGCTCGGCGCCCCAGCGCGCGATGGCGGCCAGCACCCCGCCCTTGGCCGTGCCGTCGAGCTTGGTGACGACCAGGCCCGTCAGGCCCAGGGCGGCGTCGAAGGCCTTGACCTGGGCCAATGCGTTCTGGCCTGTGTTGCCGTCGACGACCAGCAGCACTTCATGCGGCGCGCCTTCCTGGGCCTTGCCGATGACGCGGTGAATCTTCTTCAGTTCTTCCATCAGGTGCAGTTGCGTCGGCAGGCGGCCGGCAGTGTCGGCGATGACGACATCGCAGCCGCGCGCGCGGCCGGCGACCACGGCGTCGAAAGTGACGGCGGCCGGGTCGCCGCCTTCCTGGCTGACCACCTGCACCTGGTTGCGGTCGGCCCACACGGTCAGTTGTTCACGCGCTGCGGCGCGGAAGGTGTCTGCCGCAGCCAGCAGCACTTTGCAGTTCGCCACGGCCAGATGGCGCGTGAGCTTGCCGATGGTGGTGGTCTTGCCCGCTCCGTTCACGCCCGCCACCATGATGACGGTGGGGCTGGCATTGCCGATGACCAGGGGCCGCTGCAAGGGCCGTAGCAGGTCGGTGACGGCTGCCGCCAGCAGGACCTTGACGGCAGCGGGGTCGGTGGCCTTGGCGTCCTTGACGCGCTGCTTCAAGTCGGCCAGCAGGAATTCGGTCGCGCTGACGCCGGCGTCAGCCATCAACAGCGCCGATTCCAGGTCTTCGTACAGCGCGTCGTCGATGCGCGTGCCGGTGAACACCTGGGTAATGCTGCTGCCGGTCTTGCGCAGGCCCTGGGCCAGACGGGCCAGCCAGCCGCTGCGTTCTGACGGGGCGGTCGTTGGGGGTGGCGAGGTCGCCACCGATGTAGGCGAAGGCGAAGGCGAAGGGGCAGGCGAAGGGGCAGGGGCAGCCGCAGCGGCGTCGGTAGCCAGGGCAGGCACGTCGGCAGTCACCGCGCCAGGTACCTCTGCTGTCACATCGGTAGAAGTGACGGGACTTGCGACAGGTGGCGGTTTTTTCTTGAAGAAGCTGAACATCGGGTGCGGATTGCGACAAAGCAGTGGGGCTGGGCCCGGGCGCTGCCTGCGCCGTGCAAAAAATGCGACTTGGGGCCGATATACTGGCGGGCTTAGGCGCTTTAGCTCAGCTGGTTAGAGCGACGGAATCATAATCCGCAGGTCCGGGGTTCAAATCCCTGAAGCGCCACCAGTTACCGCGGCCCGAGACACCCCTCTCGGGCCGTTTTTCTTTCCACAGCCCCTGGATCAACACCATGCTTCGCTGTGCCCTGCCCGGCTTGTCGGCCTTGCTGCTGATAGTCACCGCCCTGCCGCTGCACGCCCAAGTGCAACGCAATTTTCCCGCCACGGCGCTGCGCGGTGAATTGCGCATCACCCAGCCGCCCGAGGCGCTGCTGAATGGCCGACCGGCCCGCCTGGCGCCCGGCGTGCGCATACGCGACACGCAGAACATGCTGGCCATGTCGGGCACGCTGGCTGGCCGCGCAATGGTCGTCAACTACACCGTCGACACCCTGGGCCTGGTGCTGGATGTCTGGGTACTGACTGAACGAGAGCGCACCCGCCTGCCCTGGCCCATGACGCCAGCACAAGCACAGACCTGGGTCTTCAACCCCGGCGCACAAACCTGGAGCCGGCCATGAGTTCACACGACGACACCCCGCCGCCCGCGGCGAAGAAGGTCTACATCCGCAGCTTCGGCTGCCAGATGAACGCCTACGACAGCGACAAGATGGCCGATGTGCTGCACGCGGCCAAGGGCTACGAACCGACGAACGACCCGGAACAAGCCGACCTGATCCTCTTCAACACCTGTTCGGTGCGTGAAAAGGCGCAGGAAAAGGTCTTCAGCGACCTGGGCCGAGTGAAACACCTGAAGGCCAAGGGCGTGCTGATCGGCGTAGGCGGCTGCGTTGCCAGCCAGGAAGGTGCGGCCATCATCGACCGCGCGCCGTACGTCGACATGGTGTTCGGCCCGCAGACGCTGCACCGCCTGCCGCAGATGATCGACGCGCGGCTGGCACAGCGGCGCCCGCAGGTGGACATCAGCTTTCCGGAAATCGAAAAATTCGACCACCTGCCGCCAGCGCGTGTGACGGGGGCTTCGGCTTTCGTGTCGATCATGGAAGGCTGCTCGAAGTACTGTTCTTACTGCGTGGTGCCGTACACGCGGGGGGAAGAAGTCAGCCGGCCTTTCGACGACGTCTTGACCGAAGTCGCCGGCCTGGCCGACCAGGGTGTGAAGGAAGTGACGCTGCTGGGACAGAACGTCAACGGCTACCGCGGCCGGATGGGCAGCGCCAAGCTCGACGCCGGGCACCACGCCGAGATCGCCGACTTCGCCCTGCTGCTGGAAGTGGTGGCCGAGATTCCCGGCATCGAACGCATCCGCTACACCACCAGCCACCCGAACGAATTCAGCCAGCGGCTGATCGACCTCTACGGCCGGATTGACAAGCTCGTCAACCACGTGCACCTGCCGGTACAGCACGGCAGCGACCGCATCCTGATGGCCATGAAGCGCGGCTACACCGCGATGGAATACAAAAGCACCATCCGCAAGTTGCGCGCAGTGCGGCCGGGCATCAGCTTGTCGACCGACTTCATCGTCGGCTTCCCGGGCGAGACGCAGGAAGACTTCGACAAGATGATGAAGCTGATCGACGACGTCGGTTTCGACTCGTCGTTCAGCTTCGTCTTCAGCGTGCGCCCCGGCACACCGGCCGCGGCCCTGCCCGACGACACACCGCAAACGCTGAAGCTGCAACGCTTGCAGCAACTGCAGGCGCGCATCGAAGAGAACGTGCGCCGCATCAGCGCCAGCCGCGTGGGCACGGTGCAGCGCATTTTGGTCGAGGGTCCGTCACGCAAGAGCGCCAGCGAACTGATGGGCCGCACGGAATGCAACCGCATCGTCAACTTCGACGGCGGGCCGAACTCGGCGCGGTTGGTGGGGCAACTGATTGACGTCACCATCACCGAAGCACTGCCGCATTCACTTCGCGCCACGGTGCTGACGCAAGAGCGTGGGTCTACTTTTTCCCCGTCCGCCCCGGCCCAAAACCCCGCCACCACAACGTGAAGGCGCAGGCTGTCACCATCGCGGCGTACATGGCCATGGTGCCGTCGCGCCCAAACACCACCAGCCCCAGCAGCACAGCCCCGGCGCTGGCGGCGCAGGCGGCCCCGGCCAGGTGGCGCCAGGAGACGGTGGCCAGTTCGCGCCGCCAGGCAAGTTTGGCGGCAGCAGCTGACAATGCGCCCAGCAACAAGGCAGGCAGGAACAGGTTCAGCAAGTGGCCGATCGCATCCAAAGGTCCCATCGTTGACGTCTGTTTCTGGCTGAAAGATGATTTGAAACGAAGTCTCGACACGCGGGCGATGGATGGCAGGGCATCTCCGTACGCCCCAAAGTGTCAACCTGAATTTACAATATTGCCGTGAGCGTCCTTGCCCTCGGGCTCAACCACACCACAGCTCCGCTGGATTTGCGGGGTAAGCTCGCGTTTGGCCCCGACCGACTGGTCCCGGCCCTGCACGGCCTGCGTGAACGTTTGCAGCGTGCCGGGCCCGAAGCGGCGCTCGTGTCGACCTGCAACCGCACCGAACTGTACGTGGCCGCGCCGGCCCACACGGTCAACGAACTGGTGCTGCCGGCCGTCACTTGGCTGGCCGAACAAGGCGGCGTCAGCAGCAGCCACCTGCAAGCCCACACCTATGTGATGGAAGACCAGGCTGCTGCGCGGCACGCCTTTCGCGTTGCTTCGGGTCTGGACTCGATGGTGCTGGGCGAACCGCAGATCCTGGGTCAGATGAAGCAGGCCGTGCGCCAGGCCGATGAAGCTGGCACCCTGGGCAGCACGCTGCACCAGTTGTTCCAGCGCACTTTCTCGGTCGCCAAGGAAGTGCGCAGTTCGACCGAGATCGGTGCGCATTCCATCAGCATGGCGGCAGCCGCCGTGCGCCTGGCATCGCAGCTGTTCGAAGACCTGGCAGAAACGCGCGTGCTGTTCGTCGGCGCGGGCGAGATGATCGAACTCGTGGCCACGCACTTCGCGGCGAAGGCGCCCAAGGCCATGGCTGTGGCCAACCGTACGCTGGACCGGGGTGAACGCCTGGCCGCACGCTTCGGTGCCAAGGCCCTGCGCCTGTCGGACCTGCCGAACATCTTGCAGGAATATGACATCGTCATCTCTTGCACCGCCAGCACCCTGCCCATCATCGGCCTGGGCGCGGTCGAACGTGCGTTGAAGGCGCGCAAGCACCGGCCGATGTTCATGGTCGACCTGGCAGTGCCGCGCGACATCGAACCCGAGGTGGTTCGGCTGTCCGACGTTTACCTGTACACCGTCGACGACTTGTCGCAACTGGTGCAAACCGCTGGCGAAAAACGCCAGGCCGCCGTGCAGCAGGCCGAGGCCATCATCGAGAC
>JBBQAW010000166.1:0-8777 GCA_038316815.1 Burkholderiales bacterium
GCTTCCTTGGGACCCTGGCTGCGACGAGCAGCCTGCATGCGGATCGATCAGCCCTGCTGGCTCAGTAAACCCGCGCCGCGCATGGCCTGCACGACAGCCTGCGCAAGGACTTCGGCCTGCCCTGTCGGCTGGCCACTGGGCAGCCCCAGCGACTGGATGATCTGCCCCTGGCGCCGCGGCGCCACTGCGCCGTAGCTCAGAAACGTGGTCAGCACGCCGTCGTGGCCCATGTTCTGGGACCAGGCCTTGAACTGCTCGGCGTCGCGGCACAGGGTTTGCCCAAGTTGAACGAGGGTGTTCCTGAAGCTGTGCGGGTTGAATTACGGCAGCCCCGCGGCCTCGAAGGCGCCCTGGAAGATCGTGCGGATCGGCGACGCCGTGCGCCAGTGCCTGCGCGCCAGGCCCACGGCTTCAAACTGCCTGGACTCGCCCAGTTCCACCAGCGTCGCGGGAAATAGCGGATCGTCGTTGCCCCACAGCTTCTCCTGACGCAGATAGTTCATCCAGGCGTCGAAGATCTGCCGCGCCACGCGGCCCACGGGGAAGAAGTAGGTCGTGAAGCTCTTGCTGAACTTCGTATTGACCTTGCGGGCGTCCTGGAAGACGCTGCCGGCGGCCAGGTTCACATGCTTGAGCTTCATCAACGACAAGGCACTGTCGCGCGCGCCAGTCAACAGCGCGAAGGCCACCGGTGCCCGGTTCCGGCGTTCGATATCAGTCTGGACGGGCATCAGCGCGATGGTGTGCCGAATCTGCTCCAGCGTCGGCACCGGCTTCTCGCGCCGCGCGGTGGCCACCCGGGCGTCCTTCAGCGACAGGCCGAAGTACTCGGCATCCGAACACTGCAGCTGCGACTTGTAGCCCGGCTGCCCGGCCAGCCACTCGAAGAACCGCTTCAGGTGCGCCAAGGTCGCGTGCAGCGTCGCCTTGCTGAGCTTGCCGCCGGTGGTCAGGCTGTCCTGCTCGGCCAGGCGCTTCTTAGAGGCCACGGCCTGCTCGACGCGAAAGAGCTTGAAGTCCCGGTAGCGGGTGTCGGCCTCGAAGCGCGCCAGCGCCTTGGCCACCGCGTCCACGGAGTCCTCGCTCTACCGCTTGGCCTCTTTCAGGAAGACGAAGTACCGGCGCTTGATCCGTTCGTTGTCGGCGTTGTGCATTGCCATGGTCACGCTCCTATTGCAAGTCTCAGTTCACGGGGGGTTGCGCGCGCTCGCCTAGTTGGCCGAGTCGGCACGCTGACGACCGATCCCGTGGCGATCGGCGTCTTCCGTCAGGCCTGCACCAATGGCTGCAAGGCCGCGCATCACCTCATCGCGCAGCAGGCGATGGGCCGCGTCGCGTCACACGCTTCACCCTTTCTTCCCGACGCTGGTCGACGCTTCCACTTCGTAAAGCTGAAGCTCGGCCATCACGGTGGCCAGCTCAGCCAGCGCCTGTTGATGCAACTGGGCACCTGGACGGGCGCCGGGGGCGGCTTTCCACAATGTCTTTTCCAGCGCCGCTGCCTGGCGGGCCAACCTCGGGGCGCCGATGGTGGTGGCCACACCGTTCAAGTCGTGCGCCAGCCGGTAGGCCGTCTCGGTTTGCTGGCTGGCCAGCGCCAGCTCGAACCTGGCTGCCCAGTCGGCCATGAAGTCGCTGGCCTGTTCGCTCAACTCGTTCAGCAACGCTGGGTTGCCACCCAGGCGCTGCTGGGCTGCCTGGCGGTCTAGCGCCAGCGGCAGCGATGGCGATGGCGGCGACATCAAGTCCGCTGCCACTGGCTGCGGGTCTGGCTGCGGGTTTGGCTGCGTCTCTCGCTGCGTCTCTCGCTGCGTCCCTGGCCGCGCTCCGGCCCCGGCCCTGGGCCGGGTCTGTACTGTCAGTTCATCGATGGCGCTGATCATGGCCGCGCGCGTGACCGGTTTGGCCAGATGGCGGTCGCAGCCAGCGGCCAGACTGGCTTGCACGTCGGTGTCGAAGGCATGCGCTGTCAGCGCCACCACCGGGGTGCGCTGGCGCTGGCCGAAGGTTTCCAGGCTGCGCAGTGCGCGCGTCAGCGTCAAGCCGTCCATGCCCGGCATCTGCAGGTCGATGAAGGCGATGTCGAAAGCGCGCTGGCGCAGTTGTTCCAGCGCCGCACTGCCGTTGGATGCATGGTGCAGTTCCAGCGGCAGGCCTTCCATCATCGAGCGGAAGATGTAGACATTGATCTCGTTGTCTTCGGCCAGCAGCACTTGCAGCGTGGCGTTGCCTTGCGACCCGTGTGCCCAGTCTGGCAAAGGCGGCTCGGCCGCCAGGGCTGCATCCAGCCCGGCTTGCTTGGCCAAAGGCGGCAGTTCAGTCGCAATTTCAGTCGCAATTTCAGTCGCCAATTCGGGGGTCTGTGCAGGCGTCTCCGCAGACAGCTCCACGGCAGGCAGTGGCAGTCGCAGACTGAAGGTGCTGCCCTGGCCGGGGGTGCTGTGCACCTGCACCGTACCGCCCATCAAGCTGACGAGGCTGCGCGTGATGGCCAGGCCCAGCCCCGTGCCGCCATAGATGCGTGTGATGCTGCCGTCGGCTTGCGCAAAGGGCTCGAAAACCGCTTCAAGCTGATCGGCCGCGATGCCGATGCCGGTGTCCTTGACCACGAAGCACAGTGTCTTGGAGGCGGTTGCGGTTGCGGTTGCGGTTGCGGTTGCCGTTGCCGTTGCCGTTGCGCTTAAGCTGGCGGCGGCCGCGCCGGTCTCCATCACATCTTGCGCAGCAGCCGTTACCTTCAGACTGACGTTGCCGCGCGCCGTGAACTTGATGGCATTGCCCAGCAAGTTGACCAGGCATTGCTGCAAACGCAGCCGGTCGCCCAGCAACAGCGCTGGCACCTCGGGCGCCAGTTCGATGTGCAGGTCTAGGCCTTTGTCCTCGGCCGGGCCCTGCATCAATTCGCCCAGCTGCCGAAGCATTTCGTGCAGGTCGAATGGCGCGCGTTGAACGTCCAGCCGGCCGGCTTCAACTTTGGACAGGTCGAGCAGGTCGTTGATCAAGGTGTGCAGCGTCTGCCCTGATTCCTTGAACACCTGCACGTGCAGCCGTTGCTGCGCGTTCAGCGGTGTGCGCCCCAGCAATTCGGCCACGCCCAGCAAGGCGCTCAGCGGTGTACGGATCTCATGGCTGACGTTGGCCAGAAAACTGCTTTTGGCGCGTGCGGCTGCAGCCATGTATTCCAGTTCGCGGTCCAGCCGGGCGCGCGCTGCGGCTTGCGCGCGCTGCGCCATCCACCAGGCCATGCTTAGCCCCGTGGCGAGCGCACCCAGGGCAGGCACCCAGGCCGATGGCTGGCGCCACAGCCACAACGCAGTCGCTGCCAGCAGCGCCATCGCCAGCAACGCCCAGGCGCTGTTGGCGGCGTCACGCGCTGAACTGATGCGGCCGCGCCCCATGGCCAGCGCCCCGGGCACCAATGCCAGGCCCAGCAGGGCGGCGTTCAGCCAGGGCTGCTGGGGCAGGATGTCCTGGCCGCGCTTCATGGCGCTGTAGGTCTGGGCCAGTACCTGGGTGCCAGAAACCTGGCCGCGCGGCGTGATCACGGTATCGGCCAACAGCGCGCTGCTACCGATGAAAACCACCCGCCCGGCCACCGCAGCGCGCAGCTCGGACGCTTCGCTTTGCCCCAGTGCCGCGGCCACCAGCTCAGAAAAGGGCAGCGTCACGGGCAGGTGCGCTTGCCTGGGCATGGCAATGCGCCAGCCACCCAGGCTGTCCATCTGCGGCGCTGGCGCATGCGGCTCCAGCACTTCATGCAAGGCCAGCGGCAGGGTGGGCAAACGCGCTCTGCCGTCCTGGTGCCACAGCGGCAGGCTGCGCAGCACGCCGTCAGTGTCCAAAGGCGTGGTGATGACGCCAAACCAGGGCCGCTCATTGGGCAGCCACAAGCTGGGGGCGGGCAGCGCCAGCGCCGGCCAGACCCGCCCCGGCGGGCTGCTGACAGCCGGTCGTACTGCCGTGCCGGCCAGCGCCTGGCGCTCGGCGTGCATGTCGTCGCTGGCATGCTGCACGCCTGCTGCTGCCAGCAGAACGGGTGCGCCCGGGCGGGCAATGGCTTGGGCCAGTGCGGTGTCGGCCGCTGATTCGTCGGCAAACAGCAAGTCCAGCGTCACCGCGCGTGCGCCGGCTTCGCGCAACAGCTCGATGGCCAGGGCATAGACATCGCGGCTGAAAGGCCAGCTGCCGAACAGCGGCCGCAGGCGGGCCAGTGAGGCATCGTCGATGTCGAAAACCAGTACGTCGGTGCTGACCTGGTTCGGTGCCAGCAGCCGCGACTGCCAATCGTCGGCCGCCAACTTCAGACTGCTGCCCACGGTCGTCAATGCCAGCAGCCCGCCCACCACGGCAGCGGCCACTGGCATGGGCCAGGGCCGGCGCCTGGCGCCTGACTTCAAAGCAGCAAGAGCAGCGGCAGCAGCCACAACCACCAGTTGCTGTTGCCCGGCACGTCGATGCTCTGCACCGAGCCGTAGCCCCCGCTGCGGCCGTCTGCGCCAATGGTGCGAACGCGCACGTGATAGGTGCCGGGTGCGGGCGCGGCCAGCAGTTGTTCGGTGCCGGTGACGGTTTCGTCCAGCACGATGTCGCTGAAGGCCGCGTCGCGCGCCACCTGCACCTGGTAGCGCGAGCCGGCCAGGCCCGATGCGCCCCAGCTGACGACGACGCCGGCATCGCTTTTGCGCGTGGGCTGCGCACCCGGCGCCGGCGGTGGCGGCGTGATGCGCTCGAAGCTCAAGGCGTCGCTGAGCGGGCCTTGCTTGCCATCCTCGCGGATGCTCGCCACACGCCAGTAATAGGTGCCCACTGGCAACGCGGTGCTGGCCTCAGCGCCTGTGAGTACAGTGGTCTCGAACGCCAGGCTGCTGAAGTCGGGCTGCTGCGAAATCTGGATGCGGTAACGCACTGCTTCGGGGTTGCGCGACCAGGCCAACGTGAGGTTCTCAGCTTCCAGCTTGTCGCCAGCGCGCGGCCGCAACAAGAACGGCGGTTGCGGCCTGGCGTCCAGTGTGAAGTCGTGGCTGGCAGCGCGGCCTTCGATGCCGCTGGCGTCAGCGGCGCGCACACGCAGCGTGTAGCGACCGTCGGGCAACTCGTCGACCCAACTCGCGGTGGGCTGATCGAAAACGCCCTCCAGGAGCAGTTGTGGCGCTTGTGAAGCTTGTGCCTGTGGCGCTTGTGAAGGCTGCGCGGTCTGCGCAGTTTGCGCAGGCTCGCTGCTCAGGGCAAAAACCTGCGCGCGGTAGCGCTGCGCCCCGGCGCTGGCAGCCCAAGGCAGTTGCAGCGGCAAGCGCCGCACTTGGGCTGGCAGTGCCGACAAATCAGGCACGCCCAGCAGCGGTTGGGGTGCTGCCACACCCTGCGCTGAGGCCACAGTTCCAAAGCCAGCAGCCACTGGCTGTGCGCCAGCGGCCACCCGGCCTTCAAGGACTTCAACCCAGGTGTTGTCGCCATCGACGCGACCGCGAAACTCGGTGCCGCGCACGCCCAGATTGACCGCTGGTGTTCGAAGCTCGAAGCGTGGCGCCGTGCGCCGCTGCTGCACTTTGGACTCTGCGCCGCCGCTTTCCAGCCGCATCTGGGTTTCCAGCAGGCCGTTGGCGTCCAGCGAACCGCCCAGGCGCGCCAGCCGGTCAAGCCGCAATCGGCTTTGAGGGCCCAGCAAGGTGCGTGAACCATCCAGGAAGCGCATTGATACCGACGACTGCGGCCCCGTGACGATGACGTCGCCGCTGTAAAGCACGGCAGCAGGCAGCAAGGCCTGGCGCTCTGCGCCTGCCCGTTCCAGCCAAACCTCACCATGGCGGTGCAGCACTTCAGCACTGGCCGGCTCCAGTCGCATCAGCGCCAGCGGAATGCGCAAACTGCTGCCTACGCGCAGCCGCTGGGGGTCTTTGATGCGATTCAACCGTTGCACGACGCGCCAGTCGGCGCCTGGCCGCATGAAGCGGTCGCGCAGGCTGATCAGCGTGTCGCCCAGCTCGACCTGGTGCAGCCAGAATGCGGCAGCGTCGGCCGCCCCATCCGCCACTTCCGCCGCATTCGCCGCATTCGGCGCGGTCTGGGTGGACGCATAGGCACCCACCGAGGCGATGGCCAGCATCGCCGCTGCGATGGCTGCGATGACTGCGTTACGGGGGCGACTCAGCCGCCATGGCGAAGCGTGAATGTCCACTATGTCCAATGCCACGGTAGTCCGGTGCAGAAGTCGCCAGCGAGATCAGTCTGCCCCGACCTGACTCGATGACAGAAGGTACTGCTCGGGGAAAAAGATTGTGTCGCATTGGAGGCACCCTTGGTCGCAGTGCATGCGAATGCGGCTGTCCTCAGCCAGCAGTGCCCGCCACGCGCCACGCGCCATGGCCCTGCATTGCAGGTTTCGCGTCGAAGCCGAGATCTGCGCCGACCCTGCGGCCGTGGGCTGGGTGCACCTTGAGGGCGTCACCGCCGCCGATGCCCGCGCCCTTCGCCTGCGCCCTCTGCCTGCGCCCCCGCGCAGGGTGTCGGACCTTGCGATACTGTCTGCCGGCTCTGGAGGATCGAGAATGAAACTGACGTTCATCGGCGCGGCTCAAGAAGTCACCGGCTCTTGTTTTCTGATCGAGACGGAAGGCGTGCGCTTTCTGGTTGACTGCGGCATGTTCCAGGGTGGCCGAGAGGCCCGCGAGCGCAATCTACAGGCCTGGAACTTCGACCCGCGGCAGATCGATTTCGTGCTGCTGACCCATGCCCACATCGACCATAGCGGGCTGCTGCCGCGCTTGTCCGCGCTGGGGTTCAAGGGGCCGATCTTCACCACCGCCGCCACCGCGGACCTGCTGTCGGTGATGCTGCTCGACAGTGCCTTTATTCAGGAAACGGAATGGGCCCGGGCTGAGCGCAAGAGCCGCCAGCCCAACAAACGAAGGGCCGTCTTTCCGCCGCTTTACACCGTGGCGCAAGCCCAGGCCTGCCTGGCGCAACTGCAGGGCGCGGCTTACGACGAAGACGTGCAGCCGCATCCTTCCGTTCGTTGCCGTTTCCGCGACGCCGGTCACATTCTGGGCTCGGCGATCATCGAACTCTGGGTCACCGAGGGGAAGGAGACCACCAAGCTCGTCTTCTCAGGCGACCTGGGGCAGCCCGGTCGGCCCATCGTTCGCGACCCCACCGTCATTGATGCAGCCGACGTGTTGGTGGTCGAGTCCACCTACGGCAACCGTTTGCATCGCCCGCTGAAGGAGACCATCGACGAACTGGTGTTCGTGATCGAAGACACCCTGCGGCGTCGGCAAGGCAACATCATCATTCCGGCCTTTGCTCTGGGGCGCACGCAGGAACTGCTCTACCTGCTGGTAGACCTTTGCCGCCAGGGCAAGCTGCCGCGGCTGCAGGTGTTCGTGGATTCGCCCATGGCCACCAAGGCGACCGAAATCACCTGGAAGCACACCGAATTTCTCGACGATGAAACGCGCGCCCTGCTGTCGCTGCGCCAACAGCACCCGGAGTGGCTGGACCTGCGTTTCACGCAAAGCGTCGAAGAGTCGATGGCGCTGAACCGCATCAAGGCTGGCGCGATCATCATCTCTGCAAGCGGCATGTGCGACGCCGGTCGCATCAAGCATCACCTGCGCCACCATCTGGGGCGAAAGGAATGCGCCATCGTCATCATTGGCTACCAGGCCGAGGGGACCCTCGGCCGCAAGCTGGTGGACGGCGACAAGCATGTCCGCATCTTCGGCGAAGAGATTGAGGTTCGCGCGGGCATCCACACGCTGGGCGGGCTATCGGCGCATGCAGACAAAGCGGCCTTGCTGGGCTGGTTGAAAGCTTTCGCCGCGGCGCCGGCCCGGACTTTCGTCGTGCATGGTGAAGCCAGCACGGCTTGCGGGTTTGCCGACCACATCGCCGATGTCCTGGGCTGGCGCGTCCAAGCTCCTGAGGCAGGGGCAAGCGTCGACCTGTAGGGCGCAGCGCGCGTACACAGGGCACCGGCTGCCGCCACGCCAGACGGCCGAGGTGGGTCACGGTGGCCCAAGTCACGCCTCAGGGTCGTCGTCAAGAATCGACCCTTCCGGCAGTTGTCCGGCAAGCCGCTGCAGTGCCTTGTGGGCTTGTTGCACGGCGCGCCGAATGGCGCTGGCCGCTTGCAATGACGCTTCCATCTCGACCACGGGCAGGCGCCCCTGCGCGCCGGCTTCCAGAAGGTAGGCCTTCAGTGACTGGTAGCCGGATTCGAACGTGGCAAGTTCGGACTTGATGTCGACAGGCGGCGCAGGCTCTCGCGTCGGGTCGATGAGATTGAGCAATGCCAGCGCCCTTTGCCGGAAGCTGTCGCTGGCAGCAGTGCGTGTCGTGGCAGCCTGCCGGGCCACTGTGGCGGCCAGCGTGGCCTGCTCTGCAGCAGCTTCGTAGTACCTGGCCACGCGCAAGAGTTCGGGCAGGCGAAGCGCGCTGGTCTGCGACATGCCTTTGCGGTTGACCTGCACGATGAACTCGGCAATCGCCTGCTGCAGCCGGTCTGCAGCCTGCCGGTCGCGCATCAGGGTGGGCGAAGGTGGCTGCTTGATCGAGCCTTCGATCATCCTGAGCGCGAGCGCGCCCAGCCGGCGCAGTTCCTGGTCCAGGGCGCCGAGCGCCAGCGTCGGCACCGACAGCACGTTGGCGTCAAGGTAGCGTGGCCTGGCCTCGTCTTCTTCCTGGGTGCGAAAGCGCCTTTCAAGAAAGCGTGTCAGGCGCTCGGCCAGCGGCCACATCAGCAGCACACCCAGCAGGTTGAATGTGGTGTGGAACAGCGC
>JBBQAW010000167.1:0-8746 GCA_038316815.1 Burkholderiales bacterium
ATGCGGGGCTGCTGCCAGGCGCAGCGCCTACCTGGTTGGGCTGCCTGCTCAGGCTACCCGCTCAGCCTGCCTGATCGGGCGCGTGGCAGCGTCACCCTGGCGCCAGCGCAGCATCAGCGCCTGCCACTTGGCGCGCGCTGCCAGCAGGTGCCGCGCCTTCACATGGCCGTAGCCGCGGATGTCTTCTGGAATGCGGGCAATCTCGGCCGCCAGCGCGAGGTTGCCGGTGTTCAGCGTGGCCAGCAGTTCGCCGATGCACTGTCGGTATTCCTCGATCAGGGCGCGCTCGGTGCGGCGTTCTTCGCTGCGGCCGAAGATGTCCAGCGCAGTGCCGCGCAGGCCCTTCATCTTGGCCATCACGCCGAAGGCGCTGCGTATCCAGGGGCCAAAGGGGCGCTTGATGAGTTCACCCTTGTCGTTGGTCCTGGAGATCAGTGGCGGCGCCAGGTGGTGCACCAGCTTGTAGTCGCCCTCGAACATGTCGGCCACCTTCTGCGTGAAGGCCGGGGTGGTGTGCAGGCGCGCGACTTCGTACTCGTCCTTGTAGGCCATCAGCTTGAACAGGTATTTCGCCACGGCCTCGGCCAGCGGTGTGCCCTGGGCCAGCGGCGCCTCGGCGGCCTGCACGCGCTCGACGAAGCTCTTGTATTGCGCGGCGTAGCCAGCGTCCTGGTAGTCGGTCAGGAATTCCACACGCCGCGTCAGCACCTCGGTCAGGCTGGGCTTCTTCACGAACTGGATGACCTGGCGTGCCGTGAACAGGGCCTGCACCGCAGCCAGGTCGTGCGCGCAACGCCGGCCCCATTCGAAGGCGGCCTTGTTGTTGTCCACCTGCACATTGTTCAGCTCAATGGCGCGCGTCAGCGCGGCCAGGCTCAGGGGCACGCGCCCCTGCTGCCAGGCGTAGCCCAGCATCAGCGGGTTGGTGTAGATGCTGTCGCCCAGCATCTGCACGGCCACTTGTTCGGCGTCGAAGGCGCCCAGGCCGTCTGCGCCCACGCTGTTGCGGATGGCGGTTTCGCAATTGCCGCCCGGGAACTGCCAGTCGGCGTTGGTGACGAAGCCTGCCGTGGGCGTGCCGTGGGTGTTCAGTGCCACGTAGGTGCGGCCGGCCTGCATCACCGCCAGCGTGGTCTTGTTCGCGCCGACGATGCTGTCGCAGGCGATCACGAGATCGGCCTGCGCCGTGTCCACCTTGGTGGTGTGGATGGCCTCGGGCCGGCTGGCGATCTGGATGTGGCTCCAGGTGGCCCCGCCCTTCTGCGCCAGGCCGCCGGCGTCTTGCGTCACCACGCCCTTGCCCTCCAGGTGCGCGGCCATGCCCAGCAACTGGCCGATGGTGATGACGCCGGTGCCGCCCACGCCACCCACCACGATGCCCCAGGCCTGTTCGGCCAGTGGCAGCGCAGGTTCGGGCAGCGCCGGCATCGCGCTCAGGTCGCCCTTCTTCTCTTTCTTGGGCTTCTTCAGCTGCCCGCCTTCGACGGTGACGAAGCTGGGGCAGAAGCCCTTGACGCAGGAATAGTCCTTGTTGCAGCTGTTCTGGTTGATCTGGCGCTTGCGGCCGAATTCGGTTTCCAGCGGTTCCACACTCAGGCAATTGCTTTGCACGCTGCAGTCGCCGCAACCTTCGCACACCAGTTCGTTGATGACGACGCGCTTGGCCGGGTCGACCAGCTTGCCGCGCTTGCGGCGGCGGCGTTTCTCGGTCGCGCAGGTCTGGTCGTAGATGATGGCCGAGGTGCCCTTGATTTCGCGGAACTCACGCTGGATGTCGTCCAGCTTGTCGCGGTGGTGCACGGTGACGCCGCTCTCCAGGCTGGCGCCGGCGTACTTCTCGGGCTCGTCCGTAACGATCACAAGCTTGCTCACGCCTTCGCTGGTCAGGCTTTTCATGATCTGCAGCACGGTGTGGCCTTCGGCGCGTTCGCCCACCGGTTGGCCGCCCGTCATCGCCACGGCGTCGTTGTAGAGAACCTTGTAGGTGATGTTCACGCCCGCCGCAATGCTCTGGCGGATGGCCAGCAAGCCGCTGTGGAAGTAGGTGCCGTCGCCCAGATTGGCGAAGATGTGCTCTTCGTTCGTGAACGGCGCCTGCCCGACCCAGGGCACGCCTTCGCCGCCCATCTGCGTGAAGGTGGTGGTGCTGCGGTCCATCCAGGTCGCCATGTAGTGGCAGCCGATGCCGGCCACGGCGCGGCTGCCTTCGGGCACGCGGGTGCTGGTGTTGTGCGGGCAGCCACTGCAGAACCAGGGCGCGCGCTCGCCAGTGTCGACGTTCATTTCTGCCAATTGCTTTTCACGCGCGTCGATGATGGCCAGGCGCTGGTCCATGCGTGCGGTGATGTCGGCGTTCACGCCCAGCTTCTTCAGCCGCTTGGCAATCGCCTTGGCGATGATGGCCGGCGTCAGGTCGGCCTTGGCGCGCAGCAGCCAGTTCTCGCTCGGGTTCGCGCGGCTCCATTCGCCGCCGGTGTTATCACCCTCCGGTTCGTCGAACTTGCCCAGCACGTTCGGGCGCACGTCGGCACGCCAGTTGTAGAGCTCTTCCTTCAGCTGGTATTCGATCACCTGGCGCTTTTCTTCAACCACCAGAATCTCTTGCAGCCCGGTGGCGAAGTCGCGCGTGATGGTGGCTTCCAGCGGCCAGACCACGTTCACCTTGTGCAGCCGGATGCCCTGCGCGCGGCAGGTGTCGTCGTCCAGGCCCAGGTCGGCCAGCGCCTGGCGCGTGTCGTTGTAGGCCTTGCCGGTGGCGATGATGCCGAAGCGGTCGTTCGCGGTCGCAATGACGTTGTGGTTCAGCTTGTTCGCGCGCACATAGGCCAGGGCGGCGTACCACTTGTAGTCCATCAGCCGCGCTTCTTGCTCCAGCGGGGCGTCGGGCCAGCGGATGTGCAGGCCGCCGGGCGGCATCTGGAAGTCTTCGGGCAGGATGATCTTCACCCGGTCCGGGTCGACCAGCACCGATGAACTTGATTCGACCACTTCCTGGATCGTCTTCATGCCGCTCCACAGGCCGGAAAACCGGCTCATGGCCCAGGCGTGCAGCCCCATGTCCAGGATGTCTTGCACGCTGCTGGGGAAGAACACCGGCAGGCCGCAGGCCTTGAAGATGTGGTCGCTCTGGTGCGGGGCGGTGCTGCTTTTCGAGACGTGGTCGTCGGCGGCAATCGCAATCACGCCGCCGTGCCTGGAAGTGCCGGCCATGTTGGCGTGCTTGAAGACGTCGCTGCAGCGGTCGACACCCGGGCCCTTGCCGTACCACAGGCCGAAAACGCCGTCGTACTTTGCCTTTTCGGGGTACAGGTCCATCTGCTGCGTACCCCACACTGCCGTGGCGCCCAGTTCTTCGTTCACGCCGGGTTGAAACACGACGTGGTTGTCAGCCAGGTGTTTCTTGGCCGCCCACAGCGCCTGGTCGTAGCCGCCCAAAGGGCTGCCGCGGTAGCCACTGATGAAGCCGGCGGTGTTCAGCCCGGCGCGGGCGTCGCGCTGGCGCTGCAGCATCGGCAGGCGCACGAGGGCCTGCACGCCGCTCATGAAGGCACGGCCCTGTTCAAGCCGGTACTTGTCGTCGAGAGTGACGGTTTCCAGGGCCTTGCGGACGGATTCGGGCAGGGGGGCATTCATGTGGGCGGGCTCCAGGCAACAGCGGCGCGGGCAGTTTAGGGTTGCACCTGATTTATGTCTTTGCTTTCGATGCCCGAAATAGACCGGTCAGCGCAATAATGGTTCGCTAAAGTGGATGTAAATCAACGGATCTTGCCCAAAATGACAGAGCCAGGGAAAACGCTTGATGATTCGGTGGGGGCGGGGGTCGGGGCGGGGGTCGGGGCGGGCGCGGGGGCGGCTCCGGTCCTGGACAAGTTCGATGTCGCCATCCTGGATCAACTGCAGCAAGACGCGCGCCTGTCGAACGCCGAGCTGGCCGCACGCATCGGCCTGTCGGCCGCGCCAACCTGGCGGCGCGTGAAGTGGCTGGAGCAGCAGGGCTACATCACCGGGTACCGCGCAGAAATCGACAGACGCAAGATCGGCCTGGGCGTGCTGGCCTTCGTGCGTGTGGACGCCGAGCGCAACAACGCTGACGCCACGCGCGCGCTGGAAGACGCCTTCCGCAGCCTGCCCGAGGTCGTGGCCTGCCACTACATCAGCGGCGCCGGCACCTTCGAGTTGGAGGTTCTGGCCACCGACCTGGACGCCTTCTCCCGCTGGACCATGCAGACCCTGTTCAAGCTGCCCAACGTCAAAGACCTGCACACCAGCTTTTCGCTGGGCGAGGTAAAGGCCGGTGCGGCCTTGCCGCTGGGCCACCTGCGGCCAGGTGCGTGACCCCTCATGACGGGACTGTGACGGGGCCGGCGACTGCGCTACCCTTGCAAGGATGATCACCCCTGGCCGGTTGCAGCGCGAACGACACTGATGCGACCCCTGGTCGATGCCTTGCTATCCCACGACCCGCGGCAGCGCGAGCGCCTGTCCCAGGCGCTGCTGGCCATGGGCCTGCTGGCGGCGGCCGTTCTGGCCATGCACTACTTCGTGGCCATCGGGCAGGCAGACGCCGCAGCGGTCTGGTGGTGGTCGGCCTTCACCCTGGCCGGCATGGCGGTGTTTTTTGCCCTCATCCGCAGTGGTTATTCGCGCCGCTGGCGCGAGCCGTCCCTGACGGTGCCGCAGATGCTGTTTGCACTGACCAGCGGCGCCGTCGCCTATGCCCTGCTGGGGGCCGGTCGCGGCGCCGTTTTCCCGGTCTTGCTGACCATCTTCATGTTCGGTCTGTTCGTTGCCACGCCGGCGCAGATGCGTTGGGTCAGCGTCTATGCCGTGGCAGTGTTCGGGGCCGTGATGGCCTGGCAGGCCTGGCACCAGCCCTTGCGCTACCCGCCGGCCATTGAATTGGGACACTTCCTGCTGGTGGCCACGATGATGCCGGCCGCGTCCATCCTGGCCGCCCGGCTGGCGCAGATTCGCCTACGTTCGCGCCAGCACCGTGGCGAACTGGCCCAGGCCTTGATACGGCTGCGCGAGCAGAGCACGCGCGACGAACTCACCGGCCTGATCAACCGCCGCCATCTCGAGGACCTGATCGAGCAGGAACACCAGCGCTGTGTGCGGTCGGGTCAGACCTTCTGCATCGCCGTACTTGACGTCGACAACCTGCGCGGCCTGAACGAGACCCACGGCCACAGTGCTGGCGACACCGTACTGCGCGCCCTGGCGGAGGAAGCGGCGCGTTACGTCCGCGTTTCCGACGTTCTGGCCCGCCAGGCTGGCGACGAATTCGTGCTGATGATGCCCGACACCCGCGCCGCGCCGGCCCGTGGCGGGCTGGAGCGCCTGCACGAGAAGCTGAACGCGCTGCGGGTGCCTTGCGGCCCCACTGTCTTGTCCGTGACGCTGAGCGGCGGCCTGGCTGAACACCACGCCGGCGAAACCGTGGGCCAGACCATGGACCGCGCAAAGGCGGCGCGCGCCGAGGCCAAGGCCCAGGGCGGCGGCCGCGTCGTCATGGCCGCCTGATTCAACAGAAGATACGACCCCGATGTGGCTCTTGATCCTGGAAGCCCTGGCCGCGCTGTCTTTGCTGGTACTGGCCGTGTGGTGGACGATGTTTTCTGGCCGGCGCAAGGAAAGCGATGAAGGCGCCGACGCCGACGCCGACGCCGAAGCCGAAGCTGACGCTGCCATTCGGCCGGTCGACAAAGCCGCCCGCCCGGGCGACAAAGACTAGACCCCGTACTCCTTCGGCGGCAGCACGAAGCTCAGCGGCTGCTGCCACAGCCGGCGGCGCAGCGAAACGCCAATGCGGCTGCGGTCTTTGACGCGTACAGCGCGTGAACGCAGCGCTACCTTGAAGGCCAGATAGAAGCTGACGCAGACGTTCAGCACGCCCGTGACGGCGATGCCAGCCACGCACCACCAGAAACCTGGCGTCAGCATCGAATCCCAGCCCAGCGCGCCAACGGCCGCGGCCAGTTGCCCGGTGGCCAAGGTGACGTGGCGTACCTCCAGGCCCAGGCCCAGGAAACCCAGCAGCGCCGGCATCAAGCCCAGCATCATGCCCAGCGAAACATTGGCTGCCAGGCCCGAGATATTGGCCCGCCACCAGGCGGCCCAGCGCTGCGCGCGCGCAGGGCCCAGGCGCGAAACGATGCGTGGGTTCCAGGCGATGGCGCTGTCCAGGCGATGGAATACGAACCAGTTCTCGGCCCAGCCCGCCACCAGCGAACTGGCAAACAGCAGCACGCCGGTGAAGGCCGCGAACAGCGCTGTCGGCCCCAGCAGGGTGATGCTCTGCAGTACGTATTCAGCCTCGCGCGTGCCCACCGGCGTAGACCCCGTCGTCAGCTTGAACAGCCATTGCACGGCCAGCACCAAAGGCGCGCACAGCGCCAGATTACCGGCGATACCGGCCACCTGTGAACGGATGAGCTGGACCACGCGGTCGACGAAGGATTCGATTTCGGCCTGTGTGGCCTCGCCCCGCACGGGCAAGGTGGCGGCCAATGCCGGGGCCGTCATGGCGGGTTGCTTGGTGGCCACGGTCCAGTGCAGCAGCATCACGATGACGAAGCTGATGGCGTAATTCGCGCCCGACCAGAAGCCGGCCCAGAAGGCCGTCAGCCCCAATGCCGTAATCGCGAACTTGACGAAGGTGGTGCCGGCAATCACCGCGCCCCCGCCTGCAGCGCGGCGCAGCATGTCGCGGTATTCTTTTCGGTTGCGCGTGATGTAGTGCGAACCGGTCTCGGCGCTGCGCTCTGCCACCTGCCGCGCCAGCAGCGAATAGTGCTGGCGCAGCAAAGCGCGCAAGCCAGTCGTTTCACCCAGCGACTGCAGCAGAGCCTTGATCAGGCGCAGCCAGTCGGCCTGGGGCTGGGGCGCCAGTACGCAGTCAAGCAATTGTTCGATGCGCAAGATGCGCCCGCGCATCTGGTCGAGTTCATAGACGATATCGACCGAAATACCGAACTGTTGCAGGTGGGGTGTGACGCTTTCTGCCGCTGCGCGGCAGGCCGCGAGCACAGCCCGCAGGTAACCGGCTTCGCGCAGCGCATCGGCCATTTGCCCTTCAAGCACCGCGCTGCGCAAGACATCGGCACTGCGCGTCAACTGGCGGAAGGGACCGCTGTTCAGCAGTCCACGGTCCATGCGCTGGCGCAGGGCCGGGGTGTAGCCCGAGCCATGCACAGCACTCACCAGGATGGTGATGGCGTCCAGCAGGGTGCGCCGCCAGTCCGGCAGGCCTGCCGCCAGCAGGGCGGCCAGGCGCTTTTGCGTGGGGGCGTCGATGGCGTCGATCCAGGCCGCGTCATCGGCCTTGAACAGCAAGGCGAACAGGGCGGCCAGGTCGGCGGTGTCGGGCGTGCCGGGCAGCCACCGGCGCTGCAACCGTGTCAGCGCTTCGCCGCTCAGCGACAGCCGCGCGCCGAAGCCCAGGTCGGCAAACAGCGAAGCCGCTTCAACCTCTTGCCAGAAGACCTGCAGCAGCGCCTGCACGCGTTGGCGCAGTTCGGGCTGGCGTTCAAGCTGGTTCAGCAGGTGCCGCAGGCGCAAGGCCGGCAGTGGCGTACGGGTGCTGTTGGCGTCTGTCAGCGCCGCGTCTGAAGAGCCGGGGGCGTGGCGCAGCCATTCCGTCAAGCGCACCAGCCACAGGTGGCGTTCGGCCTGCGGCGCTTTCGGGTCGGCGGCGTTGAAAAGCGCGGTCAGGTCCCAGGACTTGGCCATGGCGGGCGCCAGCGCTCGTTCAGTGCAGCAGGCCGGGGAAGACCAGTTCGAACGGGGCGACGTCGGCGTTGAAGGCGTGGGCGTCTTCGGTCATGCAGAAGAAGGTGCCTTGCATGCGGCCATGGGTGGTGGCCAGGCGGGTCCAGCTGGTGTATTCGAACTCTTCGCCTGGTTTCAGCACCGGCTGGTGCCCCACCACGGCCAGCCCGCGCACGTTGTCGACCTCGCCATGGGCGTCGGTGAGGACCCAGTGCCGTGCCACCAGTTGCGCTGCGATGTCGCCGGTGTTGCGAATGGTGACGGTGTAGCTGAAGGCGTACGGCCCTTCTGGCGGCTTCGATTGCTCGGGCAGGTACTGCACGCGCACACTGCATTGAAACTGTGGGTTGGCCTTGGATGCACTCATGCGTTCATTGTAGGGAGCGGGTTTTAGAATCGTGACCATGAGCCGTTATCGCATCGCCCCCAGCATTCTTTCGGCCGACTTCGCCCGCCTGGGGGAAGAAGTTCGCCATGTCATCGATGCCGGCGCAGACTGGATTCATTTCGACGTGATGGACAACCATTACGTGCCGAACCTCAGTTTCGGGCCCATGGTGTGCCAGGCGCTGCGCAAGCACAGCAGCGTGCCGATCGACGTGCACCTGATGGTGCAGCCGGTGGACGCCCTGGCGCAGGCCTTCTGCCAGGCCGGCGCCGACCGGGTGAGCTTTCACCCCGAAGCCAGCGCCCACGTGGACCGTACGCTGCAGCTCATTCAGGCCGAAGGCAAGCAGGCCGGCCTGGTGTTCAACCCGGCATCGACGCTGGACGCGCTGGAATACGTCATCGACAGGGTCGACCTGATCCTGATCATGAGTGTCAACCCCGGCTTCGGCGGCCAGAGCTTCATCGACAGCGCGCTGCGCAAGATCGAACAAGCGCGCAAGCTCATCGACCGCACGGGCCGCGACATCCGGCTGGAAGTGGACGGCGGCATCAAGGTCGACAACATCCGGCGCGTGGCCGATGCGGG
>JBBQAW010000168.1:0-8724 GCA_038316815.1 Burkholderiales bacterium
GCCGGTGGCGATTGCCGTGGCCGGCGTCAAGCTGCTGCATGAACGCATGCGGCCGGCGCAGCGCCTGGCGGTGGTCTCGGCCCTGGCCGGGGTGCTGTTCGTCATCGCTCGCGGCGATATCGGCAACCTGCTGGCGGTACGTTTCACTGTTGGCGATGGCTGGATCGTGGCCGCAGCCGTGTCGTGGACGGCGTATTCCGTGTTGCTACGGCGCTGGCCCTCGGCCCTGGATCCAGCTGCCCGGCTGGCGGCGATTGCCGCGGGCGGTCTGCTGGTGATGCTGCCCTTCACCGTGGCCGAGACCCTGGCCTTGCCATCGCTGCCGCTGGGCACCCGCGCGCTGGGTCTGATGGCCGTGGCCGCCCTGCTGCCCGGAGCGCTGAGCTATGTTGCGCATTCCTATCTTCAGCGTGAATTGGGCGCTGCGCGCACGGCGCTGATGCTTTACCTGGCACCTGTCTACGCAGCCGTGGGGGCCTGGTGGTTGCTGGGGGAAATACCGGGCTGGTACCACCTGGTGGGCGCGACGCTGATCCTGCCCAGCATCTGGCTGGCGACGCGGCGGGGTTGAGGGCGCGCCGGTTCGAACCGTTCAGCCGTTCAGCCGAACAGACCCGGCGCACGCGCAGCGTCCTCGTCGTCGCTGTAGAAGCAGCTGGGGCACACGGCGCGGTAGCGTTCATTGCCGCCGATCACCACCTGTTCGCCTTGTTTCACGCGCCGGCCCTGTGCGTCGATGCGCATGTTCATCGAGGCCTTGCGGGCGCAGGCGCAGATGGTCTTCATCTCTTCCAGGTCGTCGGCCAGGGTCAGCAGGGCAGCAGCGCCGGGGAAGGCCTGGCCGCGGAAGTCGCTGCGCAAGCCATAACAGATGACGGGCAAGCGGCGGGTGTGAGCCAGCCTGTGCAGCTGGGATACCTGCTCGGGCTCCAGAAACTGCGCCTCGTCGATGAGCACGCAGGCCAGCGACGGGCCACCGTCGAACAGGTTGGCGTCGAAGACGGTGGCCGGGCCGAAGGTCTCGACGGGCCGCTGCAGCCCCAACCGCGAACCCACCACGCCGCGACCGCTGCGGTCGTCGTGGGCGGCCGTGAAGAGGCGCACGCGCATGCCGCGCTCTTCGTAGTTGTGGGCCGTCTGCAGCAGCGCCGTGGACTTGCCGGCGTTCATTGCCGCATAGCGGAAGAAGAGTTTGCTCACCCCGCCACTTTAGCCGCCGCCTTGTCTGCCCAACTGGCCGCCGCGCGGAGCGGCGGCCCAGTGACTCACAGCGGCGGAATGCGCAGCAGCTGGCCCGGGTAGATCTTGTCCGGGTGCTTGAGCATGGGCTTGTTGGCTTCGAAGATGGCCGTGTACTTGTTGGCGTCGCCGTAAAAGGCTTTGGCAATCTTCGACAGGTTGTCGCCGCTGACGACCGTGTGGTACTTCGCCTCTGGCGCCGGTGTGACGACCACCAGCATGTCGTTGACCTTCTCGACCCCGGCCACGTTGCCGCAGCACAGCAGCACCTTTTCTTTCGTGGCTTGGTCGTCCACCGTGCCAGACACGGTGACGGTGGCGCTTGGGGCATCAAAGGCCACGTCCAGCCCGTTGACCGCCAGGTTCTGCGTGCCGATGTAGCTGGCAATGGCTTGGCCAGCCGCCTTGCTCATGGCGGCAATGTTCTCGGGGCTTGGCGCCGCGGCCACAGCCACCGTTGCGGCCTTCGCTTGCCCGGTGCCGAACAGCTTTTCGCCGGCTTCCTTCATGAATGACATCAGACCCATGGTCAGCTCCTTTAGAGACAGGGGAAATGCGGCAATGCTAA
This sequence comes from Burkholderiales bacterium, assembly GCA_038316815.1. Lineage (GTDB taxonomy): Bacteria > Pseudomonadota > Gammaproteobacteria > Burkholderiales > Burkholderiaceae_C > Rubrivivax. Next base: position 1,808 of record JBBQAW010000168.1, read on the forward strand.
GCCTTGGGGCCTGGACCCGGCCTATCCCGCGGCCGGGGCGGCACGCTTGCGCAGCCACGCCGCCGCTGCTCAAGCTTTGAGCAGGCCGCGCGTTTCGATGAAGCGCACCACTTCGTCCAGCCCAATGCGCGTGCGCAGGTTCGTCATCACATAGGGCCGTGCGCCCTGCCAGGCCGGGCGCATGCGGCGGGTGTCGGCCTCCATCACTTCCAGGCTCGCGCCGACATAGGGCGCGAGGTCGGTCTTGTTGATGATGAACAAATCGCTCTTGGTGATGCCGGGACCGCCCTTGCGCGGAATTTTCTCGCCGGCCGCAACGTCGATGACGTAGATCGTCAGGTCGCTCAGTTCGGGGCTGAAGGTGGCAGCCAGGTTGTCGCCACCGCTTTCGATGAAGACGATGTCGGCATCAGGAAACTTCTCCAGCATCCGGTCCACGGCCTCGAGGTTGATCGACGCATCTTCGCGGATGGCGGTGTGCGGGCAGCCGCCGGTTTCCACGCCCACGATGCGTTCAGGTTCCAGCGCCCCTGCCACCGTCAGCAGCCGCTGGTCTTCCTTGGTGTAGATGTCGTTGGTGACGACGACCAGATCCCAGCGGTCGCGCATCGACTTGCACAGCATTTCCAGCAGTGTGGTCTTGCCTGAGCCCACGGGCCCGCCGACACCCACACGCAGCGGGGGCAGTTTCTTGGTGCGGCCGGGTACTGCGTGCAGCTTGGATTCCATGGTCGGGATCATGCATGAAGCGTGCTCAGTTGGCGTGCCGCCCTGACTTCTTGCTCGCGAGGCAACTGGGTGGCGTGTAGCCCACGGTGCGCAGCCCGGTATGCACTACAGCCGGGCACCAGCTTTCGGCCATCAGGAGTCGGTGGTCATGACGGCAGAAAGCTGCAACTGGTTTGGGCTGCCGCTTATCAGATGCCTTGTTCAGCAACCCCAAACCCCGAGTTTCCAGACATCACGACATTGCGGGCGGTTCCGATCAAGCCAAGGACAAGTGCGTGGCGAGGAAGTCGACGAACACTCGCACACTGGCCGGCTGAAGCCGCGAGGACATCACGGCATGCACGGGCAACGCCGGCAAGCTCCACCCCTGCAGCACCTGGACCAGCCGCCCTGCATTCACCGCCTCGCGCGCAAGCGCATGCGAAAGCACCGCGATGCCCAATCCGCGTTCGGCGAGCATGCGCATCAGTCCCTGACTGTTGGTGGCAACGCGAGCACGAACCGTAACCTCCGTCGTGGCGCCGTCCCGGAGCAGGCGCCATCGCACCTCGCGGCCTGGCGCCGGAAGGTTGAGGCACTCGTGCTCGACCAGGTCGGCCGGCTGCTGCGGCTGCCCGTGCCGCTGCAGGTAGGCCGGGGCAGCGAACATCAGCATCTCGACCGTGCCGATGCGGCGCACGATCAATTGGTCGCCCTTCACGGCGCCGATGCGGATGGCCACATCGACATGTTCGCCCACCAGATCGCGGTGGCTGGGCGACAGATCGAGTTCGAAGCTGATGCCCGGATAGCGGCGCGTAAATTCAGGCAGCAGCGGGCCGACATGGTTGACGCCCATGTCGACAGGCATCGACACGCGCACGTGCCCCGTCGGGCCTTCAGCGGACTCGCGCAGCGCTTCCTGGGCCAGACGAGCCTGGTCGACCAGGTTCCCGCAGCGCTCGAAGTAGCGCCGTCCGGCATCGGTCAACTCGACCCGGCGTGTGGTGCGGTCGAACAGCCGCACGCCGAACTTGCGCTCCATCTCGGCAATGCGCCGCGACAGTGTTGCCCCCGGTACACCGAGGTTCGCGCTGGCACGGCTGAAATTGCCCGTGCGAGCGACTTCGACGAACAAAGTCATGTCGCGCAGCGCCGAGAGATCGTCCATCCCAAAACAGTTTATTCCACGGATGGAAAAGTCTTGTCCGTTCCTGCCACTACCGTGCCCCGGCAAGACCGGTCAGGCTGCGGCCCTTCAACAAGGACATCGACGATGAAAGCCATCCGCATCCATGCCTACGGCGGGCCCGAGTTGATGCAACTCGAAGACGCGCCAACGCCACCCTGCGGCGCCGGCGACCTGCTGGTGCGCGTGGTCGCGGCCGGCGTCAACCCGGTTGACTGGAAGCTGCGCTCGGGCGTGATGGCGGCGCAGATTCCCAAGAGCTTCCCGATCACTCTCGGCTTCGATGCCTCGGGCGTCGTCACCGCGGTCGGCGCCGAAGTGTCTGGCTTCGAAGCCGGCGACGAGGTCTGCTTCTACGTCGACTTCGCGCGCGGCGGCAGCTATGCCGAATACGTGGCGGTGCATGCGAGCCAAGCCGCGAAGAAGCCGCACACGGCCTCGTTTGCCACCGCGGCGGCCTTGCCCATGGCGGGCCAGGCTGCGTGGACCGCCTTGATCGAGACCGGACAGGTCGAACGTGGCATGCGCGTGCTGATTCACGGTGGCGCCGGAGCGGTCGGCACCTTCGCCGTGCAACTGGCCAAAGAGCGCGGCGCGCATGTCACTGCCACTGCCAGCGGCGACGGCCTGGTTCTGGTCAAGAGCCTGGGTGCCGACGAGGTGATCGACTACCGCACGCAGCGCTTCGAGCAGGTTGCACGCGACATGGACATCGTGCTCGACACGCTGGGCGGGCCAACGCAAGAGGCTTCATGGACCACGATGCGCAAAGGCGGCATTCTGGTCGCGACCGCGATGCCGCCGTCGCCTAAGCGCGCCGCAGCTGCGAACGTACGTGCCGCCTTCGTCTTCACGCAGCCGCGCGGCGCCGTGCTGGCGCAACTGGTCGAGCGTGTCGATGACGGGCGCTTGCATATCGTCATCGGCCAGGAGTTTGCGCTCGCCGATGCGTCGCAGGCCCACCGCCTGGGCGAGGCCGGCAAGGCGCGCGGGAAGATGATCCTTCACGTCGCCGCACCTGGCGCCTGACAGGCGGCGCGCAGCCGCCGAGGGACAGCGAGCAAGCCCGGGCGCAGTGGATCAACCCGTTCGCCAGACCCTCCGAAACCTTCCGAAACCTTCCACCGCCACCCAGAGAACACCATGACTTCAAAGAAATCTGTTTTGTCAGTAGGCCTGCAGCCTCAGCTCATCAACTTCGCAGATCCGGCCTACGCCGCATTTCCTGGCATGACGGCCGAGAAGGTTCAAGGCGGGCTGGACAAGGATATCGCCGCACTCAACGCCCTGGGTTACGACGCCCAACTGTGCCTCACCGATTTTGGCGAAACCGCCGAGGAAGTGATCCGGGCGACGTTGCAGAAGCACCGCTATGACTGCGTTGTGATCGGTGCCGGTGTGCGCACCATCGGCAAAAACTTTCTCTTGTTCGAGAAAATGCTCAACGTGGTTCATGAACATGCCCCGCAGGCGCGCATCTGTTTCAACACTGGGCCGTTTGACACGGCCGAGGCGGTGCAGCGCTGGTGCCCGGTTAGCTGAGCTCCGAGTTTCATGTGCATCAACGCAAAAGGCGCAAACCCACGCTCCTTATCCGTCCAGACTTCACCAAAGCATCTGGTGAACAGCCGTGCTGCATCAATGTCCAATTTGTACTCTGAAGCCAGACCTGCAGGGGGAAAAGATGGGCGGACTTGCACGTTCGGTGGACTCGCCATGTGCTTGGGTTGACTGATCGCGGATTTGTTTTTCTACCGAGGATCGATTTGAAGAAGGAATCCGCTTCGGTGACGTTCTCGGAAGAATCGCTGAAATTCTTGACATGGGCTGGAAAACAGAATGACGCAGAAAGGCTGGCACATCATGATGCCAAGTATCAATGGCTGATTCGTGCACCGCTGCTGGCGTTGGCCGACACTGTAAAACAAGAGCTTGCGAACGAAGCGCCGGGATATCATTTTCCGACGAGGGGGATCGGTCGTATCAAGAAATCCTCGAATGAAGTTGCCCTGGACGGCGCCCAATTCAAGGATTGGGTTTCAACCATCGCCACCACTCCGGCTCAGAGCCTTTTCGAAAAGAATTCCCTTTTGTTCTTTGGCCTGTTGCCCAATGATCCGCAATGGGAAGGAGTCGTTGTCGCTGGCGGCCTTTACATGGCATCTTCGCTCCAGACCCGACGAGTCAGGCAAGCAATTGCGGTTGACTCGGTACGATTCAAAAAGCTGTTTTCAGACAGAGATTTTAAAAAGAGTTTCAAGTCCGGCTTCGAACCGATGGTCAAAACTCGAAAATGTCCACGCGGTTTTGATCCGGATCATCCGGACATTGAATGGATCAAGCTCAAGACATTTTTTGTCTGCAAGACTCTCACCAATAATGAATTTAGTTCTCAGGATTTGAGCAAGAATATCGTCCGTGATTTCAGGCAGTTGCTCAGGCTCAACGATATTCTGCAAGACGCCATCGATGGGGGTAAGCGCTGAACCAGCCTCATCCAAAGCGGGGAAGATGAGCTGCCCGGGTCCGTTGGGAGTCAATGAAAGCGAACTGCGAAACACCCCCTCGCTTCCTTGGGCAGGGCCCGCACCTCGGACTTTGTCGCTGGCCCGCCGACAGTTTGAGCCGGCCTTGATTCACCAGGGTGCCGGGCAATGCACCGATTGCGCCGACCCCCGTCGCACAACCCGACTGGCTGCCGCCGCCCGACCCAATCGGTGGTGCCAACCTTTGGCCTGTCCCGGAAAAAGCCGAGGCAGCGAAGGACTGCTCTCATCTGCCACGAATGACTCCTGTGGGCCGTTTCCGGAGCTTGAACTCACAGCAGGCAGATGCCGCCCAGGACCTGTCCGGTCCAAACCCGGCCCAGAAATGTCCTTCCCCTACTTCGCTGCCCGCTTCGAACGGTGGATGCCATGGGTTGCTGCAACGGGGGTCGGCCGTGGTCGTGACGTCAGCGGCGGCTGAAGTGCTACACCGGGTTTGACACGGTCTTGCCAGGCTTGAGCCGGTCCGTTCTACGCGCCGGTACGCCAGTCCGGGGCGGCCTGAAGATGCCCGACCTCGATGCCGTTCCAGTTCTTCAGTGTCATGCGGCTGAAGTCACGGGTGAAGGCGGCGTCGGCGTCGTTCAGGGGCAGCAAGATCTCGATCAGGGCCGCCATCACCACTTCGCAGGCACGCGCCGTGTTGCCGTCGTCCATCTTGACGGCCACGCCCAGGCCCAGTTCCGGTAGCGCCGCGCAGTACACGCCCTCTGCGCCGACCTTGCAAAACACGCGTTCGCCGAAATGCGCCATCACACGGCTGTCGAAACGGCCGGTGCCCGCCACCATGAACGGGGCGCGGGCCACCGCCTGGCGCAGCCGCCTGGCAGCAGCAGCCTGGCCCGGGCGCAGGCCGGTGCCAGTTCCGGCGCGTGCAAAGGCAAGGGCCAGGTGGCGCAACGGCACCGCATACGTGGGGATGCTGCAGCCGTCGGTGCCCACGGGCGTCTCAGCCAGGTTCCAGCCGGTGGTGGATTGCAGCGACGCCGTCACCTCGCGCATCACCGGGTGGTCGGGCCCCACGTACCCCGACAGAAAGGCGCGTCGGTCCTCGTCCTTGTCGGCCATCACGCAGCCCAGGCAGACGAAGCCGGCGTGCTTGCCCGAACAGTTGTTGTGCAGTGCCGATGGCGTGGCCCCGGCCGCGGCCATCGCCTTGATGGCGCCGTCGAAGTAGGGCCAGTGGGCGCCGCATTCCAGCGCTTGTTCGTCAACGCCGGCTTTCGCCAACATGCCTGCAGCCGTACGCGCGTGCACTTCCTCCCCGCCGTGGGACGCACAGGCCAGTGCCAGTTCCTTGTCGGTCAAGCCGAATCGTTCGGCCGCGCCGCTTTCCACCAGCGGCAGCGCCTGCAGCAGCTTGACGGCCGAGCGCGGGAAAATCGGCCGGTCGATGTCGCCGTGCGCGGTGTGCAGGCTGCCGTCGGCGTCCACCACGGCCAGCGCGCCGCGGTGCATGCTTTCGACGACGCCACCACGCAGTGCTTCGACGAGGACGGGGTTGGATGTCTTGGGTGTCTCGGGTGTCATCCGCGCGACTTTAGCCTGCGCGTTTTCAGGGTGAAATCAAGCGATGCCCCTGTCCGCCCTGGCCCTGGTAGTTGCCGCTGCGCTGCTGCACGCGCTGTGGAACATCGCCGCCAAGCGTGCGGGGGGCAACCACCACTTCGCGATGTCCTCGGGGCTGATGATCTGCGTGCTGTGGCTGCCCGCCGGGCTGTGGTTCGGCTGGGAAGAAGTGCCGCGCTGGACGGCGTTGCAATGGGGCCTGGTGATTGCCAGCGCCTTCGTGCACATGCTGTACTACAACACGCTGCTGGCCGGCTACCGCGCTGCCGACCTGACCGTGGTCTACCCGGTGGCGCGAGGTCTGGGCCCTTTGTTGTCGGCGCTAGGCGCCATTGTGGTGCTGGGTGAACCCGGCGGCTGGGGCACCGCTGCCGGCGTGTTGATGGTGTGCACTGGCGTCTTCTTCATTGCCGGCGGGCCGGCGCTGTGGCGCCAGGCGCACGACCCGCAACGCCGACAGCGCGTGCTGGCCGGCCTGCGCTGGGGCGTGCTGACGGGCGCGCTGATCGCCTGCTACACGGTGATTGACGGCTACGCCATCAAGGTGGCGCTGATGGGCCCGGTGATCTTCGACTACGTCTGCAACGTGCTGCGCGTGCCGATGATGCTGCCGCTGCTGTGGCGCGACGTGCCCGGTTTTCGCGCGGCCTGGCGGGTGCAGTGGCGCCATGCGCTGGTGGTGGCGGCCATCAGCCCGCTGGCCTACATCATGGTGTTGTATGCCATGCAGCAGGCGCCTTTGTCGCACGTGGCGCCAGCGCGCGAGGTCTCGATGCTGTTTGCCGCCGCGCTGGGCGGCCGCCTGCTCGGCGAGACCGACCGTGGCTTGCGCCTGCTGGGAGCAGCCTGCATCGTGACGGGGGTTGTGCTGCTCGCCACAATGGGTGGATGAGCCTTTCCACCCC
>JBBQAW010000169.1:0-8595 GCA_038316815.1 Burkholderiales bacterium
TGACCACCATCGCCGTGGTGTTGCTGCTGCCCGCAGCCAGGTTGGAGAAGCTGCCGCCATTGGTGGTGGCCTGGCCCGCGAGGCCGCTGAAGCTGGCGTTCAGCGCTTCGCTGAAACTGCCCGCCAAAGCAGTGTTGGCCACGTTCAGCGCCACGCTGGCAGTGCCGGCGCCGACACCGTTCAGGCGCTGGTTGCCCACCAGCACCGGGCTGGGGGTGGCCGCGCCGACGGCGACGTTGAAGGCGGTGCCGGTGATGCCGACCACGCCGTTGCTGAGCGACAGCAACCCCAGGCCGCTGGTGCCGGTGCCGTCCGACACCAGTGTGACGTTGGCCGAGCCGCTGCGCACGCCGGCGGCACCGCCTGCAGCAAAACCGATCACCAGGTTGTTGCTGCTGGCGCCTGGCGCCAGACCGCTGATGCTGCCCACCAGCGTCACCCCCGCTGTCGTGCTGCCCGGGGTGGCGTTCAGCACTTCCTGGAAGCCGGGTGGCGCCAGGTTGGTGTTGGTCAGGGTGAAGGCGCTGCTGGCGCCCGTCGTGAGGCGGAAGTTGCCCACCGCCACGTTGGCGGGCAGGGCCGGCTGTGCCTGCAGGAAGCCGTTGGCCAGCACCGCCAGCGTCTGCTGGTTGGCGGCCAAGCTGGCGAAGCTGCCGTCGAAGATCTGGCCGTTGGTAACGAACTGCAGGGTCACGTTGCCGCTGTTGACGCCCGCGGTTCCGCCGGCCGAGGCCACGGTCACGGCGTTGGCTGCGGTAGTGCCGGCCGCCACCAGCGTGGCGCCCAGGTTGTTGCTGGCGCTGAAGTTGCCGCTGGCGCTGGCCGAGCCGATGCCCAGTTGCTCGGCACCCGCGCCGGTGGTGGTGTTGGTGACCGCCAGCGTGGTGCTGACGGCTGGCGGCACGCCGACGCGGAAGTTGCTCAGGTTCAAAGGCCCGGCCGGCGTGGCCGAGCCTTGGGCCAGCACGGTGGTGAAGCCGCTCAGGCTGACGGTCTGGGTGGCGACGTTGCTGAAGTTGCTGAGGACGGCGAAGCTCTGGCCGGCAAGCGCGCCGCCCGTGCCACCGGCGGTGAGCGTCAGGCCGAGGTTGCCGCCGTTGGTGCCGAACACGATGGGGCCGAAGTTGGCCGCCACGCTGCCACTGCCCGACAGGCGTGCATCGCTCAGGTTGCCCAGGCCCGGGCCGCCGGTCTGCAGCGCGCCGCGGATGTCGGCGCCGGTGCCGCTGTTGGCGATCTGGAAGGTGCGCGCAGTAACGGTGCCGCCGCGCACGTTGCCGAAGTCCAGCGTGAAGGTGTTGGCGGCACCTGCGACCACCTGGCCGGTGAGGGTCTGCGCGGCGTTCTGGCCCAGGATCAGGCCTGCGCCAGTCACCCCGGCACGTGCGGCGAAGCTGTTGCCGCTGCCGAAGCCCGCGTTGCTGTAGTCCTTGAAGACGGTGATGTTCTGCGCGCCCAGGTTCAGGCTGCCGTTCTGCGCCAGCACGCGGGCGGTGCTGGCCAGGGCCGCGCCGGACAGGTTGAGCGTGGCGCCAGCATCGATGGTGATGGCGCCGGTGGCGCCCAGCACGCCGCCGTTGGCCGCCAGCGTGCCACCCGCGGCGCGTACCAGGCCGCTGTTGCTGGTAGTGGGCGTGACAGTGCCAAAACCGCTGACGGTGCCGGAATTGGCCAGCGTGCTGGCAGCGAAACTTCCGCCAGCCATCTGCAGCGTGCCGACGGGCTGGTTGGTGAAGTTGCCTGCGCCGCCGGTGGTGAAGGTACTGCCCGTACCGACGTTGACGACGCCGGAGTTGCTAAAGGCGCCCAGAGTCGTGAAGTTGCGGCCGTTGCGGATGGTGAAGCTGCCGGCGGCGGCGTTGGTGGCGAAGTTGGCCAGGGCGCTGGTGGCGGCGGCGCTGTTAAGGTTTGAGCCGGCGCCGTCAAGCAAGATTGACCCGGCATTGGTCACCACGTTGGCGCCTGCGAATTGCAGCGTGCTGGGGCCGAAGACGTTGTACGTGCCACCCGTCAGCGTGGTGCCGGCGAAGTTGCTCAGCGTCGCCAAATTCAACGAACCCGCTTCCACCTGCACTGTGCCGCCGGTGTTGTTGAAGCCGATTCCGATGTCGGTCGTGGCGCTGCCGGTCTTGCGGTAAGTGCCGGTGTTGACGAGAGTGGACGCCGGGCCGCCGAAGTCATTCCCGATTCGGTTGCTGAACGCGTTCTGATCGAGCCAGGTGCCGGCATTGGCCAGCGTGGCGCCGCTGCCGGTCTGAATGATGCCGCTGCCGGCCGACAGGTTCGACCAGGTGGAGGTGCCGTTGAAGTTGATCGTGCGGCTGGTGATGCTGCGGCTACCGCTGCCGCTGAGGGCCAGGTCACCGCTGAAGCTGGTGGTGCCGGTGCCGGACATCGTGCCGCCAGTCCAGGTCGATGCGCCGGCCACTGCCAAGGCGCCGATGCCGCTAAGCGCGCCGCTGCCGGTCAAATTCAATCCGCCCGTGCTGGAAGCGCTGGCAAAAGACAGCGTCCCAGCGCTCACCGTCAAGACGCCGGTGCCGGTGAAACTGTTGATGGTGAAGCTGGTGCGGACTTCGGTGTTGAACGCCCCGAGCAGGGCATCATCAGCCGCGCCCGGAAGCCCGCTGCTCCAGTTCGCGGCAATGTCCCAGAAGCTGCCGGGGCCGACAAAGGTTCGCGGTGCGGCCTGAAGGGCGCTGCTGCCGAACGCAAGCATTGCGGCAACTGCAAGGGGGGTCAGACGCTTGTTCAGGCGGCGTGAAGTCATGGCGGTTTCCTAAATCAATGGCTACGGCTATGCCTATGTACAACAGTAGGGCTGCGAGGAAATGTGCCCGGGTTTCGTGTCTGAATCGGGTCAACTTCCCCCCCAGTTCTAGGGGGGACGTTTCACTTTGAACGAGCCCGCGGCGTACCGCATCGCCCCAGATCGGCAGCAGCACCGCAGTCCCGCCAGAATCAGTTTCTTCCCGCTCCCGTCCCCAACCATGTCGACCTTTGCTGACCCGACCGCGCCGCCACTGCAGATCAACGCCGACTTCGACCAGCGCGCGGTTATGCAACCGGCCGACGCCTGCTGGCAGCCGTCGCCCCTGCCAGGCGTCGAGCGCTGGATGCTTGACCGTGTGGGCGGTGAAGTCGCGCGCGCCACCAGCCTGGTGCGCTATGCGCCGGGTTCGCACTTCGACCGCCACGAGCACGACGCCGGCGAAGAGATATTCGTGCTGGACGGCGTCTTCAGCGACGACAGTGGCGACCACCCGGCCGGCACTTACCTGCGCAACCCGCCGGGCAGCGCGCACGCGCCAAGCTCGCGCGACGGCTGCCTGCTGTTCGTCAAATTGCGCCAGTTCGCGGCCGACGACCTGCAGCCAGTGCGCGTTGCCACCGGCACCGAACCGTGGCGGCAGGGTCTGGTGCCGGGCTTGTCGGTGATGCCGCTGCACGAACATGGCGGCATTTCAACCGCACTCGTGCGTTGGGCGCCCGACACCCAATTCCATGCCCACACCCATCCCAGCGGCGAGGAAATCTTCGTTCTCGAAGGCGTTTTCCGCGACGAGTTGGGCACCTACCCTGCGGGCAGCTGGCTGCGCAGCCCGCGCTGGAGCCGGCACGCGCCGTTCACTGGTGCTGAAGGCGCGATCATCTACGTCAAGGTGGGGCACCTGGTATGACCCGCGCCCATCGCATTGCCACGATGGCCGGTGACGGCATCGGCAAGGAAGTGCTGCCCGAAGGCCTGCGCGTGCTGGACGCCGCCGCGCGGCGTTTCGGTATTCCGTTGCAAGTCGAGAGTTTCGACTTCGCCAGCTGCGACTACTACGCCCGACACGGCCAGATGATGCCCAGCGACTGGAAAAACCAGCTCGGTGGCTTCGACGCCATCTTTTTCGGCGCTGTGGGCTGGCCAGCGACCGTGCCAGACCACATCTCGCTGTGGGGCAGCCTGTTGAAGTTCCGCCGCGACTTCGACCAGTACGTGAACCTGCGCCCGGCGCGGCTGATGCCTGGCATCCGCAGCCCGCTGGTCGACCGCAGCGGGCTGCCGCTGGCACCCGGCGCCATCGACATGCTGATCGTGCGCGAGAACACTGAAGGCGAGTACAGCAGCATTGGCGGGCGCATGTTCGAAGGCACGCCGCGCGAGATCGTGATGCAGGAAACGGTGATGTCGCGCCACGGCGTGGACCGGGTGCTGAAGTTCGCGTTCGAACAGGCCATGCGCCGGCCGCGCCGCAAGCTGACATCGGCCACCAAGAGCAATGGCATTGCCATCACCATGCCCTACTGGGACGAACGCGTGGCTGCGATGGCAGCGCAGTTTCCTGAAGTGGCGGTGGACCAGTTCCACATCGACATCCTGTGCGCGCACTTCGTGCAGCGGCCGCAACATTTCGATGTCGTGGTGGCCAGCAACCTGTTCGGCGACATCTTGTCCGACCTGGGCCCGGCTTGCACGGGCACCATCGGCATCGCGCCATCGGCCAACCTGAACCCGAAGCGTGAATGGCCCAGCCTGTTCGAGCCCGTTCACGGCTCGGCACCCGACATTGCCGGGCTTGGCGTGGCCAACCCCATCGGCCAGATCTGGAGCGCGGCCTTGATGCTGGACTTCCTGGGCCACACCGACGCGCACGACGCGATCTTTCAGGCGATCGAGGGGCTGCTGACCGACCCTGAAGCGCCGCGCACGGCCGACCTGGGTGGGCGTGCGGGCACGGCCGATGTGGGCCGCGCAATTGCGGAGGCGGTGGCGCGCGGCTGAGGCTGAGGCTGAAGCCGCGGCCAGCGTTTTTCTGGTTTCCGGCCCTACCAGGCCAACACCGTCTGTCGGGCCGTCAGCCGGCTGCCACGTTGCTGGCTGCCCGTGACCAGGGCCGCGTCGATCTGGCGGAACTTCGGGAAGGCCTTGAACAGGCCTGCCGTATCGACGCCCTTCAGCGCGGCCGGGTTGCTGCAGTTGAAGCGCACGGTGGCGTCCATGTCGGCGTGCACGTCGGCGCTTTTGCGGGGCGTGGCCGCCCCGGCGGGAACGGTTGCTGCGGCTGTGCCTGCGGGGGCCAGCAAGGCCGGGTCCAGCACCTCCGACGTCAACTCAGCGGGCAGAGCGGTGCACTGCGCCGCCGCACTGGGCGCGAACAGCCCGGCGGCGGCATGGAAGCGTTGCGCCATCTGGCGCACTGCTTTCCGTTCGGCTTCGGTGCGCGGGGCGCGTTCGAAACCCAGCAGGTTGTCCAGCGGGCTTTCGAGCGTGACTTCCAGCGTGTTGCCATCCACGGCCACAGCCAGTTTGGCCACGCCGTGCTGGTGCGCGCCCGGGGCTTTGGCGTAGACGATGCTGCTGGTGGCAACCAACAGCACGGCGGTGATGAAAAGGCGGTGTGACATCAGGATGCTTTCTGGCAAGTGGCGCAGTGGCCGTAAAGGGTCAGTTCATGGCGCTCGACACGAAAGCCTGGCGGCGCCAGTTGCGCCAGGTTGCCGGGGCACTGGTGGACGTCGAACACCCGGTCGCAGGCAGTGCACTGGAAATGGTGGTGGTGCGCCTGGCGCCCGGCTTCGTAACGCGGGCTGTCGCCGGGCAGGGTGACGGTGCACACCTCTTGCGCATCGACCAGCAGCTTCAGGTTGCGGTAAACGGTGGCCAGGCCCAGGGCCGGCACTTCAGCCTGCGCGGCGGCCAGCACTTCTTGGGGCGAGAGCGGGCGCTGCGCCTGTTCGATGGCGCTGCGGATGGCACTGCGTTGGCGGGTTGAACGTTCCATCAGGGTGCTTGAGTCACCAGAATTCCGACCACGCCATGTTACGATAATGGGAAGCTGTTTTCATTAACGAATTGTTTTTTCAGGTTTTCAGTTGCCGTGTTTGCCACCCGACCCACTGCCGCCCGACCCGCTGCCACCGCGCCCCGCCCCAGCCTGTTGATGTGGGGCGCCGGGCCGCGCCTGGTTGCCGCGGCCGCCGTGCTTCTGGCGCTGTGGCTGTCCGTGGCCTGGGCGCTGGCGGCCTGATGCCTGCGGTGCAGCAGGCGCAGCCAGCGGCTGGCCAGGCCGCCATCACGCTGACAAACCTGAGCCTGGCCTACCGCGACCGCACCGCAGTGCACGGTTTGTCGGGCTGCTTCGAGAAAGGCTCGCTGACCGCCGTGGTCGGCCCGAACGGCGGCGGCAAGAGCAGCCTGCTGAACGCCCTGGCCGGCCAGATGGTGCCGGCGTCGGGCCAGGTGCAATGGGCGCCGGGCCTGCGCGCCCGGCTGGCCTGGTTGCCGCAGCAGGCGCAAATCGACCGCAGCTTCCCGATTCGCGTGTTCGACGTCGTGATGATGGGCGACTGGGCCCACCACGGTGCCTGGCGCGGCGCCAGCCGGCAACGCCGCGAAATGGCATTGCGCGCGCTGCAAACCGTCGGCCTTTTGGGGCTGGACGACCGCAGCGTGGGTGAACTGTCCGTCGGCCAGTTTCAGCGCGTGCTGTTCGCGCGGCTGCTGATGCAGGACGCCCCGCTCATCTTGCTGGACGAACCCTTTGCCGGCGTCGACGCCGCCACCACGGCCGACCTGCTGGCCCTGGTGCAGCAGTGGCATACCGAAGGCCGCACCGTGCTGGCCGTGCTGCATGACCTGGATGCCGTGCGCCGCCACTTCCCGCAAACCCTGCTGCTGGCGCGCGAAGCCATCGCCTGGGGCGACACCGCACGCGTGCTGACCCCGCAGCACATGCTGCGCGCGCGCAATCTCGCCGAAGGCTGGGACGGCCGCAGCCCCTGGGCTGAACCGCTGCTGGCAGCGGCGTGAACGCGGCGGGTGCCGCGGCACTTTCACTGCACGCGTTCTTCATTCAACCCTTCGTCGAATTCGGCTTCATGCGCCGCGCCCTGGTGGCCTGCGCCGCGCTGGCGCTCAGCTGCGGCCCTGTCGGCACCCTGCTGGTGTTGCGCCGCATGAGCCTGGTAGGCGACGCCATGGCCCACGCGCTGCTGCCCGGGGCGGCACTGGCCTTCATCTTTGCCGGCCTGTCGCTGACGGCAATGAGCCTGGGCGCCTTCGTCGCCGCGCTGACGGTGGCCTTGCTCGCCGGGGGCGTGGCGCGCTGGACGCGCCAGCGCGAAGACGCCAGCTTCGCGGCCTTCACGCTGATTGCACTGGCCGCGGGCGTGATGCTGGTGTCCACGCACGGCAGCAGCGTCGACCTGATGCGCCTGCTTTTCGGCAGCGTGCTGGCCGTCGACGACGGCGCCCTGCTGCTGGTGGCAGGCGTCAGCAGCCTCAGCCTGGCCGTGCTGGCGGTGGTGTGGCGGCCGCTGGTGCTGGCCTCGTTCGACCCCGGCTTCCTGCGCCAGGTGAGCGGGGGCAAGCCCTGGAACGCAGGTGTGCACAACGTCTTTCTGCTGCTGGTGGTGGCCAACCTGGTGGCCGGCTTTCAGGCCCTGGGCACGTTGATGGCCGTGGGCCTGTTGATGCTGCCGGCCATTGCCGCGCGCTGCTGGGTGCAGGATGTGGCGCGCATCGCGGCGCTGGCGTCTGCCCTGGCTCTTGTCAGTGGCTACGGCGGGCTGCTGCTGTCGTACCACGCCGGCCTGCCCACCGGCCCAGCCATCGTGCTGCTGGCCGGGGTCATCTACCTTTTGTCGCTGGCGGTGGGGCGGGCTGACAGTTTGCGCAGCAACAGGTCCATAGCATGAACACGCGTCGTCAGACCTTGGCCGCCCTGCTGGCCCTGCCAGGTCTGCTGTCACTGCCATGGGCGGCACGCGCCCAGTCCGCCGCTCCGCTGCGCGTGGTGGCCAGCTTCTCTGTGCTGGCCGACATGGCCAAAGAAGTGGGCGGCCCCGCGGTCGATGTCACGGCCCTGGTGGGCGCCGACGCCGACGCCCATGTCTTCACGCCCAGCCCGGTGCACGCGCAGCGCCTGGCGCAGGCTGAACTGGTGGTGGTCAACGGCCTGGGCTTCGAGGGCTGGATCGAGCGCCTGATTCGCGCCACTGGCTACCGCGGGCCGGTGGTGGTGGCCAGCCAGGGCATCGTGCCGCGCATGGTGGCTGGCCAGCCCGACCCGCACGCCTGGCAAAGCCTGGTGCATGCCCAGCGCTATGTCGAGAACATCCGCGCTGCGGTCGTGCTGGCACGCCCTGCCGCTGCGCCTGCGGTCAACGCCCGGGCTGCGGCCTACACCCGGCGCCTGGCCGATCTGGATGCGTCGATCCGCAGCCGGCTGGCCGCCGTGCCGGCGCAGGACCGGGTTGTCGTCACCACCCACGCCGCCTTTGGCTATCTGGCCGACGCGTATGGCCTGGACTTCCGCGCCGCGCAGGGGCTGACCAGTGCCAGCCAGGCATCAGCCGCCGACGTGGCACGCCTGGTGCGCCAGCTGCGAAGCCAGCGCGTGCGCGCCCTGTTCGTCGAAAATCTGGGCGACCCGCGCATGATGATGCGCATTGCCCAGGAAGCCGGTGCGCGGCTGGGCGGCACGCTGTATTCCGACGCGCTGTCGGCCCCCGGAACGGCGGCCGACACCTACCTGAAGCTGATGGCACATAACGCAGAAACTTTGGTGGCAGCCCTGAAGCCGGTTTGATCGTGGCTTGAATCTG
>JBBQAW010000170.1:0-8590 GCA_038316815.1 Burkholderiales bacterium
GCCGCCACCGCCTTGCTGTCGACATCTTTGCTGGCGGGTGCGCCCGACGTGGCCTTTGTCTCGACAAACTCCATTTCAGAGTTCAAGGTCACGGCGCCGGACCGTGTACGCCCTGGCGAAGAGTTGAACTTTGCAGTCACCGGCACCCCCGGGGGCAAGGCGCGTGTTGCCATCGACGGCATCGGCACGGCGGTGCCGCTGCGTGAGGTGAGCCGAGGCGAATACGAAGGCAGTTATGTCGTGCGGCGCCAGGACAGACTGCGCGGGTCGCTGACGGCCAACGCCTACCTGGTCAACGGCGGCCGCGAGTCGTCCCAGCGCTATGAGCGCGTGGTCGTGGCCGACGACAACCGCAATGGCGAGCGCCGCGACGACCGCAATCAACAGCAGGCCTCTTGCCCCAACTGCGGCACGGTCGAGTCGGTCAAAGTGGTGGAAGCCAGAAACGATAACTCGAATGTGCTGGGCACCATTGCCGGCGGCGTGTTGGGCGGCGTCATCGGCAACCAGGTGGGGGGTGGCAGTGGCAAAGACGCAGCCCGCATCATCGGCGCCATCGGTGGTGCTTATGCCGGCAACCGTACGCAGAACAACATGGGCAAGGACAAGCTGTACCGCGTCACCGTGCGTATGCAGGGCGGCACGACCCAAGACTTTGACTATGCACAGGACCCGCAAGTGACGGTCGGCACGCGCGTCAGGGTCGAAGGCGATGTGCTGGTCAGGCGGTGACCGGGCGCTGGCAAGAGACCAGAGATCTTGCCAGCCATCACTCACCGCGGTGCTGGCGCAGCGCCGCTAGCGGAACTGCTCCAACAGTCTTTCCAAGGCCATGATGAACGGCGCGTCCAGTTGTGGCAGCACCGCCAGCATGCCCAGCAGGCCCACGCCCAGCGACAGGGGGAAGCCGACCGCGAAGATGTTGATCTGCGGCGCCACGCGCGTGATGGCGCCCAGCACCAGGTTGACGAACAGCAGCATGCTGACCAGGGGCAGGGCGATCCACAAGCCGGTGGCAAATATTTCAGCGCCCCATTGGTGTGGCAGGGTGGCACGCAAGAAGTCGAAGGGTTCCGGCCCGATGGGGAAGGCATGGAAGCTGTCTGCCAACGCCATGATCACGAGCAGGTGGCCATTGATGACCACGAACAACCACGACACCAGGGTGCCGAAGAACCGGCTGGTGGCGGTGGCTGTGCCGGCCGACAGCGGGTCGAAGAAGCCGGCGAAGTTCAGGCCCATCTGTAGGCCGATGATTTCGCCTGCAAATTCGACCGCCGTGAACACCAGCCGCACAGCAAAGCCCAGTGCCAGGCCGATGACGGCCTGCTGGGCCACCAGAAGCACGGCCAGGGCGCTGTCCAGTGGCACCACCGGCACCTCAGGCAGGCTGGGCTGGGCCGCCAGCGCCACGAAGGCCGCCAGCCCCACCCGCACACGCGCGGGCACCATGCGCGATCCCAGCACAGGCAGGGCCGAAAACAGGAACACGGCGCGCAGGAAGGGCCAGATCAGCGGCGTGATCCAGCCCAGGATCTGGGCCTCGTCGAAGCTGATCATCAGCCCACGACGGCGGGAATCGACTGCAGTGTGCGTTGCAGGTACTCAACCAGGGTGCCCATCATCCACGGGCCGGCGAACACCATCACCGCCACGGCAGCCACGATCTTGGGCACGAAGCTGAGCGTGGCTTCATTGATCTGTGTGGCGGCCTGGAAGATGCTGACCAGCAAGCCCACGACCAGCACCACCAGCAGCACCGGGGCGCTGACCATCAGCAGCATCAGCAGCGCATTCTGGCCTTCCGATAGGACTTGTTGTGCGTCCATCGCGTTGAAGCTTTCAGGTAACGAATGAAGCTGCCAGCGAGCCCAGCAGCAGGTTCCAGCCATCGGCCAGTACGAACAACATCAGCTTGAAAGGCAGGGCGACGAGCACGGGGCTGAGCATCATCATGCCCAGGCTCATCAGAACGCTGGCAACGATCATGTCGATGATCAAAAACGGTATGAAGATCATGAAGCCGATCTGGAACGCGCTCTTCAGTTCGCTCGTCACGAAAGCCGGTACCAGCACGCGCAGCGGCACGTCTTCGCCCTTCACGTCTGCCGGCAGCTTGGCCAGCTTGGCGAACAGCTGCACATCGCTTTGCCGCGTCTGCTTGAGCATGAATTCGCGCAGCGGCTTGATGCCTGTTGCCAACGCCTCGTCGGCGGGCAGGGTGCCGGCGGCGTAGGGCGCGTAGGCTTGCTCGTGGATTTGGTCGAAGGTGGGCGCCATGACGAAGAAGGTCAGAAACAGGCTCAGGCCAATGATCACCTGGTTCGGCGGCGCCGCCTGCGTGCCCAGAGCCTGGCGCAGCAGGCTGAGCACGATGACGATGCGCGTGAAGGCCGTCATCAGCAGCAGCACCGCAGGCAGGAAAGACAGCGCGGTGAAGAAGATCAGGGTCTGCACCGGCACCGAATAGCTGGTGCCTCCCGGGCCCTGGGCCGTGATCAACGGCAGGCCGCCAGCCTGCTGCGCGAGTGCCGGCGCAGCCACGCCCAGCAGCAGTGTGGCCAGAACACAGCTTGCAATTCCGCGCGGGTTCATGTCGCTCCCGGCGGTTGGCTGCGCCTGCCACTGTCGCGCAGCCGACCCAGCAGTTGTGCGAATGCAGCGGCTGGCGGCGGCGTTGCGTCCTGCGCTGCGGCCGTCTGCGGTGCCATCGTGTGGAGCGTGCGGATGCCCTGAGCACTGACGCCCAGCACCAGCCAAAGGCGGTCCTCGCCTTGGCCTACCTCTACGGTCACCAGCTTCTGCTGTGGCGACAGCGGCAAAACCGCCACCGTACGCGGCGAACCCGCAGCGCCACCAGCTCCGCCCATCGGCGTGCGCTTGAGCAGCCACAGGCACAGCGGTATGGCGGCCAGGATGGCCAGGAACCATAGAGCTGCGGTGATGCTGGAACCTGGGCTCATGATGTCCAAGCTGCCCGGCCGCCCGAAAGCGCGGACGCGTCCCCTCGGGGGGCAGCGAACGAAGAGAGCTTGGGGGCACTCATTTCCTGGACAGCCTGCGCATGCGTTCGCTGGGAGTGACGATGTCGGTCAGCCGGATGCCGAATTTGTCGTTCACCACCACCACTTCGCCCTGGGCGATGAGGTAGCCGTTGACGAGCACGTCCATCGGCTCGCCGGCCATGGTTTCCAGTTCCACGACCGAGCCCTGCGCCAACTGCAGGATGTGCTTGATGGGAATGCGCGTGCGACCCAGTTCCACGGTCAGCTGGACGGGAATGTCCAGGATCATGTTCAGGTCGTGGCCGGTGTTGCCGGGCGCGCCGCTGGGCGAGAAGTTGGTGAACTGCGCCGGCGCCACGCTTTCGGCGGCCATGGCCACTTCGCTGGCGGTCTGGTTGCCGCTGCCCTGGCTTTCGGACAATGCGGCAGCCCATTCGGCGGCCATCTTGTCCTCTTCGGACATACCAGAGGTGTCTTGTGCTTCAGCCATGGTTGTTAGCCTCACCAATCCAGGACAGGGCGGAACTCGTGATCAGGCGGTCTACCTTCAACGCGTAGTGTTTGTTGCTGGTGCCGTAGTGGCAGTCGAGCACCGGCACGCCGTCGACCTTGACCTGAATCATCGGGTTGAGGTCGAGTTCAATGAAGTCGCCGGGCTTGAACGCCAGCAGTTGTTCGACCGTGGCCGGGGCGGTGGCGAGTTCAGCCACCAGGTCGACTTCAGCGGACTGAATCTGGGTCTTCAGCAGGTTGATCCAGCGCCGGTCGGGTTCGCCAGAGTCGCCCTGGATGGTGCTGTAGAGCACGTCGCGGATCGGCTCCAGCGTCGAGTACGGAATGCAGAAGTGAACTGAACCCGTGGTGTCGCCGATTTCGAGCGTGAAGTTGGTCGCCACCACGATTTCGCTGGGCGTCGCGATGTTGGCAAACTGGGGCTGCATTTCGCTGCGCAGGTATTCCAGTTCCAAAGGGTAGATGCCCGTCCAGGCCTTCTTGAACTCGGCCGTGATGACTTCGAGCAGGCGCAGGATGACGCGCAGTTCGGTCGGGCTGAAGTCGCGGCCCTCGATGCGCGTGTGGTACTTGCCAATGCCGCCGAAGAGCGAATCGATGACGGCAAAGACCAGACTCGGGTCGCAGACGATGAGGCCGTTGCCGCGCAAGGGCTTGACGTTGACGATGTTGAAGTTCGTCGGCACCACGATTTCGCGCAGGAAGGCGCTGAACTTCTGAACCTTGATGCCGCCAATGCTGACTTCAGGGCTCTTGCGAATGAAGTTGAACAGCCCGATGCGAATGTTGCGCGCGAAGCGTTCATTGATGACCTCCATCGTCGGCATGCGGCCGCGGACGATGCGTTCCTGGCTGGACAGGTCGTAGTCTCGGATGCCGGTGGAAGAAACCTCGGCCTGTTCGAGCTTCTGGCTTTCGCCAGTGATGCCTTGCAGCAGCGCATCGACTTCGTCCTGCGAGAGGATCTGCTGGTTCATGAAGTGCGGGGGTCGAGGTAGTCAAGCCTGGGGCGACGCCAGAGTTTTCCTGGCCTTCGTCGAGCACCCCCCGTGAGGGGCGGCGTGCAGAGAGAGCTTGGGTGTCCCGTCCTCACTGAATGATGAAATTCGAGAAGTGCACCGCCGCAATCGGCAGGTCCGGGCCCGACTTCTTTTTCCTCTTCTTCGGCGCTTCTTCAGCCGTTGCATCGTCGGGTGCTGCTTCGGGCACGTCCACACCCAGGGCGCGTGATGTCTCGTGCTGGATGCGCGTGGCCAGCCGCGCCTTGCCTTCGCGGCCCATCAGGTCGGTGGCGGTGCTGTCTGCCAAGGCCAGCAGGATGTTGTTGCGGATGACGGGCATGAAGGACTTGATCTGCGCTTCCACCGCCGGGTCGGCCAGTTCAAGGGTGATACCAACCTGGGCATAACGCTCGCTTTCGCGGTCCGCCAGGTTCACGGTGAAAGGGTCCAGCGGCACGAAAGTCGGCACTGCTTTCGGGTCATTCTTGGCAGCCTTGTGCGACTTGGTTTTTGCCTGGTCGCCGTCTTCGCCTTCTGCCTCGGCCGCGGCCGCGGCCGCCTCTTCGGCGGCGGCGCTCTTTTTCATCATCACGAGGGCCGCACCACCGCCCAGCAGGACCACGGCCAGCACGGCTGCAATGATGATGATCAGTTTTTTATTGCCCTTTTTGGGCGGTGCGGCTTCAGCGGCAGCGGCAGACATGGTGGCTCCTTGAGGCCCCGCCTTGCGCCAACCGCGGGTACCGCGGGACGCAGGCAGATCGGCCTGTTCGAACCATTATTGAGACCCGCCGCCGCTGGCCATGCAGGGAAAAGCGGCCCGAAACCAGCGGTAAAGGGGCGCTTCGTTTCCTCAGGCCACCAGGTCGACCACGCCGCGCTGGCGCGGCGGCAGGCTTGCGCTTGTGCCTGTGCCTGTGTCTGTGCCCGTGCCCGTGCCCGTGCCGGTGCTGCCGGTCAGGGCCTGGCCGTCCTGGGTGCCATAGGCGCCACCGAAAGCAGCCTCGTCGCGGCCGGGCTGTCCGCCCTGGCGCGCCTGATCGAAGACACCTCCGCCGGCCAGCGTGAAGCCCGCCTCGGCCAGCGTGCTGGCCAAAGTGGGCATGGCTTGTTCGAGCGCCTGGCGCGTGAGCAAGTGTTCAGCAGAAAAGCTCACCTGCGCTGCCTGTCCGTCCAGCGTGATGGCCACCTTCACGGGGCCCAGTTCGGCCGGGTTCAAATGCAGCTGGGCGTTTTGCAGGCCGTCTTTCAGCCACAGCGTCACTTGCGTGCCCAACTGCAGCCCGAAGCCGTCGCTGCCGGGTGCGGCCTGAAGTGTGGCTTGCGCTGCGCTCCCCGTTAGGCTGCTGGCGCTCGGGTTGGTGCCGGTATTCATGCCGCCGATGACGCCGCCAATGACGCCGGTGATAACGCCGGTGATCCCGCCGTTGATTCCGCCGTTGAGTGCATCACTCAGGGCGGCACTGGCCGGTAGCGGCAGGCCGAGAGTGGCGTCGGTGGTGCTGGCCGCACGCTCGGGCGTGGCGGCAGGGTCGGCCAGCGTAAAAGCAGCGGCCTGAAGCTGAGATCGAGCCTGCGCTTGACCATCGGCCGCCAGCTGGCCCAGTGCGCTTGGCAAGCCGGCCAGCGTGGCCTGCTGTGCGCTGTCCGGCTGCGATGTCGGCGCTTGCCCTGCCGCCCGCTCAGCCGCGTCGGCCAAGGTCTGCGTCGTTCTGGCCGTGCGGCCTTTGAGCAGCGCAACGGGGTGGTCGATGGGGTTCAGCATCTGGCCATCGACTTGAGCTGCCAAATTGCCGATGGCGGACTTGCCAGCTACGCCTGCGGCATCTGCGCCAGGCGTTTCGCCCAAACGCCGTTCGAAGCCTCCCGCTTCGGACCCGGACTGCCCGGCGTTGCGTGCGGCCACGCGGGTCAAGGGGGCCCGCACCTCCCAGGCCGGGTTGCGGCGCACACCGGCACTGCCTGGGGCCAAGTGGGGGGCTTTGCCGGGGTCTGACTGCATAGCGTTGCCACCAGCAGCTGAGCCTGCAGGGGTGTCTTTTGCCGGACAACCAACCCTGGCGGTGGCCGCTGGCGCGGTTTTCGGCGCCTCTGCGGCCCCCGGCCTTGGGGCCGGCTCTCCGGGTGGGGCGGGCGGTACGGGTGGTGCGGGTGGTGCGGGTGCGGTGGCGGTGTCGCGCTCTTGCTGCCGGCGGGCTTGAAGCCGCGCGGCTTGCCGGTTCTGTTCGAGCATGCGCGCAAAGGGGTCGTCGCTGAAGGCCTGGCCTGCGCCCGTGCCCGGGCTGGCACGCACTGGCTGCAGGGCCTCAACGGCTGACAGCGCGCCAGGTGCGGGCAGGGGTCGGGTGCTGAAGATGGCAGGCGTCATGGCTTATCTGTGGCATGGGGTGCGGAAATTGGCGCTGGGCCTGGGCGCTGGCCCTGGCCCTGGTTCTGATTCGGGTTCTGGTTCTGGTGCCGCTGCTGCTGCTGCTGGGCACTCTCGTCTGTTTGGCGCTGGTCGCGCTGCTGCTCCACGCGGCGCTGGTCCTCGGCGCGGCGACCCAGCAGCTTGCGCACGGATGCCACGCGCAGTTCCAGCGGCAGCACCGCCTGGCGCTGACGGTCCACCTGCGACAGGGCCGCCAGGCGCTGGGCCTGCTGCTGGTCGATCACGTCTTCGAGCCGGCCGCTGAAGCCCTGGTGCACCCGCAGGCTGTCGATCGCTGCGGTTTGCCCCTGTGTAGCCGGGTTGCGCAAGCGCAGGTCTTGCCGGTACTGGTGCAGTTGTTCAGCCTGGGCTTGCAGCCGCTGGGCCTGGTTCTGGGCGCGCGCCAGTGCTGCCAGGCCCGCGTCGCGTTCACGTTCGGCTTGCGCCAGCAAGGTATGCAGGGCGTGGCTCATCTCAATAGCTCCCGACAAGAAAACCAAACCAATCGGTCTGGCGCTGCCCGCCAGATTCAAGCTTCCCGCCACGGAACCGGCTCCGCCGGGCCGCAGGCGGAAGGCCTGCGGCCAGGAGGCCGCAGGCGCTTTCAGGCGAGGACCCGTCCGCAGGGACGGTTCCCCGTCCGGTTCGCCCCCACGGTGGGGGAGAGCGCGTACCGAGCGAAGTTGGGGCCCTCATTTCACAGGCCGGTAACGGCGCGCAGCTGGGCGCGGCTGGCGTCCATGCTGGCGCGGTCGTGCATGTCTTGCTGCAGCAGCGCTTCGATCTGCGGCTGCTGGCGCACGGCGGTGTCGAGCTCGGGGTCGCTGCCCGGGCTGTAGGCGCCCAGCTGGATCAGGTCGCGCGCCTTGTTCACTTTCGCCAACCACTGGCGCAGGCGGCGCGCCGCCAGCACCTGGTCGGGCAACACGACAGCGCCCATCACGCGCGACACTGATTTCTCGACGTCGATGGCGGGAAAGTGGCCGCTCTCGGCCAGTTCGCGCGACAGCACGATGTGCCCGTCCAGAATGCCGCGCGCGGCGTCGGCAATCGGGTCTTGCGGGTCGTCGCCCTCGCTCAGCACGGTGTAGAAGGCGGTGATGCTGCCCACGCCGTGCAGGCCGTTGCCGCTGCGTTCAACCAGTTGCGGCAGCTTGGCAAACACGCTGGGCGGGTAGCCCTTGGTGGCCGGCGGCTCGCCAATGGCCAGGGCAATCTCGCGCTGCGCCATGGCGTATCGGGTCAGGCTGTCCATCAGCAGCAGCACATGCTGGCCGCGGTCGCGGAAATGCTCGGCAATCGCGGTGGCGTAGCTGGCGCCCTGCATGCGCACCAAGGGCGGGGCGTCGGCCGGGGCGGCAACGACAACACTGCGCTTTCGGCCTGCGGGGCCCAGGATGTCTTCGATGAATTCCTTCACCTCGCGCCCGCGCTCGCCGATCAGCCCGACGACGATGACATCGGCCGCGGTGTAGCGGGCCATCATGCCCAGCAACACGCTCTTGCCAACGCCCGTGCCCGCGAACAGGCCGATGCGCTGGCCGCGGCCCACGGTCAGCAAGGCGTTGATGGCCCGCACGCCGGTGTCTAGCGGCTGGCGCACCGGGTCGCGGTCCATGGCGTTGATGGCGCGCCGTGCCATCGGCTCGGGCACCACATCT
>JBBQAW010000171.1:0-8587 GCA_038316815.1 Burkholderiales bacterium
CCGGCGCCACAGTTGTCAGACGCCGTGCGCATCGACGTCGTGACGCAGGCCGTGCAAGGCCTGGCGACGGCTTCATGGCGCTATGACCCGTTGGCGCACGGCCTGCGCATGCGCGTTCGCCACGACGGCAACCTGCGCCGCCGCGCGCGCGCCGCCGCCCTGGACCAGGACGTGATCGGCGAAGCGGCGGCGGTGTTGGTGCTGTCCATGGCACGTGCCGCCTTTGCCGCCGACCCCAGCGGGCCGGCGCGCGGTTACCGGCACGCCTTTCTTGAGGCCGGGCTGATGGGCGAACGCCTGTACCTGGAGGCCGGGGCGCGCGGTCTGGGCGTTTGCGCAGTCGGTGCCTTCTATGACGACGAGGCGGCTGCGCTGGTGGGCGTGGACCCGCAGCAAGAGTGGATCCTGCACTTCGCTTCGCTGGGCATTCCTGCGTAGGCGCAGCCCGTGCTGTCGTACGTGACAGGTCAACAAGATGGTCTTGTTCGGCGAAGGCCATTGACCCTGCCGGGCAATGCGTCGGGCATCATGGTTTTCATGGCCGATGCGGAGTCCCTTGCTTTGCGCTTGACCGGCGTTGCCGGGACGGGTGTGCGCGTTGGTGTTTTGTGCCGACTGCCTGGCCGACTGCCTGGCCGAATGCCTGCCCGAATGCCCGGCCGGCTACTCGGAGTAGTGCGTGGCCTGATGCCCGGCCTGATGCCCGCCAAGATGGTCGCCATGATGCTCGGCCTGGCCTGCGTCGCCCCAGCATGGGCACAAGAGATTTCGCTGCCCGACGATGCCGAGCCCCAGCGGCGCTGGAGCGCGGCGGTCGGTGTCGTCGTCTCGGCCGGGCCGGAATACGCCGGCGCGGCACGCGTGGGCAGCACCGTGCAGCCCGGCTTCGGGCTGCGCTGGGGCCGTGTCAGCCTGGCCAGCCGCAGCAGCTTCGCCGTGCGCAGCAGCGAGCCCGGAGCGCGCGGTGGCTTGCGCGTGGAACTGCTGCGCAGCGAGCGCTGGCGCTCCAGCCTGGGCCTGCGCTGGGACAGTGGGCGCGATGAGAGTGACAGCACCGACCTGCAAGGCCTGGGCGACGTGCGCGGCACCCTGCGGGCGCGGCTGTCGCTGGGCTACCGCATCGACGAACGCTGGCGCCTGTCGGGGGCGGTCAGCGCCGACACGCTGGGCCGAGGCGGTGGCTGGCTTGGCGACCTGGGGCTGTCGCGCGACTGGCGGCCAAGCCCGTCTACCGGCCTGAGCGCGGGTGCCGTGCTGGGCTTTGCCGGCGCGCGCTGGCAGCAGAACTATTTCGGCATCACGCCAGCGCAGTCGCTGAGCAGCGGCTATGCCGCTTACGCACCGGGCGCCGGGCTGCGCGACGTGGCGCTGTCGTTCGGGGGCCGCAGCACGCTGACGCCGCGCTGGGCCGTTTTCTACGGCGCCAGCGTCTCGCGGCTCGTCGGGCCGGCGGTGAACAGCCCGCTGGTGCGCCAGCGCCAGGGCTGGGGCCTGAGCGCCGGCATCGTGGCGCGAATCTGAGCGATGCCCCGCAGCCCGGCTGATGTCGCCGCCGGCTGGCCGCTTTGGCCACTGGCGTTGCTGGCCGGGCTGCTGCCGCTGCTGGCCACGGCGCTCGCCACGACGCTGTCGATGCAGCAGGGCCTGGTGCCGACTTGCAACCCCTTCGTCGACGGCTGCACCTCGATCAGCCGCGCGGCCCGGTACGAACTGCCCAACCAACTGTTCCGGGCCATCATGTTGCCGGCTGCCACGCTGCAGGCGCTGGTTTGGCTGCTGGTGGCGCGCTGGCTGCTGCAGGGCGGCGGTGGGGGCGGCGGTGCTGACTACACCACCGGCCAAACCACCGGCCGCATTACTGACCGCATTACTGACCGCAGTACGGGCCGCGCCACCGCGTTGATCGGGCCGCTGGGCCTGGTGGCGGGTGTGGCGCTGGTGGTCTACGGCAGCTTTCTGGGCGTCGAAGGGCCGGTGTACCGCTGGCTGCGGCAGTACGGCACCGTGGTCTACTTTGGCTTCACCTGCCTGAATCTGCTGCTTACCGGCCGTGCGCTGCAGCAGATGGCAAAACAGGGCCGGCTGCGCTTGCAGCGGATGCTGGAGCGTTCTTTCGTCGTGCTGGCCGTGGCGCTGGTCATGCTGGGCCTCGTCAATGCCATCGTCGCTGCCGTGTTCGGTGAGCCGCTGAAAGGCCGCATGGAAAACGTCACCGAGTGGTGGGGGGGCCTGATCTTCGTACTCGGCTTCTTCGCCATTGCAGCGCTGTGGCGACGCGAGCGCCTGGTGCTGCAGCTGGGGGTTTCCAGGCATTGACGGTGAAGCGTGCCGGGGGCGAACGCACAGCGGGCGGGGACGAAGGCCTGTGAGTTTCCCTCTTGCGCCTGCTGCTCAAATTCCTTTAAGTGCCGACATGGGCGCCGGCCTGGTCCTGGGCTTTTCAGCCGCGCCGGCGCTTCAGCGTGGCCAGTCCTAGCAGGCCGAGCGCGGCCAGCGCCAGCGAGCCGGGCTCGGGCACTTGGTTGCGCGGGTCGCTGGGGGTGGCGCTGCCGAAGGTGATGTCGTCGAAAGCGATCTGGTTGGCAACGCCGCCGAAAGCCACCGACCTGGCGGTTCCCGCGAAGTTCACACCGGCTGCGGCGAAGGGGCAGAAGCCGGCGCCGTAACCGGGGCAGCTGCCCAGGTTCGGGGTCAAGGCGACGCTGGCCAGCAGCGCGCCGGTGCCGTTGAGGCCGTCGAAGACATCGACGCTGCCGTTGAAGTTGCCGACGTAGTTGAACGAAAAGCCGGTGTCGAAACCTGCGACTACGTTCATGTAGGTCTGGTTGCCGCTCAAGAAGAACAGGCTGCCCTGCGCCGACGTCGGCGCCAGGCCGCCGCGCGAAGCGTTCGAGCAGCTGACGCTGGTCGAGTTCAAGCACAGAAGCAGCGCGTTGTTGCCAAAGGAAACGCCGTGGTTGGTGCCGCTGGTGCCGCTGCTGCTGGTGCCGCCGTTGTAGAAGTTCTGAATGAGAACGTTGTTGTGGTTGGGGTAGGACGCGATGTTCTCGAAATCCAGCGTGAACGGTGCAGCTGAGGCGGCGGACGACAGGACAACGGTGGCGATTGCGGTCAGCAGGGCGTGGAGTTTCATGGTGTTTCCTTTTTTGGTGGGTTCGAAGCGTGCAGGCGGCAGGGTTTCTTTCGGGTCTTCAGGGCCCTCAGGGCCTTCGGGGCGTTTAGGGCGTTCAGCGCGTTCAGCGCCTTCATGGTCCGTAGGGGCCCGTATGGCCTGCGGTGACTGTTCATTTGCAAAACCGGGGCCACGAACCGGGCCTTGGAGCGCTCCCGCTGCGATGCCGTCGATGGGCGTGAAGCAGTGCGCAGCCAGCGCACCGGAGGCGGTGCATTCGCACGGGCTCAAGCCATGCCCCGCCCGGCCGAAAACAATGGCTATGGCACAGAAGACTCGGCACCGCGGGCCAGGCTGGGGCAGGTGCCCCAGCCCGCTGGCTTTACATCGTCAAGCTGGGGGCTTGTGTGGGCTTGAGCGGGCCTGGGGCCAAAGCCCCAGGCCGGCGCGACAGCGCTCCCAACTCGCGCTGAACACCGCATGAACAAACCGTGAGCACAGACGCCCAGCGCCTGAACGCCCTGAGCCAGGCGGTGCTGCAACTGCACCGTGGCAGCCGTGATTGGGCCACTGCCAGCTTCGATGCGCGCGCCGCCGAATTGTTGGCCGGCGTGGTGGCGTTCGACGCCTGCCTGTGGGGCAGCACACGGGCTGATGCATTGCCGGGCACGGCGCTGTCGTTGCTGGGCCTGTACAGCCAGGGCCTGCAGTCCGACACCTTGGCCGAACTGCTGGCCGGCGGTGGCCCGGCGGCCGATATGTCGGTGCAGTTCAACGAGCCCTTGGCTGGCAGACGCGTCGAGCTACATCTGTGGCGGCGCGTGGGGCAACCGCGCTTCGAGCCAGACGACCGTACCAGCCTGATGTTCTTGATGCCGCATTTGGTGGAAACCCAGCGCGAGAACCGCCTGAGCCGGGCTCAGGCCGCCGCCACCGACGCGCCGCCCAGGCGCAGCCTGGCGCTGTGTGATGGCCAAGGCTTGCTGCAGCAGGTCGACGAACAATGCCTGGCCCTGTTGCGCAGCGAGTGGCCGCGCTGGCTGGGCACGCGCCTGCCCGAGCCCCTGGTGCTGGCCGCGCAAGCCGTGGACGGCGCGGGCCCGTTGCGGCCGTACTACGGCCGCAGCATCACGGTGTTGATGGCACGCAGTGGTACTGCGCTGCTGCTGGAGATCCGCCGTCGCGTTGACGCCGACCGCCTGAGTGGCCGCCAGCGCGACATCGCCTTGCTCTACGCCGCCGGCCACAGCGGGCCACAGATCGCGGCGCGGCTGGGCTTGTCGCCTTCCACCGTCAACAACCATCTGGGCGTGGTGTTCAAGAAGCTGGCCGTGAAGAACAAGTTGCAGTTGTTGGATGCGATGCGCGGCGAGGGGGACGGCCTGTCGTCAGCGGCCCATCGACTTGCGCTTGCGCCATGTGGCACCGCGCGTTGAGCATCGACCCGTATGTCATTTAGGTGATATCGAAACCGTAACACTGGAAATGACAGCCCTGGTGTGGCTGAGTGAAGCCGGCTGGACAGCAGAATCTGACCGCTGTATATACTTTTATACATCGCGTCGAATGAAACGGCTGAAATGCGCCAGAGTCTTTTGTCACGCTGCGTGTCGCGCGCCGCCTTGTGGCTTCTGGCCAGCGGCTTCAGCCTGGCTGTTCAGGCCGCTGACCTGACGGTGTCAGCCGCTTCCAGCCTGAGCTCTGCGTTTCGGGAACTGGCGCCGCTGTTCGAGGCCGCCCACCCGGGCAACAGGCTGCTGTTGAACTTCGGCGCTTCGGGCGCGCTGCTGCAGCAGATGGCCAAGGGCGCGCCAGTCGATGTCTACGCCAGCGCCGACCAGCAGACGATGAACCTGGCCCAGCAACAGCAATTGATCGTGCCCGCAGCGCGGCGCAACTTCGTTTCCAACGCCTTGGTGTTGGTCGTGCCTGTCGCCTCTGTCCACACCCCCCGGGTCCTGGGTGACTTGGCGCAGCCTGCCTATGCCCGCATTGCCATCGGTTTGCCTGCCAGCGTCCCGGTGGGGCGCTACACCCAGGGCGTGCTGGAAGCCGCCGGCCTGTGGGCTGCCATCCGACCCAAGATGATCGGCGCCCACAACGTGCGCCAGGCGTTGGATTACGTGGCCCGCGCAGAAGTCGACGCCGGATTCGTCTACGCCACTGACGCTGCGCTGATGCCCGAAAAGGTCAAGGTGGCGCTGGCCGTGCCCACCGCCACGCCCATCCTGTACCCCGTGGCGCCAGTGGCCGCCAGTGGCCAGCCTGAACTGGCGCGCAAGTTTGTCGACTTCCTCATGGCGGCGCCGGCTCAGGCTGTGCTGGCGAAGTACGGTTTCGGCAGGCCCTGAGCCAGGCCGGACCCATCAACGCAGACATCCGATGGAAGGCGCATGGGTTCCGCTGGCCTTGACATTGAAAGTGGCCGCATGGGCGACCGGCCTGAACCTGTTTCTGGGCGTGGGCATTGGCTTTGCGATGGCGCGCTGGCGCTTCTTCGGGCGCGAGTGGGTCGACGCCTTGCTCACGCTGCCGATGGTGATGCCGCCCACGGTGCTGGGCTACTACCTGCTGGTGTTGATCGGCAGCCAGGGCCCGCTGGGCGCGTGGTTGCTGCAGACCTTCGGCGTGCGGCTGATCTTCACCTGGCAGGCGGCCGTCATCGCGGCCACCGTGGTGTCTTTCCCGCTCGTCTTCAAGGCGGCCAGGGCGGCGTTCGAAACGGTGGACCCGCAGTTCGAGGACGCCGCACGCTTGCTGGGCGTCAGCGAATGGGCGGTGTTTTTCCGCGTCTCGCTGCCGCTGGCCTGGCGCGGCATTCTGTCTGGCCTGCTGCTGGCTTTCGCGCGTGCACTGGGCGAATTCGGGGCGACGCTGATGGTGGCGGGCAGCATTCCGGGCAAGACGCAGACGCTGTCGATTGCGGTCTACGAAGCCGTGCAGGCCGGGCAGGACGACGTGGCCAATTTCCTGGTCTGGGTGACCTCCATCACCTGCATGGCAGTGCTGCTGGCCGCCGGCCGGTGGGTGCCGGGGCGCGTGGGGCCGCGGGCATGAAGGGCGCCTGCCTGAACTGGGACGTGGCGCTGCGAAAGGTACTGCGACATAGCGACACGCACTTCGAGATTGACGTGCAGTTTTGCAGCGCTGCCAGCCGCCTGGTTCTTTTCGGGCCTTCGGGCGCGGGCAAGACGCAGACCTTGAAGATGCTGGCCGGCATCGTGCGGCCAGACCAGGGGCGTGTGGCTGTGGCCGGGCGTTTGCTGTTCGACGGCGCTGCCAAAACCGACCTGTCGCCACAACAGCGGCACCTGGGCTACGTGTTCCAGGACTACGCGCTGTTTCCGCACCTCACCGTGCACCAGAACATCGCCTTCGCACGCCAGCGTCGCGCCCGGGCCTGGCTGAACCCGGGGCGCGCGCAAACTGACCCGGCCGTTGAGCACTGGCTGCAGGCATTCAAGCTGCAGGCCGTGGCCGGGCACTATCCGCACCAGATATCGGGTGGCCAGCGGCAGCGCACGGCCTTGGCGCGGGCGCTGGTCAACAACCCCACGGCACTGCTGCTGGACGAGCCTTTCGCAGCGCTGGACTCTGGCCTGCGCCGGCAGTTGCGCGACGAACTGCGCGAACTGCTGGTGGCGTTGAAGATTCCGATGTTGCTGATCACGCATGACACTGAGGACGTGCAGGCCCTGGCCGAGCAGGTGGTGCACCTGGAGGCCGGGCGCGTCAGCGTTGAACCCGTCACTGGGGCGGCAACGCGCTCTGATGGACTTTCTCCTTTCCAACCGGCTTGATTACCCACGATGACGCCACAGCGCCGCCACAAGACCCAGCGCCTTGAACTGCAAGGTGCCGTGTGGTTGAGCATGGGCGCCCAGATGCTGGGCGGCCAGGACCGCGTGGCCCTGCTGCGTGCGGTGGCCGAGCAGGGTTCGATCACCCACGCCGCCAAGGCCGTTGGCTTGAGCTACAAGGGCGCCTGGGACGCCATCGACGCGATGAACACGCTGGCCGGCGAGCCGCTGGTGGAACGCAGCACGGGCGGGCGCGGCGGCGGTTCGACCAGGCTCACGCCCCACGGTCTGCGCCTGGTGCAACGCTACGAGCAGATCGACAAGGCGCACCAGCGCTTCCTGGAGCTGCTGAACGAACAGTCGATCGACCTCGATCAGCCCTTTTCACTGTTGAACGTGTTGAACATGAAAACCAGCGCCCGAAATCAGTTCGTTGGCACCGTCACTGCCGTACGCGCGGGGGCCGTCAACGACGAGGTCGAGCTGACATTGCCTGGCGGTGCGCGCCTGGTGGCTGTGGTCACGCGCGACAGCACTGAAGCCCTGGGTCTGCGCCCGCGCATGACAGCGATGGCTCTGGTCAAGGCCTCATCGGTGCTGCTGGCAACTGAACTTAAGGGCACGCGGCTGTCGGCGCGCAACCAGTTGCAGGGCACCGTCAGCGCAATCACCCCCGGCGCGGTGAACGCTGAAGTGGTGATCGACATGGACGGCGGTGGCTGCATCGCCGCCATCGTTACTCAGGGCAGCGTGCTGACGATGGGGCTGGCCGTGGGTGTGCGGGCGACGGCACTCTTCAAGGCCTCGAGCGTCATTCTGGCTGTGACCGCTTGAGGCCGTGGCCAGCGCTGCGGCGGCGCACCCAGGCCAACATGCCGATCAGGCCGAGGGCCATCAGAGCATAGGTGCCGGGTTCAGGCACAGGCGAGATTTCGTACAGCACGGTGCGGTTGGACAAGCCCCCGGCAATGATCACGTCTGCGGTCGATTCGTGTGACACGGCCAGGAAGAAGCGGCCAGCGCTCTCGAAAGCCACCAGGCCCTCGGGGCGCAGCACGCTGGTGTCATTCGACACCAGCATCTGCAGGAAGCTGGCGTTGGCCGGGTCGGTGATGTCGTAGATGGCTACCGCGCTGCGCGTGGTACGTTCCAGACCGATGAAGGCCAGCGTGCGCCCGCCCAGTGTGAACAGGGCCACGCCCTCGGGCTCGACGCCCTTGTCGTCGCTGCGGCCGTCAGCGTACACGCCGGCGGCCAGGGCGGCCACTTCCAGCTGGTTGCCGCTGTCGAAGATGAGTTGGCCGTCGGCGTCGCGGATCGAGAACGAGCGGCCACCGATGGCAACGATCTCGGTCATCGGCGTGCCAGTGGCCAGTTCGCCAGTGGCGCCGTTGCGCAGCACGTTCAGGCGGCCCAGGTTGCTGTTCTGCTTCAGTGCTGCGGCATTCGGGAAGGCCGTGGGGTCCAGCACATAGGCGGCACTGCCCAGGCGCACGATGTCGCTGTCGTCGCCGAAGGCATCGCCTTCGTTGGCCATGACGAAGAAGCTCTGCCCGCCGCTGCTGTAGCTGACGATGGCGTCGGGCATGTACAGGCCCTTCACGGGCACGTTGCGGAAGTTGCCGACGGCGCTGTCCTGGTCGCTCGGGTCGATGCCGTTGCCGGGCGCGTTGAA
>JBBQAW010000172.1:0-8556 GCA_038316815.1 Burkholderiales bacterium
TCAGCCCGCAGTACACCGGCCAAGTCATTGACCACAACGACATCGCCGTGCTGCGACTGGGTGCACTGGCACCTGACTGGGCTGCCAGCTACGAGCTCTATGACGGCGACCTGGCCGGGTTGCAGCACACGGTTGCAGGCTTCGGTCGGCGTTCGTCAGTTGGCGGCGCCGTCGGTGCAAACATCGGCTTCAACGTCCTGCGCGAAGGTGAGAACACCTACGAATTCCGCATCGGCGACCCGCGCTGGCGTGGCCTGATGAACTTCGGTGGCACGGCCGACTATTCGCATTCGTTCCTGGGTGATTTCGATAACGGCCTGGCAGAAAACGATTCTGCCTGCGCGGTAGCTGCAGCGGTGGCGTTGCCAGCGGGAACCTTTTGCAATCCTGGTCTGGGCGCCAGGGAAGTGGGCATTGCCGCAGGCGACTCTGGCGGGCCAGGCTTCGTCAACGGCCGCCTGGCTTCCGTCAATTCGTTCGGCCTGACATTCGGCCAGGACTTTGGCGACGTCGACCTCGTACTCAACAGCAGCTTCGGCGAGTTCAATGGCTACGTGCCCATCTACCTGCATGCCGACTGGATTCGAAGCGTGCTGGTCCCCATCCCGGAGCCGGGGACCTGGGCGTTGCTGGTCGCCGGCCTCGGCCTGGTGGGTGCGGCAGCGCGCCGAAAGCGCGCCACGGCCGACCACTGAAGCAGTGCACGAGCTACCGCGAAACCGAGCTCCAGGATGTAGACATCGCCGTCTTCAGGCGTTCGTGCGACGGCGGGCTGCCGCACTGACAGGCTCCGCGCTAGCGCCATCTGGCGCCGGCAGACCAGTTGCAGGGCAGCGCCTGTGGCGTTCGCGTCATCCGTGTTGTAGTGCCGCACCAGATGGGTCGAAATCAGGCTGACACCTTGATTTCGGCCTCGTTTGGCCGATGATGGAAACGTGAGAACTCCGTTTTCCTGTCGACCCATGTGCGCCTGAGCATGCCTGCGATCTGCGGCGACGACACCCATTCCTTCCGGGATGAAGAAAGGCTGGTCGCATGCATGGCCTTGGCCGATCCCAGTGGCGGCTCGCCGCCTGCCAAGGGCCACCAGGCAGCGCTCGAGGCCATGGCTCTGGCCGAGCAGTTGACCCGGCCCCTGGAGCGAGCCCGCGCCGGTGGCTGGCTGTGTGCGCAGCTTCTGCGAATGGGGCTGCATGCCGAAGTGTTGAAGGAAGCGCCGACCCAGCTGGGCCTGCTGAGTGCGCCGTCTGTAGCGCTGGCGCTGGGCCAGGACAAGCGCGAGCTGATGCGTGTGTTGACTTTGTCCGCTTCCGAAATCGGCGACTTCGACCTCGCGCTCGATACCGCGCACGAACTCGTGCGTCTGGCCGGTCCGTTGGGCGATGCAGGCGCTTCGCTGGAGGCCGCCTATGCCCTGGCCGTTTGCTTCGAGCGCATGGGCGACTCCTGGCAGGCCACCAGCGTTGTCAGCCGCGCTTTGGAAATGCATGGGCACTCCGCTCCTGGCAGGCCGCTGCTCATCACGCAAAGCCTCTTGTGTGCCATCTCGATCGGCCTGTTTCACCGCCTGAACGGCGCGGCAGAACCCGCCGAGGTGCGGCATGTGCTGGCGCGTGCCCGGCAGGCCGGTGAACAAGCTCTGGCATTGCTGCAGCTTGTGCCCGACCCGGTGTACGACGTGACCATCCACGGCAACCTGGCCGAGGTCTTGTTGCACCAAGGCGCGCTGGACGCAGCTGCGCCGTTGCTGCAACGTGCTCGCGCCGGTGCTGCCGAGCGTGGCTTGAAGTCCCACGCCTGGAGGTTGCAGACCACGCTGGCTGACTGGCATCTGGCAAAGATCGAACCCAGCCTGGCCCTGGATTTGATGTCGCAGCTCTTGCAGGACATGGGCAAGGCCGCGCCGCAGCACACCGCCATCCGGGCGCACCACGCGGCCTATCGGGCCTGCCGCCTGCTCGGCCGGCTCGAAGATGGCATGCAGCACTTCGAGCAACTGGAAAGTCTGGAGCGCCGGCGCGCCATCAGGCAGTTGCGCGCGCAGTCAGAACTGTTCGTTACCCGTACCGAGGTACAACACGCGCAGTGGCAGGCTGAGCAGGCACGCATGGACGCGCAAAACCAACGTTCGCTCGCGTCCGAGTTTGCGGAAAGCGCAGAGCGTGACCCTCTCACTGGATTGGGCAACCGCCGACAGTTCGATCGCGTCTGCGCAGAGCTGCTGCCGGCACTGAAGCGCGAAGGTCGTCCGGTGGTGCTGGCCCTGATCGACATCGACCACTTCAAGAAGATCAACGACCTGCACGGCCACGCTGTCGGCGACCGTGTGCTGGTGGCGCTGGCGCAATTGCTGCGCGAGAACATGCGCAGCAGAGATGTGATCGTGCGCCATGGCGGAGAGGAGTTTGTCCTCGTGCTGCCCGGTATGACGTTGGTGCAAGCGGCTGAAGTCTGCGACCGCCTGCGCGAACGGGTGGCGGCGTACTCTGGATTTGCCGATGGGGGGGCAAACCGTAGCGCGGAAGCTTGCGACCCATCTTTCGCTGCCGGACCGCTGCGTGTGACCATCAGTCTGGGTCTCGCCGCCGCCGAACCCTACGACGCGGTGCAGCTGCTGCAAAGTGCCGACGTTCAACTCTATCGCGCCAAGCGCGAGGGTCGCAATCGCTTGTGCACTGCGGACTGACGCGTTTGACGGGCTCCAGGCAGTGCCGGCCTACATCGACGATGCGGAGCAAGACCGATCCAGAAAATCTTGAATATGCGACGCCGCCCACAGCGGCTGCTGCAGCGGAAAAAGGTGCCCGCCTGCGGACAGGCTGATGTGCCGCGATGATGTCGACAAGCCGACGATTTCGTCGCTTTGCAACGGGGGACACAAGCGGTCCTGCTCGCCGGACAAGGCCAGTAACGGGCAATGCAGTGTCAGCCTGGGCAGCAACAGTCCGGGCCTTTGATCGGCGTAGCGCAATTGCCGCTCGAAGCGCCGCAAGCCCACCGCCTGTGCCTGTTCGGCCAGCGCACTTTGCAGCGGGTCGTCTGGCGTCAGGTCGTAGCCAGGCGCAAGCTTTGCAGCGGCCAGGGCTTGCAGCCCCTGTGTCTGTGCCAGTTGCCACTGAGCATGGCGACGGGCGGCGCCGCCAACGGGGCTGGCACGCGCGTTCGAGGCCATGAGCACCAGCGCCGCGACCGACTTTGGGTGGCGCGCGGCCAAGTGCAAGGCGACGATGCCGCCCAGTGAATGGCCCAGCCAGATCGCCGGTTCTTGGGCCATGGCGGCCAGGTGCTGCACTTCAAGGTCCAGGGTCTCGGCCTCGCCCAACAGCACGGTCTGGGCGCGCAGGCGCAGGGCCTGCAGTAGGGGCGCCAGGCTGCGTGCGTCCAGCAACGTGCCGGGCAAGGCAATCAACGGCGGCATGCGCGCAGCTCAGGCCCTATTCAGGCTTCGACTACGCCCCCATCAGGGGCGGCAGCAGGCTTTTGCGCGCCAGGTGGCCGCCTGCGTCCAGCGCCATGTCCAGTGCCGCGGCCTGCGCATGCACGGCGGTGTCGAACTTCGGGCGCTTGGGTGCGTCGCCGTTGACGATCAACAACGCGTGCGCTGGCTCCGTGCCGGTATTGATGAACTGGCGCAGCGCGCCTGCGGGCATCGACAAGGTGTCCCAAACGCCGAGAGGCGCGCTTACCGACGCGTCGCCATCGTTGAACGTCACGCTCAGAGGCCCCTGCGAGTGCACCAGTACTGCCACTTCGTCCAGGGTGAAGGCGGCGCTGCGCTGACCTGCCGGCAGCTCTATCCACTCGACCGAGAAGCCTTGCGGGTCGCTGACCGCGGGACGGTGGTCACGGTGCCGGCTGAGGCCAAAGCCGATCACCGGGGCCAGCCTCCAGCCGTGGCCAGGCAACACCGCATCCAGGGTGGCGGTACGGAAGTCACGTTGCGCTGGCTTGACGGCGCGTGCCATCAACTCGGCGGCACCCCACTGCCTCAGGGCCTGGACTTCTTCGGGCGGCATCAGCGGCAACAGTTGGTCGTCAGGGGGCGCTGGCCCGCCAGCCGGCACGTCGATCATCTGGTTGTCCTTGCCCAGCCACAAACCTGTCTCGCGTGCACGGCGCATGACGTCAGGGCTCCAGATGATGCCGCCCGTGTCGTCGCCGCCCAGCACCGTCATCAGAAAGCCATGGCGGCTGCCGCTGTTGGAGAAGCCACGGAACATCCACGGCGGCATGCACACCACGTCGCCCTCTTCAAGCAGCGCTTCACCCTCGTCGCCCAGCGCGCCCCAACGCAGGGTGAAACTGCCCTCGCAGACGATGAAGACTTCGGCCGTGAAGTGCAGGTGCAGGTTGTTGGTGATGCCTGGCGCCATGCCCGCCGCACCGATGTTGAAGCCATGCGGTTCGCGCAGGTTGATGACCTGGCTGGCGTTCTGGGTCACACCCGGGCCGATGATCGAATAGTTTTCCTTGGGCGTGCTGCCGGGCAGGCGCACGTCGATGAAGGCATCGTCGCAGGATACGTACTGGTTGCGGTGGATGTGGCGGCGTGTGAGTTCTTCTTGCGTGATCAACATGGCTGGGGTCGGTGAAGGTTCAGGGTCGGCGCGCAGATTCACGAACGATAAGTTGGGTTGGCACGAGCACCTCCTCGCTCGTCACCACGTTCGCTTGAAGCTGCGACAGCAGCGTGCGAACGGTGGCCTCGATCATGGCGGGCGCATCCTGCGCCACGGTGGTGAGCCGGTAGGCGCCCCAATCGGCCTGGGGCACATTGTCGAATCCAATGACGCTGACATCTTCGGGTACGCGCAGACCCAATGCGCCGCGCAATGTGTCGATGGCAGCGAACGCCATGTGGTCGCTGGCAACAAACAGCGCGTCGGGCCGCTGGTCGGACGCGCCCTGCAAAAAAAGGGACAAGGTCGCCTGCGCGGCGCGGTCAAACGCATACTGGCCTTGCGCGCGGGCAGCCAGGCGCAGCCCGCGGTCGGCCAGTCCGTCGAGCAGGCCGCGTTCACGATCGAGGTTGGTCGAGGAGTCTTCAGTGCCTGCAAGGAAGGCCACGCGCTGGTGGCCGCCGTCGGCCAGAAAGTGCGCGGCGGCGCGCGCGCCACCGTAGTTGTCGCTGCTGACGGTGCTCACGGTGCTGGCAGTACCGGTGCCGCCCGTATGGCTGACGCGGCTGAAGCGGTTGAACATCACCACCGGAACGCGCGCTTGGGCGATTTCCTGCGCCAGACGCGAACTAAGCATGGTCGAGGCCATGACGATGCCGTCAACCTGGTAACGCATCAGCTCCAACAGCAATTCATCTGCGTCTTCGTTGTCGCTGATGAACAGCAGCACGTGGTAGCCGTCTTTTTGAAGACGCTGCGACAACATCTCCAGCACCAGCGGGTAGAACAGGTTCTGCAACTGGTTGACGACGACGGCAACCATGCGGCTGGACCGTGTGGACAGCGTGCGCGCCGTGGCATTGGGCCGGTAGCCCAGCATGCGTGCGGCCTCCAGCACCTTGGCCCGGGTTTCTTCGCTGACGCTGGCTCCCGGCGTGAAGCTGCGGCTGACCGCAGATTGCGACACCGCCGCCAGCCGCGCCACGTCAACCGAGGTCACGGGCCTGTTGTTCGGTGTGCTCATCAAGCAGCCGTCCAGCCGCCATCGACCATCAACGCCGAACCGGTGACCAGAGCCGATGCGTCGCTGGTCAGGAAGAGCACGGCGCCCATCACGTCCTCGACTTCGCCGACACGGCCCAGCGCAATCTTGGCGCACACCTCGTCTCGAAACGCCGGCTGCGCCAGCCAGTCGTGCGTCATCGGCGTGTCGATGAAAGTCGGACACAAGGTGTTCACGCGGATGCCGACAGGGCCCCACTCCCATGCCAATGCTCGTCGGAGACCCTCCACAGCGTGCTTGGTGGCGCAGTACACGCTGCGCCGCACGGCGCCCACGTGGCCCATCTGCGACGAGACCAGCACGATCGAGCCCGGCAAGGCAGCAGCCCGCAGCCCGGCGGCCACCGCGGTGGCGGTGACGAAGGCCGACTCGACGTTCAACGCCAACAGCGCCCGCACATCTTCGTCGCTGGTCTCCAGGGCCGGCTTGGGGCGGTTGCCGCCCGCGCTGTGCACCAGCACGCGAAAAGGTCCGTGCTCGGCAACAGCTGCGCGCACCGCAGTGGCATCGGTCACGTCCAGCGGCAACGCCCGCGCATCGTCGCCACGTTGGCGCAGGGCCTCGGCCACGGCCTCGCACTCGTCGGCATGGCGCGCGCTGACCCACACCTGGGCGCCGGCTTCAGCCAAGGCACAAGCGCAGGCCAGACCCAGGCCGCGGCTGCCACCGGTGACCAGCGCACGCCGGCCGTCCAGCCTGAAAGAGGGCGTGCGGGGCAGTTGCACTGGGCTTGGTGTGGCGAGTGATTGGGGCAAGTAGGGCCGAAAGGCTCAGCCCGGCACGGGCTCGTACCAGGGCAGTTCAGGCCGGCCGCCGTAGCGGCGTACCCGAAGGTTGGCCTGCTCGCCGTGGCCGGCAAAGTTTTCCATGTGGCACAGCCGCGAACAGTAGGCGCCGATCTCGGCCGACGCAGCGTCGGTGGTGACCCGCTGGTAAGTGCAGGTCTTGAGGAACTTGCCCACCCACAGGCCGCCCGTATAGCGCGCGTTCTTGTTGGTGGGCAGGGTGTGGTTGGTGCCGATGACCTTGTCGCCAAAACTCACGTTCGTGCGCGGCCCCAGAAACAGCGCGCCGTAGTTCGTCATGCGCTGCAGGAACCAGTCCGGGTCGCGCGTCATCACCTGCACGTGTTCGCTGGCGATGCGGTCGGCCTCAGCCAGCATCTCTTCGTCGCTGTCGCAGACGATGACTTCACCGTGTGCGGCCCAACTCTGGCGCGCGATGCCGGCGGTGGGCAGCGTGAGAAGCTGCCGCTCGACTTCAGCCAGTGTGGCGTGCGCCAGTTTTTCGCTGGTGGTCAGCAACACGGCGGGCGATGTGGGCCCGTGCTCGGCCTGGCCCAGCAGGTCAACCGCGCACATCTCGCCATCCACCGTGTCGTCGGCAATGACCAACGTCTCGGTCGGCCCGGCGAACAGGTCGATGCCGACGCGGCCGTAAAGCTGCCGCTTGGCTTCGGCCACGAACATGTTGCCCGGACCCACCAGCATGTCCACCGCCTTCACGCTTTGGGTGCCGATGGCCATGGCCGCCACGGCCTGCACGCCGCCCAGCACCAGAATCTGGTCGGCGCCGGCAAAGTGCATGGCCGCCACGATGGCCGGGTGCGGTGCCCCCTGGTAGGGCGGCGCGGTAGCGACGACCCGCGGCACGCCGGCCACCTTGGCCGTCAAGACGCTCATATGGGCCGAGGCGATGAGCGGGTACTTGCCGCCGGGCACATAGCAACCCGCGGCATTGACGGGAATGTGCTTATGGCCCAGCACCACGCCGGGGAGCGTTTCGACCTCGACATCCTTCATCGAATCGCGCTGGATCTGCGCAAAGCCGCGCACCTGGGTCTGGGCGAAGCGGATGTCTTCCAGTTCGCGCGGGCTCAGCTTCTTCACGGCGGCCTCGATGGCGGCCTGCGACAGCGTGAAGTCGGCCGGGTCCCACTGGTCGAACTGCTGCGAGTAGCGGCGCACGGCATCGTCGCCGTGGGCTTCAACATCCTTCAGGATGGCCTCGACGGTGGCGCGAACCTTGGCATCGGCCTCGGCCAGGGCAGAGGCGCTGGCGCCGCGCTTGAGATAGCGAATCATGGTGAGTTCCTTGTGGGCTTTGACGCGCTCATTGACGCGCGCATCGACGGGTGCGGCGGGGTCGTTCGGGCGGGGCGGCGGGCGAACCGACCGGCGGGACAGCAAACGCAGGCGGCACTCATCCAGGCCACCGCTTCAGACTGGGGTCGACGAAGTAACGCAGGTCGTCCAGAACATCCAGGCCGGCTTGATGAAGGATGTGCAGCACATCGATCATCACCCAGTTGTCGATGATCTTGCCGTCGCGGTCGGTACGGTACCAATCGGCCACGCGCATCTCGACACGCTTCCCCGAGGGCGCCAAACCCAGCCACTGGCCGCCCAGGTGGGTGCCGTAGAGCGAAGGCCAGCCCGAAGTGACAGCAAAGTGGCCGTCGCCCAACCGGATGTAGTGGCCGGGCGCGTCCTCTGGGCCTGCGTGGTC
The DNA here is from genome assembly GCA_038316815.1 of Burkholderiales bacterium. GTDB lineage: Bacteria > Pseudomonadota > Gammaproteobacteria > Burkholderiales > Burkholderiaceae_C > Rubrivivax. The sequence goes on from JBBQAW010000172.1 coordinate 8,191, forward strand.
GCGCGCGATGCCTTCGCGGTCGGGGAAGGCCTGGATAAACAACGCGCCGTGGTATTCCAGAAAGCCGCGTTGCCCGCGGCTGCTGCCGATGCCGGCCGGGCCGTACCACATCATGTCGCGGTGCCAGTGCGGGCTGTGCTTGCTGCGGGTCGCGGCCAGGTTCTTCAGCTCGTCGCCTTTGGCCAAGCCAAGCTGCATTTCGCGCACTGCGGCCAATGTGGTGGCACCGAGTTCGGCATCGACGCTCTCGCTGGTGGCGCCGCTGTCGCAAGGCGGAAAGGCCCAGGCTTCGGCCGATCCGGGCATGCGGCGAAACGGGTAGTGGCCGGCCTGGCGCATCAGGTCCACGATGTCCAGCAGCACGTA
>JBBQAW010000173.1:0-8479 GCA_038316815.1 Burkholderiales bacterium
CACGTGCGGCGCGCAATGCTGGGCGATCAGGTACGGCGCGCCGCTTTCGCCGTGGCGCACGACGAACATGTCGGCATGCATCGCCGACATGTTCGCGATGGTGTCGAGCAGGCTTTCGCCCTTGGCCGTGCTGCTGCGCGCGATGTCGAGGTTGATGACGTCGGCAGACAGGCGCTTGGCCGCGATCTCGAAGGTGGTGCGCGTGCGCGTGCTGTTCTCGAAGAACAGGTTGAAAATACTTTTGCCGCGCAGCAGGGGCACTTTCTTGACGTCGCGGTCGTTGACGGACAGAAAGGTGCCGGCGGTGTCCAGGATCTGCGTCAGCACCGCCTTGGGCAGGCCTTCGATCGACAACAGATGGATCAGCTCGCCGTGCTTGTTGAGCTGCGGGTTGCGGCGCGACAGCATCAGCGGGGGCCCTCCTGCGGGCTTTCAGAGTCTTGCAGGGAGAAAAGAAAGCTGCCGTCATCGGCCCGCACCAGCGACAGCTTTTGCGACGAAGGCAGGCTGACGCGGGCCGCTGCAAAAGCTGCTTCCATGGGCAGCTCACGGCCGCCGCGGTCGACCAGCACGGCCAGCTGCACACTGGCGGGGCGGCCGAAGTCGAAAAGCTCGTTGACGACCGCGCGGATGGTGCGCCCGGTGTACAGCACGTCGTCCACCAGCACGATGTGCTGGCCTTCGATCTCAAAGGGCAGCCGCGTGGCGTCCTGCCCCTGGCGTTGCGACGGCACCAGGCCGCGCGAGCCGAAATCGTCGCGGTGCAGCGTGCTGCTGATCACGCCGTGGCCGCGTTCGCCGCCCGGCAGGCCGAGGTCGCGCTGAAGGCGCTCGGCCAGCCAGGCGCCGCCCGACCAGATGCCCACCAGGACGCTGCCCGGCCGCAGCAAGGGGCGCACCCCTGCGCACAGATCGGTGTAGAGCGCTTCGGCATCAAGCTGCAGCATGGGCGGCGGAGCCGGGCAGTCCGGCCTGGGCGGGCAAGGGGTTGAGGAACTGGGTCAGGATGATGACCGCACTGGCGGCATCGGCATCGAAGCCGGCATGGCCCGCCTGGTTTCGGCTCGACGCCAGTGCTTCGGTGGTGCTGTAGCGCTCGTCGACTTCATGCACCGCAAGGCGAAACCGCCCGTGCAGCTGGCGCGCAAAGCGGCGCGCACGCGCGGTGTTCTCGTGTTCGGCACCGTCGGGGTGAAAGGGCACGCCCACCACCAGCGCCGCCGGCAGCCATTCGGCAATCAGCTTCGCAATCTCGGCGAAGTGCGCTTGCGAGCCCGGCTGCACCGCCAGCGTGCCGCGCCCCTGTGCCTGCCTGAGCAGCGTGTTGCCGCTGGCCACGCCGATGCGCCGGGTGCCGAAATCGAATGCCAGATAGATCTGCGGCGCCGTCGACGATGCAGGCGGCCCTGACTCAGGCATGTCCCGCTTCCTGCGACAGCATGCGCGGGTCGAATCCCAGCAGCGACACGGCACGGTCGTAGCGCTCTTCGATGGGGGTGTCGAAGATCACGGCCGCATCCGCGTTGACGGTCAGCCAGCCGTTGCGGCCGATTTCGTCTTCCAGCTGCCCGGCCTGCCAGCCGCTGCAGCCCAGGGTGATGAGCACGCGCTTGGGGCCGGCACCTTCGCTCATGGCTTCGAGCACGTCTTTGCTGGTCGTCATGGCCAGGCCGCCGGGCACGGCCATGGTGCTGCTATAGGGGCCGTCTTCGCCGTCTGCAACCTGCTTGTCGTGCAGCACGAAACCGCGTTCGGTTTGCACCGGGCCGCCAAAGAACACCGGCTGTTCGCCAAATTCCTTCCCGGGTACGCGCAGTTCGACCTTCTCGAACAAATTCTTGAGCGTGATGTCGATCGGCTTGTTGATGACCAGGCCCAGGGCCCCGCGCTCGGTGTGTTCACACAGGTAAACCACGGTGCCGGCGAAGGTGTCATCGGCCATACCGGGCATGGCAATCAGGAAATGATGGGTCAGATCGATGCGGTTGCCAGAGCTCATACGCGCATTTTATTCCCGGGCCACACTTCAGCGGGTGAATACCGCCCAATCCCACGCCATTTCTGCCGGGCCCGAGCGCAGCCTGGACCGCGCCCTGGTCTGGCTGCGCCGTGACCTGCGCACCGATGATCATGCCGCGCTGCACCACGCCTTGCGCAGCGCGCGCCAGGTCTGGGTGTGTTTCGTCTTCGACCGCGACATCCTGGACGCGCTGCCGCGGCAAGACAGGCGCGTGGAATTCATCCGCGACAGCCTGGTGGGTGTGGACGCCGAACTGCGCGCGCTGGGCGCTTCGCATGGCACCCAGGCCGTGGGCCTGATCGTGCGCCATGGCTGGGCGGTGGCAGACATTCCGGCCCTGGCCGCCCAGCTGCATGCCCAGGCCGTCTACGCGAACCACGACGACGAACCCGCCGCGCTGGAGCGCGACGCCAAGGTGCGCGGCCTGCTGGCCCAGGCCGGCGTGGCCCTGCACACCAGCAAAGACCATGTGATTTTCGAGCGCAGCGAGGTGCTGACGCTCAGCGGCAGCCCGTTTTCCGTCTTCACGCCCTACAAGAACGCCTGGCTGAAGAAGCTGCAGCCGCTCGACCTGAAGGCCTACCCCATAGCCCACTACGCCAGCGCCCTGGCCCCCTTGCCCGAGGGCCTGCGCCAGGGCGTCCCCAGCCTGGCCGAGATTGGCTTTCAGCCCACCAATCTGCACAGCCTGAAGCTGCCCAGCGGGCACGTGGGCGGGCAGGAAATGTTCGAAGACTTCCTGCAGCGCATCGACAGCTACAAAGACACGCGCGACTATCCAGCCGTCAAAGGCCCCAGCTACCTGAGCACGCACCTGCGCTTCGGCACGGTATCGGTGCGCCAACTGGCGCGCCAGGCCCATGCCCGCAGCGCGGCCCACTCACGCGGGGCCGAAGCCTGGCTGAACGAACTGATCTGGCGCGATTTCTATCACCAGGTGCTGCACCATCACCCGAAGGTGGTGGAGAAATCCTTCAAGGCCGACTACGACCGCATCGCCTGGGAACACGGCAAGACCGCCGAAGCCCTGTACGCCGCCTGGTGCGAGGCACGCACCGGCTACCCGCTGATCGACGCCGCGATGCGGCAAATCAACCAGACCGGCTACATGCACAACCGGCTGCGCATGGTGGTGGCCAGCTTCCTGAGCAAAGACCTTGGCCTGGACTGGCGCTGGGGCGAACGCTACTTTGCGTTGCACCTCAACGACTTCGACCTGGCAGCCAACAACGGCGGCTGGCAGTGGGCCGCCTCCAGCGGCTGCGATGCCCAGCCCTACTTTCGCATCTTCAATCCGGTCTCGCAGAGCGAGAAGTTCGATCCGCAGGCACGCTTCATCCGGCGCTACGTGCCTGAACTCGCTGATCTGCCCGACAAGCTGATTCACGCCCCCTGGCTGGCACGGCCGCTGGACCTTCAGGCCGCGGGGGTCGAACTGGGCAAAAGCTACCCGCTGCCGGTGGTGGACCACGCAGCGGCGCGCGAGAAGACCCTGCAACGCTACGCGGTGGTGAAGGCCGCCAGGTAAGACCGAGGCCTTCGACGGCCGTCCGAGACCATCCGAGGAATTGAGGGACCGCTCAGCCTAGTGGATCAGCCGGTCCTCGGGGTCGACGAACAACTCGTCCAGGATCAGCGCATCGGGCTCTTCACCCAGGCTCCAGAAGACCATCAGCACGATGACCTTCAGGTCGTCCAGGTCGATCGGGCCGCCGCCGACGGCCATCGCCCGGTCCACAACCATCTCGCGCATGGGCGGGGGCAACACGGCAGCTGATTCGAGAAAGCTGATGAAGCCGACTGAATCGTCACCCAGCACTTCGCGTTCAGCGTCGGTATAGATGCGCAGGCTGGTCGGGTCTTGCTGGCCGGTCACGCCTTCGGCAGAACTGGCCAGGCCATCGAGCCAACGCAGGGCGTCCTGGATTTCATCGCTTTCGAAACCCACGGCCGAGAGCTTGCGCCGAAGCTGCCGCGGCTCGGGGCAGGCGTCGGGGCGCCAGTAGTTCTCGTACAGGTAAACGAGGACATCAAACATGAATTCACTATACCCCAGGGGCCTGGCTGCAAAAGAGGCGCAAACCGCCCATGACTGCTTCACATCTGCATGCGGCGCTGGAACAGCCCACCCGGGAGCCGCGCCACCTGGCCGGCCAGTTCCAGGTCCAGCAAGCGGGCGTTCAGTTCGGCCGTTGGCCAGCCGGTGCGGGCTTGCAGCGCGTCCAGAGTGGTGGGGTCGTGGCCCAGGGCGGCCAGCAGAGAAGCGTCGCCATCGGGCTCGCTGGTGTCAGGTTCCGTCGTCAGGCCGGCCAAGGGTGGCTGCGCCGGGCCGCGCAGCTCTTCTGTGATGTCGGCTGCCGACTCGACCAACTTGGCCCCCTGCTTGATCAGCGCATGGCAGCCGCGCGACTGCGGCGCGTGGATCGACCCCGGCACCGCGAACACCTCGCGCCCGGCTTCCAGCGCCAGCCGGGCGGTGACGAGCGAGCCCGAACGCAGCGCGGCTTCCACGACCAGCGTGCCCTGGCTCAGCCCGGCGATGATGCGGTTACGCTGCGGAAAGTGCTCGGGCAGCGGCGGCACGCCGGGCGCGAATTCGCTGATCAAGGCGCCTTGTGCGGCAACGCGGCGCGCCAGTTCGCGGTGGGCCGGGGGGTAGACGCGGTCCAGCCCGGTGCCGACCACGGCGACGGTGCCGGCGTTGCCGGCCGCGCTGCCCACCGCGCTGCCCACCGGGTTTCTCACCGCGCTTCCCACCGCGCTTCCCGCATTCACGCCAGCGGCCAGCAAAGCACCTTCATGCGCCGCGCCGTCGATGCCCAGGGCCAGGCCTGAAACGATGACCCAGCCTTGTTCGGCCAGCGCGCGTGCGAAGGCGCGCGCGTTGTCCAGGCCCTGGGCCGTGGCGTGGCGGCTGCCGACGATGGCCACTGCCGGCCTGCGCAGCCAGGCCGGGTCGCCTTGAACGTAAAGCAGCAGCGGCGGGTCGACTGTGGCCAACAGGCTGGGCGGGTAGGCGGCGTCGCCCAGGGTCAGCACATGACGGTCGCTACCGCCGGCAAGCCAGAGTTGCGCAGCCTCCAGCCGTTCTTCGAAGGCCGGCGGCAGCTGGCCCAGGGCGGTGGCCAGTGCCGGGCCGACCAGGCTGCGCAAGGTTTCGGGGCGCGCGTCGAAAACCGCTTGCGGCGACCCGCAGGCCGCCAGCAGCACGCGTGCCGATGTTCGGCCCAGACCGGGGGTTTCCAGCAGCCTGAACCAGACACGGAAATCGGCGTCGGCCAAAGTGTTCTGCAAGGCTTGCACCCTCTGCCCGGGCGAACTACGTCTCAGGGCCCTGGCCCGTGCCCGGTGCGTTCACCGGTCGTCAGGGCTGGGTGAAACGGTCGCCCGGCACCACGGGGTCGGCGACGTTCAGGATCAGTGCATAAGACACGCGGTCGAAAACGCGGAAGACGAACAGCAGGCCATGGCGCTCGTCCGGCAAGCGCAGCACCGTGCGCGGCGTGGTGGTGGTGTCGGCCGTCAGCTTGCCGGCACGCCACAGCGCCAGCACGTGGCCCCGTTCGATGCCGTCGCGTTGGCCACGGTTGATCGAGACCACCTGGTTCTGGCCTGCGCGCAGGCCGTCGCCGTAGATCGAGATGATGCTGCCGTCCACCGGGCTGGACGGCGGGCGCGGCACGTAGGCGGCCAGTTCCTGCTGCGGCACCGGCGACAGGCGGTCGCCCACCACCGCTTCCAGCCGCGTGCTGGTGATGTTGAAGGTGGCGGGTACAACGGCCGTCTTTTCAGCGCCGGTTTCGAGGCCGGCGCGCATGTATTCGGCTGTGCCGACGAAGCGGCCTTCGTAGCCCAGCACCTCTTTGCTCATCGGGTCGAGCAGGGGCTTGAGTTCACGGAACAGCCTGAAGTCGCGTGCCCCACCCAGGTCGCCGCGTACATAGGCGGTTTCGCCGCGCGAAAGCATGACGCGGCCTTCCTGTGTGGCCACGATGCGTGGCGCTGCGGCCAGTTCGTCGCTGTTGAAGACCGCAGCCTCGGTCAGAAAGGGGCCGATCAGGTTCAGCGGGATGGCGGCAATGGCGCCGTTGTTTAGCAGTTCGGAGCGCACACGCGGCGACAGCCTGACCGTGCCGCCGGCCTCGCCGTCGCCAGGCCGGGCCACGCGCAGGCGGGCGCGGCCATCGCTCTTGTCGAGCACCAGCACCTGGCCAGGGAAGATCAGGTGCGGGTTGCGAATCTGGTCCAGGTTCATGCCCCACAGTTCAGGCCAGCGCCAGGGCTCCTTCAGGAACATGGCCGAGATCGCCCAGAGCGTGTCGCCACGCTGCACGGTGTGCGAATCGGGCGCGTTCGGCGCCAGGTCCGACAGGGCCACGCCGGCCTGCGCAACCTGCTGCGCGGTGGCGCGCTGGGTCGGGCTGATCGGAAAATTGGGCTGCGCCCATCCGGCGGTGGTGCCAGCAGCCAGCAACACGGCGCAGAGCCAGGCCGGGGCGTTGAAGCGCAAGCTGGGGGCGCGGGGGCCGCGGCGGTGCTCAGGTGGGCTTGAATGCATGTCGATGTCTGGTCTTTCGCATCAGGGCCGTGTCCGCTTGGGGTACTTCGGGCACAAGGCAGGGGGCGATGTCAAAATCCGGGTCAGGCATGCCGGGCTTGGAAAGCGCGACATGCCCCTCAAGTACGTCTGACCTCACTATTTTTTGATTCTGCCCGCAAAAAGCGGGCCCCCGCAACGCGGCTGCCACGGTCGGCCGCAGCCTGTGCAGGCCGTCACGGCATGCGCGTGCGGCGGGTGTCATTTTTGCTTCTTTGTCACATGGCCCAACTGCTCATCCTGCGTTACCCCGACCCGCGCCTGCACACCGTCGCCCGCCCCGTGGCGGCGGTCGATGAGCGGATTCGTCAGCTTGTAGACGACATGATCGAGACCATGTACGCCAACGAAGGCGTGGGTCTGGCGGCGACCCAGGTGGACGTGCATGAACGTTTGATCGTGATGGACACATCCGAAACGCACGACCAGCCGCTGGTGCTGATCAACCCCGAAATCACCCTGCGCAGCGATGAATTCATCCTGGGCGAAGAAGGTTGCCTGTCGGTGCCGCAGATCTACGACAAGGTCGAACGCCACGCCAGCGTCACCGTGCGCGCCCTGGGCCGCGATGGGCAGAGCTTCGAAATGCAGGCCGAGGGCCTGACGTCGATCTGCGTACAGCACGAGATGGATCACCTGCTGGGCAAGGTCTTCGTCGAATACCTCAGCCTGCTCAAGCGCCACCGCATCCGCACCAAGATGCTGAAGAAGACGCGCGAAGACCAGCGCGGTGGCTGACCCCACCCAGGCCGACCAAGCTGGTTTGCGCGTTGCCTATGCCGGCACGCCCGAATTCGCGCGTGTGGCATTGGCGGCCATCCTTGGCGCCGGCTGGCCGGTGCCGCTGGTTCTGACCCAGCCCGACCGCCCGGCGGGCCGTGGCCTGAAGCTGCAGCCATCGGCCGTCAAGCAGCTGGCACTCGAAACCGGGTTGCCGCTGGTCCAGCCGCAGGGCTTGAAACTGGACGGCCGCTACGCCGCCGACGCGCAAGCCGCCCGAAGCGCCCTGCTGGCCGCCGCACCCGACGTGCTGGTGGTGGCGGCCTACGGGCTGATCTTGCCTGACTGGGTGCTGAGCCTGCCTCGCCTGGGCTGCCTGAACATCCACGGTTCGCTGCTGCCGCGCTGGCGCGGGGCGGCGCCGATCCAGCGCGCCATCGAAGCCGGCGACCTGGAGACCGGCATCACCCTGATGCAGATGGACGCCGGCCTGGACACCGGCGCGATGCTGCTGACAGAAAACACACCGATCACGCCCAAAGACACCACCAGCACGCTGCACGACCGCCTGGCCGGCATCGGTGCGGCCCTGGTGCTGCAGGGTTTGCGAGCGGCCCAGGCCGGCAGGCTGCAACCCACCGTGCAGCCGCAGGCGGGCGTGAGCTACGCGCACAAGATCGACAAGACTGAAGGCGCCATCGACTGGCAGGCGCCAGCCGCGGTGATTGAACGCCGGCTGCGCGCCTTCGACCCCTTTCCTGGATGCACAGCCATGCTGGCGGGGCAAACCGTCAAGCTCTGGCGCGGCCGTGTCGTGCCGGAAGGCACAGACATCAGGCTTGGGACTGGCGCCGTGCCCGGCCAGTGGCTGGCCGGGCCCGACGGCCGGCTGGTCACGGCCTGCGGCGAAGGCGCTCTGGAATGGCTGGAACTGCAGTTGCCGGGCGGGCGCCGCATCACGGCGCGCGAATGGCGGCAGCGGTTCCCGGGCCTGTCGCCCTGAAAAGCGCGCTCGGCAGGGGCCTGTTCCGGGGCTCAGAGGCCGAGAGTTTTTCGAGCTTGACCTAGTGCAGTGTTCGACGCTATGTGGAACATAAACCCGCGTTTTGGGTCGCCTGGCGTCGTTGCAAATCCGCGCGATG
>JBBQAW010000174.1:0-8459 GCA_038316815.1 Burkholderiales bacterium
GCTACGAACGACACCCTTTGGGGCTGCGATCAGTGTTCAACGGGCTGGTGCCGCGCCCAACAACCACGCGGGTGCGTGTCCGAGAGCTCGGCGGGGGGTGTTCCGGGAGAAAAAAGGGCGTTTGAAAAGCCTATCCCCCAAGCTGGTGATGGAGATCGAAACCAACGGTGCCATTCCGCCCGAGGAAGCCATCCGCCAAAGCGCGCGCATCCTGGTGGAACAGTTGGCCTTCTTCGCGCAGATTGACGTCAGCGAAGGCGGCGGTCAGTTCCCACCGCAGATGCCGGCACGCGCCACGCCTTTCGACCCGATCCTGCTGCGCCCGGTGGACGAACTCGAACTGACCGTGCGTTCGGCCAATTGCCTGAAGGCCGAGAACATCTACTACATCGGCGACCTGATTCAGCGCACCGAAACCGAACTGCTCAAGACGCCTAACCTGGGCCGAAAGAGCTTGAACGAGATCAAGGAAGTGCTGGCTTCGCGCGGGCTCACGCTCGGCGCTCGGCTGGAGAACTGGCCCCCCCAGGGCCTTGACAAGCGCTGAAGCGTTTGTCCCGTGCAACCCCCGGTACCTGATACGGCCGGGGTTCAATAAAGACAGGAACCAAGCACCATGCGCCACCGCAACGGCCCCCGCAAACTGAACCGCACCACGTCGCACCGCTTGGCGATGTTGCGCAACATGTGCAACTCGCTCATCAAGCACGAGGCCATCAAGACCACGCTGCCCAAAGCCAAAGAACTTCGCAGCGTCGTCGAGCCGCTGATCACGCTGGGCAAGACGCCCACTTTGGCTAACCGCCGCCTGGCGTTCAACCGCACGCGCGACCGCGATGTCGTCAGCAAGTTGTTCAACGAATTGGGCCCGCGCTACCAGGCGCGCCCGGGCGGCTACACGCGAATCCTGAAAATGGGTTTCCGCGTTGGCGACAATGCGCCGATGGCCTTTGTCGAACTGGTCGATCGGCCGGCCGCTGCTGCGGACGTCGGTGAAACGACCGAGTCGGCTGAGTAAGCCACACAGATCATTGCCGGGCGTCCTCGCTCGGTCCAAAGACGGCTGCCACGGGGCAGCCGTTTTTTTTGTCTGGGCTGCCTGGCAAGGTGCATTTGCATGCCGGTGAAAGCCATCTATGGGCTAGGCACAGGCATGGCAACTGAATGCAGAGCTGAGGGAAACCGAGCACTCGGCGCTAGCCTGAGGAACAGGAAGCGGATAGGGCGAGGTTGCGTGCGGGGCGAGACAGTCCATGTCTCCCAGGCGGCTTTGTACTGGTTGATCGCTTCCGCGCTGGCCGCAGAAGTGCCTGGCTAATTCCCACTCATTCAAGGGGGTTGCCGAAAATCTGCAAAAGGCGCCAACTCCGACTCAACCGATCGAACGCGGCCCGCCACGGTCAGCCTCCTTGGAGGCGGTCCGAAGCAGAGGCAGTCGCGCGACACCGGACCGTTGCCGCAAACCCGCGGCAGCGAAGTCGAGGAGCAGAGCATGATGGCAAACCGCTTTCGTAGTCTCGTTCTGGCCGCGGCCCTGGTTGGCGGCACGGCATTCGCCGCGCCTTTCGCCAGCGTGCCTTCGGTTGGCCAGCTGGGCAAGTCTGTTGCCGTACAAGGCGGCGGCTTCGCACCCGGCACCGTCGTGACGGTTCGCATGTCGGGGCCGAATGCCAAGCTGAGCTCTGTCGGCGCCGCTGTCGTCGATGCCGGTGGTGGCCTCACATACGACGCCATGCCAGCCCAGACGGGCGCGCACAAAGTGACATTGCTGGACGCTGCGGGCAACGTGCTCGTCGACAACCTCAAGCTGCAGGTCAGCCAGTAGTCGGCTCGTCATGAAACCGTATCTGTTCGTCCCTGGGGTGCGCGCCGCAATCGGGTCGATCGCCGCGGCCTTCTTCGTCGCCTTCGCGGGCCACGCCGCCACTGCTGCCCCCGACGACCTGCTGTTCACGTCGCTGCGCGACGGCCACAGCCAGATTTATCGCATCGCCGCTGATGGCACAGGCGAAGTCCGCCTGACACAGACGCAGACTTCAGAGCTGCAGCCCGCCTGGTCTGCAACGGGGCGTATCGCCTTCGTGTCCTACCGCACGGGTGGCGGCGACATCTACACGATGAACGCCGACGGCACAGACCTCCAGCGCATCACCACCAGCCCCGGGATGGATCAAAACCCCGCCTGGTCTGCCGACGGCCGGCAGCTGGCTTATGTGAGTGAGCTCGACGGTCGCAGCGAGATCCGTGTCGTCAATGCCGATGGCAGCGGCGAACGGGTTGTTTCGGGCGCGATGAGCGAAGTCTCGTCGCCGAGCTGGTCGCCCGATGGCACCCGCATCGCGTTCGGCACCGTGGTCGAGAGTAGGCAGCGCATCGCGCTGGCGGAACTGGGCCCGGGCCCGGCCACGGTCGCCCTTCTGACCGACGCCAAGGGCAAAGAGTTCGGCCCGATCTGGTCGCCCGACGGCCGCGCCATCGCTTACGTCTACTCAGGCAACCGCGCCGAGCCGGGCATCAACCTGCGTTTGTTCCGCATCGCCACGAAAGAGGTCCTGCAGCTGACCCGTAACGAATTCACCAACAGCACCCCGCAGTTCTCGCCGGACGGCTTGCGCATCCTCTACCTCAGCAACGCTGGCGCGCCGAGCGGAAAAATGAACGTGCACACCATGAACGCCGACGGTTCCGGTGTCACGAACCTGACGAGTTGGGACCACGCCGACCTCGGTGCTGCTTGGTCGGCCGACGGGCGCCACGTTTACTTCATGAGCTTTCGCGACTGGCCCGGCCAGATCTACCGCATCGCAGCTGACGGCGGCCCCGTACAGCGCCTGACGCGATCGAACTTCCAGGAAAGTGGTCCCGTGGCACGCACGGTTCCAAATGCCATCACGCGGGTGGCGCGCAGCCACTGACACGAAGCGGTAACCGCAACAGGAGGCACTCCAAATGAGAACAACCCAGCCCGCGAGGACGCTTGCCGCGCTCGCACCCCGTCTGTCTGCACTGGCACTGTGCGTCACGCCGCTGTTCGCAGGTGCTGCCAACTTCGTCTACACGCTGGACGCCGACTTCGCACTCGGCGTGCTGTCCGGTGTGAACTTCACCGCGCCGAACAGCAACCAGTTGCAGCTCAACACCATCGGCACCACCTTCCCGGTCATGTGGATCGCCAATGCCGGGGAAGACACCCTGTCGAAGATCGACACCAACACCGGCAAGGAACTCGGCCGATACCGCACCTTCTTCGGCAGCGGGGCGTTCACGAACCATGGCGCGTTCTCCGGGCCCGCCCCGTCGCGCTCGGCAGTGGACATCGATGGCAACGCCTACATCGCGAACCGGCACTTCGATGGCAGGCGCCCGATGATCATGAAGGTGCTGAGCGACAGCTTCATCGACCGCAACGGCAACCTCGCGGCCGACACGTCGACCGATGCCAACAACAGCGGCACGATCAGCAACACCGAGACCAGCAACGTCGCTGACGCGAACGCCAACGGCTTCTTCGACTGCAACGCCACCACCTGCGACAGCGCTGACGAGCGCGTCGCCTGGACCAGCACGTTGCCCGTCAGCGAAGCGGGTGGTCTGGGCCGCGCAATGTGCATCGGCACCGACGGCAATCTGTGGATCGGCGTGTTCAGCACGCAGCACTACTACAAGGTCAACGCGACGACCGGCGCCATCATGAGTGGCCCCCACGCCGTTGGCTGGACCCCGTATGGCTGCCTGGTAGACGGCAACGGCATCCTCTGGAGCGCGTCGCTGGGCACGCAGTTGGGCCGCTTGGACACCAACAACCCGGCCAGCACGGCAGTGTTCAATGACGGCAGCAGCAGCAACTACGGCATCGCGCTGGGCAACGGCAAGGTCTACCTGGCATCGCAGAGCAATTTCGGGTTCCGCCAATTCGACCCGGCTACCAACACGTTCAGCACGCCCGGTGGGACGAAAAGTTTCAGCTCGCTGGGCATCTCTGTCGATGGCTCGGGCAATATCTGGACTGGCCCCTACACCACCGCGGGTGTACGCAAGTACAACGCCGCAGGCGTCCAGCAGTGCGCCGGTGCCAACCAGTTCGGCGGCCAGATAGAGACGCGCGGCGTGATCATCGATGCTGACAACAACATCTGGCAGATCAACCGCTTCACGAACAGCATTGCCAAGTACCGGGGCACCGACTGTTCACCGCTGGGCACCTTCCCGGTCGGCTTCGATCCCTATACCTACAGTGACGCCACTGGCTTCGCCGCACGTAACAGCACGACACCAACGGGCACCTGGACGGTTATCCGCGACAGCGGCGCCAGCGGCCAGGCCTGGTCGGGCATCGCTTGGACCGCGGCGATAGCGTCCGGCGCTGCTGTCCAGATCAGCGCGCGCGCCGACAACAACCCCGCCAACCTCGTCAACCTGCCCTTCGTACCGGTGCCCACCAGCGGTGCCAACCCAGGTGTGACGGGCCGCTACATCCAGGTTCAGGCGCGGCTCAACGCGAATACCAATGGCGTGTCGCCAGTGCTCTTCGACCTGACGCTGCAGACGCCCAGTGCTGGGGGTTCGTGCGATGTCGATGTTGACGGCGACGTTGACCGGATCGACACAGGCCTGATCCGCGCCGGCATCGGCCAGACGCCCGTTGCAAACGACCCGCGCGATGCCAACGCCGACGGCCTGATCACGATCACGGACGTTCGAGCCTGCACGCTGAGGTGCACACGCCCCAGTTGTGCACCCTGATCGTTTCCGATTGCCTAGCCATCATCCACATCCGGAGTTACATGTATGAAAACCCTGACTAGGTTTGTCGCCATCGCCGCAGCAGCGTTTGCTCCGTTGGCCGCCCACTGCGCTCCCACTGTCTTTTTCAAGCCCGCAACGCAGGCTGTCGCACAAGGTGCCGCAGTCAGCGTCGGGGTGTGGATCTCTGGACTGCAGCCAACAAACGAGATCGTGTCTGCGTTCGACCTGAATGTGTTGCTGTCTAACGGGAACCTGGTTTCGCCGGGTGCGACATATGCTGGTACCGCGCCCTTGGGGAGCCTGACAGGGCCCGATCCCCTTTCTCCTGATGCAGAGTTCACGGTCGACTTTCCAAATCCGCTGGAGGTTGGGGTCAAGGGCAATTCTTTCCTTTCGGACGACGATCTCGAGGCGTTGCAAAGCGGGCTGGGCGGTGTACCCGATGAATTCCTGCTCTACACGCTCAGCTTCACCGCCGGGCTGACCGATGGTGCGACATTCCTGAGTTTCGGTGCGTCGCCCGTTTTCGACCGAAACATCACGGGCAAGCTGGCAGGCCAACTTCAGGGTGTCACGTTCGGTACCGCCTGTGTCGCAGTTGGCGCCGACGCTGCTGCATGCCGTGCACAGGTGCCTGAGCCTTCAAGCTACGCCCTGGTCGCGCTGGGTCTCGTGGCTGCCGGTCTGGCCGGGCGCACGCGCCGCCGTCGCACACCCGCTGCGCCCAGCGCGGCCTGAAAGCTGCCGGTGCAATACCGCAGCCTCACGGCAAGAGACTGGCTCTGAGCCGGGCCTAGTCCCTCAGCACGTCCAGCGCCGCTGCGACCACGGCTTGGGCGTCCACTTCGAAGAAGCGGCGCAGTTGCTGGCGCGTGTCGCTGCGGCCAAAGCCGTCGGTGCCCAGTGTCACCAGCTTGGCGTCGACATATTCGGTAATCAGCTGTGGCCAGGCACGGACGTAGTCGCTGGCGGCAACGATGGGCGCGTTGCCAGACAGCAGCTGGTTGACATGGGACGGCCCGCGCTGCGCCTGCGGGCTGCTGCGGTCCAGTTGCTGCTGCGCGCGCGCATCGCGCGCCAGTTCGCTGTAGCTGGTGGCGCTGAAGACTTCACTGGTGATGCCGTGTTCGGCGTGTAGCACCTGCGCTGCCTTCAGCACTTCGCGCAGGATGGCGCCCGAGCCCAGCAGCCGCACATGGCGCGAGTACGTTGAGCCCTTGCCAACGTCGCCAAAGACCTGCAAGCGATACAGGCCGCGCACCAGATCGCCTTGCACGCCCTCAGGCAGGCTGGGCATGGCGTGGTTCTCGTTCATCATCACGACGTAATGGAACTCGTCGCGCTGCTGCACCAGCATGCGCTGCATGCCGTGTTCCATGATGACGGCCACTTCGCCTGCATGCGCCGGGTCCCAGGCCACGCAGTTGGGCACGGTGCTGGCCACCAGCAAGCTGCTGCCGTCTTGATGCTGCAGGCCTTCACCGCCCAGCGTGGTGCGGCCCGCAGTGGCGCCGAACAGGAAGCCCCGGCAGCGCTGGTCGGCGGCCGACCAGATGAGATCGCCTACGCGCTGAAAGCCGAACATCGAGTAGTAGATGTAGACCGGCAGCATGGGCAGGCCGTGCACGCTGTAGCTGGTGGCAGCAGAAATCCAGCTGCTCATGGCGCCGGCTTCGTTGATGCCTTCTTCCAGCAACTGCCCGTCGCGGGTTTCGCGGTAGTACAGCATCGTGTCGCGGTCTTCGGGCTCGTACTTCTGGCCATCGGGCGCGTAGATGCCGATCTGCCTGAACAGGCTGGCCATGCCGAAGGTGCGCGCTTCGTCGGCAACGATGGGCACGATGCGCGGGCCCAGGGTCGGGTCTTTCAGCAGGTTGCCCAGCATGCGCACCGCCGCCATGGTCGTGCTCATTTCCTTGCCATCGGCGCGCACGGCAAAGTCGCCCCAGGCCGCCAGCGGCGGCACGGGCAGCACGGGCGCCTGCGCATTGCGCAGCGGCAGTGCGCCGCCCAGCGCGGCGCGGCGCTGGCGCAGGTAGTGCATCTCGGCGCTGTCGTCAGCGGGCTTGATGAAACGCAATTCGGCCAGGTCTTCGTCCGTCAGCGGCAGCGCGAAGCGGTCGCGGAAGGCCTTGACGGCGCCCAGGTCCAGCTTCTTGGCCTGGTGGGCGGTCATGCGGCTTTCGCCCGCCCCGCCCAGGCCATAGCCCTTCTTGGTCTTGGCCAGAATGACGGTGGGCCGACCGCTCTTGTTCACGGCCTGCGCTTGCGCTTCAGCGAACGCGGCATACAGCTTTCTGAAGTCGTGGCCACCGCGTTTCAGGCCATCGATTTCGGCCTCGCTCATGTGGGCTACGAGCTTTTGCACTTCAGGGTCCTGGCGGAAGAAGTGTTCGATGTTGTAGGCCCCGTCTTTCGCACCCAGGGTCTGGTACTGGCCGTCGACCGTACGGCTAAGCGCACGCAGCAGCACGTGCTGGGTGTCGCGCGCGAACAGGGCGTCCCATTCGCTGCCCCACAGCACCTTGATGACGTGCCAGCCGGCGCCGTGGAACAGCGATTCAAGCTCTTGAATGATCTGGCCGTTGCCGCGCACCGGGCCGTCCAGGCGCTGCAGGTTGCAGTTGACGATGAAGCACAGGTTGTCCAGGCCTTCGCGCGCGGCCAGGGTCAGGCCGGCAATGGATTCGGGTTCGTCCATCTCGCCGTCGCCGAACACACCCCAGACATGGCGGCCGGTGCAGTCCAGCAGGCCGCGCGCCGTCAGGTAGCGCATGAAGCGCGCCTGGTACACGGCGTTCAGCGGCCCCAGGCCCATGCTGCCGGTGGGGAACTGCCAGAAGTTCGGCATCAGCCAAGGATGAGGATAGGAACAGAGGCCGCCGCCAGCGCTTTCGTCTTGCTTTTCGCCGTCTCTGCTGATTTCTTGCCGGTAGCGCGCCAGCTGCGCTTCGCTCAGCCGTCCTTCGATGAAGGCCCGGGCATACACGCCAGGCGCCGAGTGCGGCTGGAAGAACACCAGGTCGCTGCGCTGTCCGCAGGCACTGCCCTTGAAAAAGTGGTTGAAGCCGAGCTCGAAGATCTCGGCCGCAGACGCATAGCTGGCGATGTGGCCGCCCAGTTCGCCATAGGCTTCGTTCGCGCGCACCACCATGGCCAGGGCGTTCCAGCGCATCAGCGCGGTCAGGCGTTCCTCGATGCGCAGGTCGCCCGGGTAGGTGCCCTGGCGCTCCAGCGCAATGCTGTTGCGGTAGGCCGAATAGGGCTGGGTCTGCGGCACCAAGCCCAGTTCCTGCGCGCTGCTCTGCAGCTGTTCGATCAAGTGCAGGGCGCGTTCAGGCCCGGCGTTGGCCACCACGGCCTGCAGGGCTTCCAGCCATTCACGGGTTTCTTCACTGTCGGTGTCTTGCATGGTGGGGTTCGATTCGCAACAAATCAATCAAAGGCGGGCCGGCTGGACGCCTTCAGCGTGTAGGCGAAGCCCAGGCCGCCCGACCAGCCGTTGGTTTGGCGTACCAGCGGGCTGCTCTCGTTCGCAGCCCCAGCCACGCTGTCCAGCCGCAGCGTGACGAAGGCGCGCAGGTCGGGCGTGAAATTGCGCGACACGGTGCCTGCCAGCCGCCAGGCGATGAGGCCCGACTTCGCTTCATAGGCCGGGCGCTCGGCCGTGGCGTAGATGGGCGCCACGCCATAGAAGGTGTCGGCCAGCTTGC
>JBBQAW010000175.1:0-8438 GCA_038316815.1 Burkholderiales bacterium
GATTCCCACCCAGGAAACGAGCCAAGCTGCTTAAAAGTTGCGCACCTTCGATTCGATTCGCTTTCTTGAAGGTGCGTTTGACAAGTTTTCGGGTGTCCCCCATACCACAAAACAGGCGATTCCTTCATGCAATTGCCCTGAGAAATACTCACAGTGTGTGTCAGGTAATGATGATGACCGCCTGAAGAAGGCAGTAGAGCGCGTCCGTATCTCTCTGCTTAAAGGAAATCGAATCTTGTCGTCCGAAGTCGTAGACGCTGCGCTTGTCTACCGCCACACTCCTGGGGATATCAGTCACTATCGAGAAGTTGTGCTCAAGATAATTTCGCTGCCGTGCCGAGGTTATTTCTCAGGGCTATAACTGGTTGTGGAAGTTTTTGAACCAGATCTTGAGCTAAGTAAATTTGGAGGCGCGGCACTATATACCGGTGAATCTAGGGTTCCCTAGCGAGGATTGCTTATCAAATGGATCGTCTCTCTGCGCACTTCACGCCGAACTCTTAATCGACTTTCAGCTTTCGCGAATTCAGGTACAGAGACAGATCTCAACATTGATAGTGGAAGAGGCAGTACCTTTTCGCTAAGGCATCTCCGACGATCTTCCTGGGACGAGAATTTCAGAGTCTAGGTTAGGTATCTGTCGAAACGACCTCCGTCGCACAGTGGAATGTCTAACCTATCTGTGATGGCCGATGCAAATATATTGCTTTCTTATGTTGGCAGACCTCTATTCGAGCGTCCCCCATAAGCCCTCTCGTTTGATACACGCAGTGATAACTATCATGAACTCCCAACACAGGATCTTGCGCGGTACACTATTCATGAGTGCCCTTGTAATCAGCCTTGTCCAGAGTGGTCCTGCAGTTTCCCAAACGGTCGTCTACACATCTGCTGACCAAGAGTACGCCGAAGTCATTTTGCGAGAAGCCGAAACATCTACAGCCCAGAAGCCAGTCGCAGTCTTCGACGCCGAAGCCTCCAAGACCGTCGGCCTTGAACGCCGCCTCGTCGCCGAGAAGTCCAAACCCAAAGCCGACCTCTTCTGGAACTCCGAGTTCCTGCGCACCTACCGTCTTGACAAACAAGCCGTGCTCGCGCCAACCACCGTCGACAAGTCCTTCGGCATCCCTGCCGCCGTTACCTCCCCCCACAGCGTCGGCCTCGGCATCCGTGGCCGCGTCATCGCGGTCCATACCGCCTCCGTCAAAGAAGCTGACCGCCCCAAGCGCATCGAAGACCTGACCGAGACGCGCTTCAAAGGCAAGGTCGCTATCGCCCGCCCACTCTTTGGCACCACGTCCACTCACTTCGCCGCGCTTCACGCCCAATGGGGCGCCGCCAAATTCACCGCCTTCCTGCAGGCGCTGAAGAAGAACAATGTGGCTATCATGCCCGGCAATGGCGACGTGCGTGATGCCGTGGCCGCCGGCCGCATGGCGGTGGGTCTGACGGACACCGACGATGCCATTGGCGCCATCAAGCGCGGCCAGCCCTTGGCGATGGTGTTCCCCGATCAGGACAGCGACGGCGCCTTCGGCATCTACATGACCGTGGCACTCGTGAAGGGCGGTCCCAATCCGGCCGGGGCACAAAAGCTGCTGGAATACTTGGTGAGCGCCAAGACCGAACAGCGGCTGATCGAGCTGGGCGCCGTGCAACTGTCGGTGCGGCCCAACGGGCCGATGGCCAAAGAATTGGGCACCCAGCGGCCCAAGCTGTGGTTCATGGACCCGGCCAAGATCGATGCGAGCCTGGAGCCCTCGGTCGAATTGATCCGCAAGCACCTGTTGTAGCCCGGCATGCCGGCGGCCCCTGCGCAAGCTGCTCCCAGGCCCGTGCGCGCCGCCGCCCTTGCGACGGCGTTGACGGTCGTCATGGCCGTGGCACTGGTGCTGCCGCTGGTGCTGCCCGCACTGCACGGAGTGGCAGGCGCCTTTTCAGCCGTATGGGGCGGCCCTGAGTTGGCCGGTGGTGGCACGCTTTGGCCGGGCAGCCGGGTGCAGGGCCTGCTGGGGCAAAGCCTGCTGTTGTCGCTGCTCTCGGCGCTGCTGGCCACCGCCATCGCCGCCCTGTGGGCGCTGGCCTTGTTGATGCCGCAGGGCCGCACCTGGCGCATGGCCTTGACGGCCCTGCTGGCAGCCTCGTTCTGCTTCGGCACCGTGGTGCACCTGCTGGCTTGGCGCGCGGTGTTCCCTGTGGTCAGTGGTGGGGTGCCAGGCTGGGCGCTGGCGGCGGTGACCCTCGCGCTGCGCTACGCGCCGCTGGCTGCGGCGCTGCTGGCCACCGGCTTGGCCACCCTCGAGCGTGCCGAGCTGGAAACCGCCTTGTGCACCGGCGGTGCGCGTGCGCTGTGGGCCGTGGCGCGTCGCCGGCTGCTGCGCCTGGCAGGCATGGCCGCAGCAGCGGTGGCCGCCCTGGTGTTCTGCGAATCCGAACTGCCGCCCTTGCTGGGCGTGCATGTGTACGCTGAAGAGTTCTTGAGCCAGGTGGCGCTGGAACCCTCGGCCGGCGTGGCTGCGGCCCTGGGTTGGCCTTTGATGGCGGTGGCCCTGCTGTGCGCAGCGCTGTTGGCCGGGCTGCCGCGGTTGCGCGCCACGGCTGCCGGGGCGGTCTCGCTGGGCTGGATCGGCCAATGGGCGCAGCCGCCTGCGTGGCTGCAGGCCTGGGTGCCCACAGTCGCCCTGGCCGTGGCTGCCTTGCCCTTGCTGCTGCTGACCTGGGGCAGCGTGCAGGCCACGGGCCGCTGGCCAGCCCATGCCGGCGCGGCGCTCTTCTCCAGCTTATGGGTTGCTGGCCTGTCGGCCTTGCTTGCCTGTGCCTGGGCCTGGGCGCTGGCCAGCGTGGCCGCACGCGCCGGTGGCAGCGCGGTGCAGGCGTTGAACGGGGTGCTGTGGGCGATGATGCTGTGGCCATCGGCGCTCACCGGCATCGCACTGGCCGGCTGGGCCGCACCAGACGGGGCAGGTGCGGCCACGCCGCTGGTCCTGGCGCATGCGCTGCGGGTGCTGCCCTTTGCGGCCTGGGTGCTGCTGGCCATGCGTGATGCGCAGCCACGTGCACCCGGTGAGCAGTTGCGCGCCTTGGGGGCCAGCGGCTGGCCCGCACTGCGGCATGTACACCTGCCGGCGGCCTGGCCGGGCCTGGCTGCTGCGTTTGTGCTTTGCGCCGGCCTGTCGCTGGCCGAGCTGACCGCCACGGTGCTGACGGTGCCGCCGGGCATGGAAACGGTGATCTTGCGCCTGTACAACCTGCTGCACTATGGTGACCAGCGTGGCGTGATGATGCTGGCGCTGGTGCAGGGCTTGACGGTGGCCGGCGGCATCGCGCTGGCATTGGCTGTTTGGGGAGGGCGCCGTGCTGGAGATTGATGAACTGCAGGTGCAGCGCAAGGGCTTCGGCGTTCACGTGGCCGGGCTGCGGCTTGCGGCGGCGCAGCGGCTCACCATCATCGGCCCGTCGGGTGGTGGTAAGTCGACCCTGTTGCGCGCCATGGTGGGCCTGGAGCCACAGGCCCGCGTTCGGGGCCTGCGCTGGCAAGGGGCCGACATCAGCCTTGCCAGGCCGCATCAACGGCCCTTCGGCTGGCTGCCGCAAGAGCTGGGGCTGTGGCCCAGCTTGCGCGCGGGTGAGCATGTCGCATTCGCCCGCACACGGGGGCGCAGCGCCAAGCCCGGTGATGCCGATCTGAAAGTGTTGGAGCTGGTGGCACTCGGGCACCGCCAGAGTGCTTATCCTGCCACCCTTTCTGGTGGTGAACGCCAGCGCCTGGCCTTTGCTCGCGTGATCGCCGCCCGTTCGCCCTGGGCCGTGCTGGACGAGCCGTTCTCGAACCTGGATCCGGTTATGGCCCACGACCTGGCTGCGGCGTTTGCGGAGTTGGCCCAGCGCGAAGGCATGGGCCTGATCCAGGTCAGCCACCAGGTGCGCAGGCCGCAAGCCGACGAACTGTTCTGGGTGATCGAGGGCGGCAAGCTCACCCAGGCCGGGCCTTGGGACGAACTGCAACGCACGCCGGCCACGCCATGGATTGAACGATTCGTGGGGCTGCAATGAGCTTGGCTCGCTTCTCCCGCCTGTGCATGGTGCTGTGGCTGCTGGCTGCGGGCCAACACGCCCTGGCGGCCGAGCGCCTGATGCAGACCTGGCACCCCTGGCAGATGGACTCGGTGCTGGTCGTCTGGGCGCTGATGCAGGTGCCACGACCGGAACCGCTGGTGATCGAGTCCATCGTGCGCGGCACGCCCATTCCGCCCGAGCGTGCCATCGACACACCCGACTCACCGTACCGCCGCACGGGCCAGCGCACGGCGTTTGAAGAGGCGGTGCGGCAGGCTGGCGTGACCCACCCTTGTGTGCCACGCTTGCGCGATGCCGTTCGGGTGGTGGAATTGGCAGCCTGGCGCAAGCCGGAGTTTCCGGTGGTGGAAGCGTTCGAGGCCCGTCTGCTGAAGCTCATTCCGTCGCAGCCCATGCGCGGCGGTTTGGAAGCGGCGCTGGCCGAGGTGGAAAAGTATTGTCGGGAGGGAAAGTGAAGAAGATGTTCTTGTCCATGTGCATGCGACACCTGAGTCGGGCCTGGCCTGCGCTGGCCTTGATGTTGGCGGCCCCGGCCGCCCTGTCGCAGCCCGCAACCGGCTTGCCGACCGGCATGACTTTCGTGGCCCAGGACGCCTCCGGCACCTGGGGCCTGTATCGCATCGATGAACGCCAAGCCGCAGTGCGCCTGCCCACGCAGTTGGAGCCGCGCCAGGCCTGCGTGGTGCCTGACGGCAGCAAGCTGGTGTATTCGGCCGCAGATGGCACCGTGCGCCTGGCGGCCGCAGACGGTGGCGACGAAGCGGTGCTGGCGCGCGCCGATGCCAAGCGCAGCTTCACCCAGCCGTGCCTTTCTGCCGATGGCCGCGAGGTGTACGTGGTGGAGATGGCCGATGGCAAGAGCTTGGAGACGGACATCCTGCGCTACACCAGCGGCGCGGCCGAACCCGCTCGAATTGCACGCCAGCCTGGCGCGCAGCACGACCCATTCGTGCACCAGAAGCGCTGGTTGGCGTACGCGAATGTGGGTTGTTCAGACGGCTGCGAAGAGTTGCTGGTCGAAATCTGGGTGCGTGATCTGCTGGCGGGCAAGGCGCGCCAACTGACGCTGCTGAACGCGCTGTCTCAAGGCCCGGTGACGGACGGGCGCCGTGTTGTGTTCAGCAGCAACGCCAGCGGCACCCACCAGCTCTGGCAGGTGGGGGTGGACGGCAGCGGCGTGCGCCAGCTGACCCAGTCGCCCTTCAGCCAGGCGACTTCGCCGGCCTTGTGCGGCGGGGCGGTGCATTTCGTGAGATCGGGGCCAGGGGGCGCCACCATTGCCCGCCTGGCGGAAGGCGGGCAGGCGGTGGAACTGCCGGTGCCCGGTTTGAAGTCCTTTCGTGCTTTGAGGTGCCTGTGATGAGCCAACTTCGTTCTGCCCTTGTTTGTTCGCTGCTGGCACTTCCGTTGATGGCTTTTGCCCAAGTGAAGTTGTTGCGCGTCAGCGCCGCTGAACTGCCCAGCACCGGCAGCGCGGGTGTCGTCTACACCGTGCGCACGGCTGAGGCGGGCACCTTGTCGCTCGATATCTTGACGGGTGACGGTGACTTGGTGCGCCGCCTAACAAAACCCGACGCGCCGGCAGGCGAGCACGAATTGACTTGGAACGGCAAGGACGTACGCGGACAACCCGTGCCGGATGAAGCCTATTGCGCCCGCGCGGCGCTGCAGGCGGCCACCGCCCGCGCGCAGGACGACCCCTGCCCGCAAACCGGCGGCGAAGTGCTGATCGATCTGAAGCCCAGCATTTCTCCGACAGGCGATATCGCCTACACGTTGGACAGTGCCGCCCGCGTGCTGGTTCGCGTGGGGGTCAAGAACGGCGCCATGATGCGTTCCCTGTCCGTCTGGAAGCCGCGCCCCGCCGGCCGCAACCTGCAGCGCTGGAACGGCTTTGACGAGAGCGGGCAGATTGATCTGCGCACCGACCGCCTGGCCCTGCTGGTCACCGCTTTCAAGCTGCCCGACTTCACCGTCATCACCACCGGCCAGGGCGCCATGGACTACCGGGCCTGGCGAACCGCCCAGGGCTGGCCCGAGAAGCCCGACACGCCTGTGGACGGCAGCGCGGCCACGCCCTTGGAACGTAACGGCGTGCGCATTGCACGCCAGCACTACATGGCGCGCTTCAAGGACCGCGAGCCACGCATCACGGTCCGCATGGTGGACAAGGCCGGAAAGCCCTTGAACCTGGCCGACAAGGCGCCCGACGAGGTTCGCATCTCGGTCGATCTTCACCCAGAGGACCGGTGGCTGATGCAAGAGCAACTCTACGAAGTGGCTTTCTTCGTGAACGGCGACTTCGTGTCTGAAGAAGAGAACGGCTATGTGCCGATCGGCTGGCTGTGGAACACCGCCAGCCTGGCAGCGGGCCGCCACTTGTTGACGGTGAACCTCACCGGGTTCACGGGCAGGGTCGGCACCCAGACTATCGCTGTACAGAAGTGAAGGGGCCCTTGAGCCGGCCGGCGGCACTTTGGTCGCAGGTTCGCCGTGTGCGGCTTGGTGCCGCGTGCCGACTGCTTGCGCTTGTTCTGGTGGCCCAGTTGGCTTTGGCTTTGCAGGCTGCGGACATCACGCCAGCCCGTTCAGCAACTGAGGCGCTGGCGGCAGCAGGAAAGACGGCCCGCGTTCAGAGCGGACAGAAGTTCTTTAGCGAAGTCCGTTATGCCGGCAGCGACAGCTGTAAGGCCTGCCACGAGTCGCAATACCAGAGCTGGCGGGCCAGTTGGCATTCGAAGATGGAGCAGTGGCCCAGCGCGACCACTGTGGTGGGCGACTTTGAAAACCGTCGCATTCAGTTCCGCAACCTCCGCGTGCAAACTGCCGACGGGAAGGAGGCCACCATCAACCCGGCGGCGCTGGCCTTTCGGCAGGGTGAACGCTTCTACTTCACGCTGATCGATCAGGACAACCCTGCCAACAGCCAGACCTGGCAGGTTGCCAAGACGCTGGGCGGCAAGTGGGACCAGGGCTACGAAGTCCGGCTGAACCAGGACAACCACCTCCCCGCACCTTTGCGCTGGTCCGTCACCCAGAAGGACTGGATCGTAGGCGGCTTCAATCCTCAAGACTGGTTTGTGGCCGATGGCACGCCAGACGGGCGACCACTCAAGCCCGAGGAACTGCCGCGCAACCGCGTCGCCGAGGCCAAGTGCAATGGCTGTCACACAACGGGATTCGGCTTCGCCAAGGGGGGCGACGGCGTATGGAAAGCCCACATGCAAGGGCAGGGCGAGATCGCTGTCGCGTGCGAAGCCTGCCACGGGCCTGGCGCGAAGCATGTGGATGAGGCTCACGCGGCCCGACGCTCCGGCGTCCGCCTGCTGGCCGGCAAGACTAGCATCGTCAACCCATTGACCGACCTTGGCCCCGAACAAGCGACCCAGGTATGTGGCCGTTGTCATGGACGGGGTTCGCACAAAGAGTCCACCGACTTGGCCTTTCCTACCTGCTTTTTGCCGGGCGACACAGACTTGCTGTCGCGATTCAGACTGTGGAGCTATTCAGGGACCAGCAACAAGGCCGAGTCGGCCTACTTCTGGCCGAACGATTGGGCGTCCAGGAACCGGCAGCAGTACCAGGACTTCCGAAAGAGCGGCCATTACAGCAAGGCCGGCATGAGCTGTCTGACCTGTCACGCGTTCCATGGCAAGACTGATGGCCCCCAGCTTCGAAGCAAGGCAGAGGGCTTGTGCGAGGAATGCCATCGCGAGGGCGGGCACGCCATGCGGCCCAACGCCGAAATGTATGCAGGCAGCGACATGGACCAAGTGGGTGTTGCTTGCGTGGACTGCCACATGGCGCGAATCGGAAGTCGATCTCGTGCAACGTCAAAGTCTGGTCATCAGTGGGATACCACGTCGCACGTGTTTGCGGTGGCTTCGCCTATGCTGGAGAAGACATTGGGAGTTCGCAGCGGGTGTACGTCATGCCATTTCGACAACAAGAAAGAGATCTCTGCAGCCGATGTATTGCCATCAGGGCATTCGGTTCAGCAAGAGCTGATCGACAACACGCATCGGCGGTCCGACGAGGTGCGCGCCGGTGTGGCAGAGGTGTTGGGTTTGTTGGCCAAAGCCGATGTCCGCGAGCCGGGCGTGGCGGCGCTGGTGAACGAAGCGCGAGTCAACTTGGCTTTCATTGTCCGGGACAACAGCAAGGGAGCACACAACATCGGGTTGACGCGTCAATTGCTGCGGCATTCAAAGGCGCTTGCTGAGCGAGCCGTGTCCCCTCCGACCAAGACGAGCCATGGCAGTCGATCACCCTGATGACTTCCGCGAAAAGACGACGCGGTCGACTCGGGTGTCGGCTTATCGGCAACGATTTCTGCGATCTGAGCACCCGCTTCTGGCCGA
>JBBQAW010000176.1:0-8405 GCA_038316815.1 Burkholderiales bacterium
CAGGCGATGGCCGCCAGCCAACGCAGTGGGCTGTACGGCGCGGTGGTCTTCATCGACCTGGACCACTTCAAACCGCTGAACGACCAACACGGGCACGGCGTCGGAGACCAGTTGCTGGCGCAGGCAGCCGAACGCCTGCGCGCCAGCGTGCGCGAAGCCGATACGGTCGCCCGCTTCGGCGGCGACGAGTTCGTGGTCGTGCTGGCCGCGCTGGGCACCGAAGCCGATGCCTCGGCGGAGCAGGCGCGCAACATCGCAGAGAAAATCCGCTTGGCTTTCGGGCAAGTCTTTGTCCTGGCGGCGCCGCCCGCAGCGCCGCCCGCAGCGCCGATATCGGAGAGCGCGATCGAGCACCGCTGCTCTGCCAGCATTGGCTTGGCCTTGTTCCGGGGCCATGGCGCACATGCCGACGACCTGATCCGTCAAGCGGACAACGCGATGTATGCAGCCAAGAGCAGCGGCCGTGACGCTGTCCATCTGCATGCGGTGACTGATTGAGTTGGGGTATGGCGCCTGCCTGACCCGAGCATCGCGCAGGCAGCGGCCGATCCGATCACCGCCATGCGGCATATGGCCGCTATGTCACCGCCCACCCCCCCCCCCCCGAACGGCCTGGCATGCACCGAAGTCCAGGTCAGGACCGACCTGGCCGCCGCCTACCGGCTGACGGCCCTGAACGGCTAAGACCCCACCGTCTACACCCGCCAGTCGGCCAGTGTGCCCGACGAGCCCGACGGTGAGCCACCGTATTGCCGCCCTTCGGCAGCACCCGCTTCTGGCCAGCACCCTAAACAGCACCCGACCTGAACGACGCCCTCGACGCCCGTTTCGCCGCCGAAAGACCGACATGAAGCGCTACATGGCTCAGCAGATAACGAAGCCATGAGACTCAAATGCTGTCCACCATGCGCATCTGTGCCAATATTCTCGACCGCCATGATCAATCAATCTGTCGTCGACCTGTGAAGCTGCCGGTTGCCACGTCTTCCTGCAAAGCAGTCAACGTCACGATTGACGCTGGTGTCGTGGCCCACGCCAAGACCTTGGGGGTCAACCCTAAGTTGACAGGCAAGTGATCCCATTGGTCAAGCATCGAGACTTTTGATGGCCCGCTTCGATGTCTAAGTAAATCGAGGCGGCAGAGCGCGGTACGTAGCAGCAGGAATCAAACGTGTTTCGGGAAGTTCGACCCTCACCACCTTTGCACGGCGTCGTTGACCGCTTCTGGATCTGCGACGACGCCCTCACCGCCACCTCGAACGACCCGTTCGAGGTGCTGCCCGACGGTTGCATAGAGGTCGCGTTTGCGCTCGGTCATGCGCGGGGTCAGATGCTGGCCTTCGGCACAGCGACGCAAGGCAGATTGTTTCCCACGCAGCCAGGCACCGTCTATCTGGGCATGCGCCTGCTGCCGGCGCGCCTGGGCGGCCTGATTGACGCCAAAGCCGATAGCCTGACCGATCGAAACGACGAGCTGGATCGCCTGGGCGACGTGCGCGCCGATGACCTGTTGGCGCAGTTGGTCGAGGCTGTTTCGGTTGAGGCTAAAGTGGCTGTGCTTGAACGGCATGTTCACCAGGCATGGCGCGCACAGCCTCAACTTGCCGGGCTCAATCGGGCTGTGGCGGCCGTTCAACGCCACGCGGGTGACATCCGCGTGGAGCAGTTGGTCGAGGACGCCTCGCTCAGCCGGCGGCAACTCGAGCGGCAGTTTCGAGACGCTATCGGCCTCACCCCCAAACAGTTCTGTCGCGTCGTTCGCTTCCAGCATGTGCTTGCAAAGCTGCGCCAAGGTCAGCTCAATCGAGCGGCCCTGGCTGCAGAACTCGGCTTCACCGACCAATCCCACTTGCGGCGCGACTTCATCGCGTTGGCCAACCGCGCCTTCGCCGCTGAGTGACACCACGATGTCGCATTTTTACTAGGCGCGATCTGCGCCGATTCGTAGAGTTGTCACCACGGAGGTGAATCCATGCAATTGAATCCCGGCATCGTCACACGACATCTGGCCGAGTCCAAGGCCTTCTATCAACGGCTCGGCTTCGAACTGGTCTTCGAAAACGAGTGGTATGTGTTGTTGCAGTTGAACGGCCAAGAGCTGGCCTTCATGCGGCCCGGTCTCGACTTCCAGAAGCCCATGTTCCAGCGTGAGTATTCCGGCCACGGCTTGTGGCTAACGGTCGAGCTGGATGACGTGGACGCGGCCTTCGAAAAGGCCAAGGCGAACGACATCGCGATTGAGTTCGAGCCCTTGGATGAGCCGTGGGGAGATCGCCATTTCGCAGTGCTGGACCCGAACGGGATCCCGGTGGACTTCGTGCAGCATTCGCCGCCGCAATCGTCTTGAAGCGCGTGAGGAACGTGAGGTCACAGCTCGCCGCGTTGAGGAACGTCGGCCCGACCATCGAGCTGCGCTTGAATGCCGTTGGCGTCTACACCCGCGAGGATCTGCGCCGGATAGGACCGGCCGAGGCCTATTTGAAGATGCAGGCGCAGACGGCAAGCAAGCTACCCGTGTGCTACTACTTGTATTCGCTGGAGGGTGCGCTGACCGGCCGTCACTGGGATGACGTGCCGGCCGCGACGAAGGCCTTGCTGTTGAAGGACATAGGCCGGGCGTAGACAAGCCTGGGGTGGGTGGCGCCAAGGGTACCGACGGCGTCAGAAGGCGGGCCGTCGATCAGCGTCGCGCTGGTGCCCGGGCCGGCAGGTAGCGCGGCGGCGCATCGACGGCCAAAGACGCGTCGCTGTCGGCGTCGATCACGCGGGTCCGCGACCAGCGGTCGCCCCAGGTCCGGCCGTCGCGCATCAGCGCCAGCGACAACCAGTAAGAGGCCAGCAGCGCGAACATGGCGTAGGCCGGCAGCAATTCCAGCAGTTCGTCAACGTCCTCGAGCCCGGAGGACACACCGCCAACCACCAGCAGCAGCACCAGCAGCAGCGCAGGCAGCAGCGTGTCCGCCACGAAGCGCTTGGCAGATGCCAGCAGCGTGATGCGACCGGTCTGGCCGCCAGCCTCGTCATGCACGGGCCGCAGGTCGAACGCGATCTTGCCCAGCGACCGGCAGTAGCGCAGCCGCAACGCATCGCCGAACAAGAGGTACCCGAAGCCGACCGAGAAAGCCAGCAAGAACACCTGGAATTTGGTGGCCAGATACAGGATGGCGAGCGTCGTGGCAGCCATCGCCCCGAAGGCGATACCGATGTCGACAACCGCCGCCAGCGCGCGCCGCAGCGAATCCGGCTTCTGTGCGATCGGCTGACCCTGGCGCTGCTGCCAGCGCCGCCAGACCCACCAGATCGGCCATGACAGCACGATCAGGAATGACGGGCCATAGAGGAGGGCCCCGTCTGCCCACGCCGAGCCGGCCGACTCATGTCTGGCCGCATTGACGGCCATCTGCACGAAGGTGCTGGGAACCGACTCCGGAGGCACCGGATCAGGCATCTCGTCGTTCGAGTAGAAAAAAGTCTGCGCCAGATCCCGACGGTACTCTGCATCTTCCTCTACCTTGCCGTAGGCTGCGAGCAACCACTCCTCGGCTTCCGTCAGCTTTGCTGTATCGGACCGGAGCTTGGCCGCGATCACGCTGTAGAGCGGGTGTTTGAACTCCAGTGCGGTGCGGACTGGAGCTGGCTGGTCTGGCGGCGCATTGGCCTTTCGCAACTCCCTCGCCTTCTTCGCCTTCTCCAGCTTCACCAGCTCGCGCCTTTCGGTCTGGAAGCGCGGCGCCTGCAGCTCTGGCACGGCGTCGAGCGAAGCGAGCACAGCCTCTCGCAGGAACCCGAAGGACTCGTCTTGACCATCCGGCAGGTGCTGATCCAGCCTCGTGTGGGCCGCCTCGACGTCCCCGCTCAAGACCAGCTCGTTGATCTCGAAGAACTGCAATTGCTTACGTTCGTCTTCGGCTTCGTTGTTGCACAGCCAGCCAGCAATTTCGTTCAGATGGGTCCAACCCGGCTCGTTGTCCATATCCCGGCGGAACTCGGCACAACGGGCCACGTCAAGCTGGCCGGTTTGCCGGTAGGCGAAAAATACCTCGGCCATCTGGTCGACCATGGCCTGCTGCCGCAAGGCCAGCGCCTGCTGGCTGCCAGTCAGGCGCCCACGTTGCACAGACTCCGCGGCGTCCAACAGAATTCGCGCCGAGGTACGGATGCCGTCCCACATGAGGTCGATTCGCTCGCGTGCCTGTTCGAACTGGCCCTCTTTGAGCTCACCCGTGAACGTGAAGAACGGCTCCAGCCACGCGATAGCCTCACTCTTGTTCGGCTCGCAAAGCCAATCGATGACGGGCTCCGAATGCTCGGCGCCGTAGTCGATGCCGGCGTCATCGATGCTGACGTCATCGATGCCGGGCTCGGCTCGCGAAGTCTTGCAGCGCTTTTCGTCGCGCTGGTCCTTCTTCTGCAACGCTGCCATCTCTTTGGCCAGATCCAGGCGTTTCTGCGCTGCGTCCGTGCGCCACTCCAGAGTAGCCCGCTGGTTCCGCGCCTCGGACACCCAGCTCGTCGCCATCGCCAGGAAGGCGAAGACGCCGACCGCCACCGCCGCCTTGAACGTGCGGCTGCGCCCGGATTGGGCCTGCTTGGTGAGCTCTGCTGCCACTTCGCTGTCGTCCAGGAAGTCCATCGCCTGCACGTAGTCGCCGTCGTAGCGCTGCGCCCAGGCTGCGGTGGGCCGTTGACTCTGGCGCCAGGCCAGCGCCCGGCTCAGGTCCGGCCCCGGCAACAGGCCCGCCTCGCCCCTGGCGTGCAAGGCCGCCGTGGTAACCAGCCGGGCATAGCTGCGCGCCGACTCGGCTTCCTCGGCCAGCCAGCCGCGCACCGTGGTCCAGTTGCGGATCAGGCTCTCGTGCGAGATGTCGATGACGGTGTCGGCGCTCAGGGGCTCGCCGACCGGTGGCATCAGGAACGAATTGCCCGGCGCGCGAAAGGCCTCGATGACGGCGATCACTGCGTCGGGCGGCGCACCGGCAATGTCGGCCACCGACTGCACCGTGGCAAAACGCCGCACCTCCTGCCCGCTGCTGCCGATCGTCGCCAAGGCCTTGAACAGGCACTCTGCGATGCGCCGGGGGGGCACGCCGCGACCGGCCACGCCGTCCCCCAGCGAATCGAGCACCTCGTCAGCGTGGCGCGACAGCGCATGCGCCATACCGCCGATGCGTTCGTAGTCGGGCAGGTCGATGGACTCGCCGCGCTGCGGGCTGCGCAGCCACAGGTCCCAGGTGCGCATCAGCGCGTGCTGCAGGATCGGCAGCTGGTCGGGGTTGCCGCCCAGGTCGTCGAGCAGCCGGTCGACGAGACGGTCGGTCAGCGAGATGCCATGCACCGCCGCCGGGCCGGCCATCGCCTCTCGAAGCTGGTCGCGGGTCAGACGGGGGATCAGGTACTGGCCGTCGCTGATGGCCTCCGGCAGGTCTCGAAAGCGCGCGCACTCACCCAGGAAGTCAGAGCGCATGGTCAGCGCAACGTAGATAGGCACCTCGTTCTGGCGCGCCGCGCAGAGCAGCAGTTCGACGAAGGCCACGGCATCGTCGTCCAGGTGGCGATTGGCATCGGCGTCGATGGCGCGGAACAGCTCCTCAAACTGGTCCACGAGCACGAGCACACGTTCACGCGGCGCCAGCCGCGCCTCGCGCACGGCCTGCACCAGGCCACGACCGCTGCGCCGCAGCGTGGCATCGGTGAAGCTGTCTTCGGCACTGCAACCGTCGTCCCGCAACGCGCCTGGTCGGTCCAGCGCCGCCGCCAGGTTGCCCATGGGGTCGGTGCCCGGGCGCAGGTCGACCACGCGCCACTGGCTGCCGCCCGCCATCAGCCCGCCGTGCAGGCCTTGCAGCATGCCGGCGCGTACCAGGGAGGACTTGCCACTGCCCGAGGTGCCCACGATGGCCAGGAAGCGCGACTGCTGCAGCCGGCGCAGCAGTTCCGCGGTCTGGGTGTCACGCCCGAAGAAGAGGTGCGTCTCGTCGGCGTTGAAGGGGCGCAGCCCCGGGTAGGGATTCTCGAACTTGTCGTCGGCTGCGGTCATGTGGGCTGCCCCGCAGCACCGGCGCGGATCCTGTCCAGCAGGGGTTGCAGCGCTGCCGTCGCCAGCCCTTCACGGCCGTCGAGCGACTCGAAGCCCGTCTTGCGCACGTACTTCGCCTTGTAGGCGCTGGTGGGCGGCCCCAGGTAGATGGCGCGCCACCTCAACGGCTTGTCGGGGTCACGCCAGCCGTTGGCCTTTTGGATCTCGCTGAGCAGGGTCTTGGTCCAGTTCTCGCCGGCCGCCCCGATGTACACGATGGCCGCCTCGCAGTCCACAAGGTTGTTCTTGTGATCGTCCTGCTTCTGCTGCGGCGTGAGGCTGTCATCGGACATCCGCTCGATGACGTCGAAACCCTGGTCGATAAGGTGCTGGCGCAAGGGGTCGACGCCTTCGATGTCGGCCTCGTCCGTGATGAGATAGACCTGCACCGACGCGTCGGCATCAAAGGCCGGCTGCGGCGGTCGGGCCTGGGCCTGGGCCTGCTTTTTGAGGGTCTCGTGCACGCGCCGGATCAGGTCCTGCAAGGGCACGCTCAGCACCTCGGCGCCTCGCCGCACGGCCTCGTCGCGCTTGAGCTGCTCGATGAACCGCTGCTGGTACGCATCGTCGGGGTCCACCACCAGCCCCGGCGGCAACCAGACCAGGCGGGGCAGGTCGCGCTCGGCGCTCATGTCCGCAGCGATCTGGTTTTGCAGGAAGACGTTGTCGTCGACCTCGCCGCGCAGCATCGTCGAACGCGAGCCCGCCACCATGTGTACCGCGACGTTGCATTGCGCCAGGGCCTGCCGCGCTTGCGCCTTGAACTCGTCGGGCTTTCGCAAGGGCAGGTCACCTGCGGGCAGGACAGTGATGCCGACATCCTCGAGCGCGCGTCGCACCTGCTGGCGCTCGTCATCTAGGTCGGACTCGGCCAGGTAGACGGTGCCACCACCCGCGGCTGGTGTAGCCGCCACGGCGGCCGGGGCCGGAGCAAATTTTGCGACGGGTTCAGTGCCTTCGCCGGGCTTCGAGGCCACCGCCTGATTGACGGCCTGAAGGGTCTCGATGATGCTGTAGGCCAAATCATCGATCACGCGCTTGGCCAGCGCGATGGTTTCGTCACCCTTGGTCAACGTGAACGGGATAGGCACCGATCGTCCCGGCTCCAGCTTGTAGAAGGGGTAGCCGATCTGGCCCTTCAGCACCTCAGGGTGGTCGTCTCGTGGCACCGGGTCTTTCAGGACCTTCAGGATGCGCCCCTTGTTGCCCAGCACGACGCCGCCGCGCGCGGCGGCAGCCTTGCAGAACTCGTCGATCTCGCGGATGCACCATTCCGACTTCACGTAGCTGGGCGACATGACCGACACCACCAGCGCGACCTGGCGCAGCTGCTCGGACAGCACACCCGCGAACTCGTCGTTGCCCTGAAGGTTCGGGTCGCGCCAGATGCGGAGTTCTTCGCCGGGGGTTCGCGCCCCCAGCAGCTGGACCAGCCGGTTGCGCAGCGCGCGATCGAACAGCTCGATCCAGCCTTCACCCATCGCGTCGACGTTGTCGGCGTGACAGTAGCTGATGAAGATGTCCTTCTCGAATGACAGGGCCAGCGGCATGAATGCACCTCGCGTTGACAGCCGCCGGAGTAAGCGTCTGTTACTGGATGATTCTGAACAAGATCGGCACGAGGCACCAGAGGGTCGAGCCACGACGCCTGTGGATTGCCAGGTAGCAGGCGAATGGCCTGGTTCTGGGCCGGCATGATCGACGGGCCAGGAGCTTTGCCACGGCCCAGCACGCACGGGCGGTGGGTGGCGAGCGCTTCGGCACGCACCTGGCCACGGGTCTTCACCGACTGGAAAACGAACGCCGACACCGACACCGACACCGACACCGACACCGACACCGACACCGACGCCTCGCGGCGCTCGATGAGGCCGACGCGCTGTGCCGCAATGGCGCGGCACGCCGTCTGGCAGCCACCGGTCGTGGACCGGTCGGTCAACGCGGTGGTTTCGCGAGCCGGACCCGACCCAAAGCGGAATTACCAGTCGCGGAATTCGCCGCCGTGTAGCAGTCGCTCGATAGCGTGAACTCAGCTCACAGGATCGGCGCAGCCTTGGCACGAACGCCACCCAGAGTCCCCGGCGCTCCAGAGCAACTCGCGCGCTGCAAGAGAGTGCATGCGCGGAGTTTTCCGGTCCAGCAGTTACGGTAGAACTTTCGCCGGAGCCAGCATCGGCGCCACCACGGCCCCTGCCTCGATCGACGGGGCCAGCGCCGGCGCAGGCAGTGGCCCTCGCGCGCGCTCGAACGCTGCGCCGAACTGCAGCAGCCGGGCCTCGCTCCAACGCGGGCCCATGAAGGACAAGCCCACCGGTAATCCCCAGTGCTG
>JBBQAW010000177.1:0-8395 GCA_038316815.1 Burkholderiales bacterium
AGAGCGAAGCGAACGAAGCGAGTTCCGCGATGGGGCCGCGGGACCGAGCATCGCAGGGAAGTCGGCGCGCAGCGCCGACCGCCGAACATAAGCGCCGCAGCCAAGCCAAGCACGCCTTTGCTTGGGGACCAAGCAAGCAAACGGAAAACATCGAACGGACAGACGAGCAAACGTCAGCAGCGGGCCAATCGTTGAAGCTCATCCGCCGGCAAATCTGTGGCATTGAGTTTCTCTTCAAGGTCGCCTGGACGGACGAATCAACGACCGCAATGGGCCGATGGCTGCCGCAGGCAACTGGCGAACGGCGTTCTGCCCTGCGCCAGTTTGCTGTCATTCAATCCGGTTGAAAAGAAGCCACTTGCTTGGACTCGGCCCGGCTACGGCACCCTTTCACTGCCTCCTCGCTGAGCGCATTCGGTCGTCCCGGCAGCAGGTCCGCCGCCGTAAAGGCCAGTCGCAGCAACCGGCGCCCGCCAGCCGCAGAACTGTGGCGTGAGTCGCAGCCAATTCGGCGCCCGACGGTTGGCCTGCCCCATGCAGGCCAGCGGGCGCGGCTTATTGATCTCGGCTAGAGCGTCTACCTGAAGTATTGAAATGGTCCCACCGACAGGAATCGAACCTGTATCTGGCGCTTAGGAGGCGCCCGTTCTATCCGTTGAACTACGGCGGGGTGGGGCAATGCTGAGCAAAGTCACGCAACGTCGATTGACGTCACGGCGGCGTGACCACGGATTTTCTCACGCTCCCGGCGGGGGGCTCGGCGGTTTCGCCCACGCGCCAGACCCAGATCAGGTCGATGGAGTTTTCCAGCCCCGACTGCGCGCGCAGCGTGAAGCGCTGGGCGATGCGGTAAATCAGCTGCCAGGTGCCCGTGGTGGCGTTGACGCCGCGCTCGTAGCCCACGTACCAGCGCCGGCTGAGCTGCTTGCCCAGGGAAATCACCGTCTCGCGCACCTCGCCGTCACTCTGGCGCAGCGAGAGTTCGTCGATGCCCAGGTTGCGCAGCAGGGCGTCGGTGGGCGCTTCGCCTTCGCCCGAGAGCAAGGCCACGGCGGCGCGCTGCAGCAAGGCGGTGTCGGTGCGGCCCAGGCCGTCGGGCTCACGGCCCAGCAGCAGCCAGGACAGCTTGGCGTTCTCGCTCATCTCGGGGTCGCTGAACAGCCGCACGCGCAGCGTGTTCAGGTTGCCGGTCAATGTCACGCCTACCCGCATGTCCAGGTTCGGGCGGATGGCCAGCACGTCCAGGCGCGGGTTTTCCGGCGGGCCGCTGAAGGCCAGGATGCCGCGTTCGATCTGCATCTTCTGGCCGTAACCGGTGAAGCTGCCTTCGTTGGCGGAGACGGTGCCGTTGATGGCCAACCGGCTGGCAGGGCTGGTGATCTTCAGTTGCCCGCGCAGCAGGGTGTCGAGGCCGTAGCCGCGCAGGCGCAACTGTTCGCCCAGGTTCAGGTCCAGGTTGACGGCCACGTTGCGGCGCGGGCGTGGGGCAATGGCCTCGGTCGTCTCGACCTCGGGCATGCCCGGGCGGCGCACATTCACGTCTTCGTCCAGCGTGGGCGCATTGGCGCTGCTGATGTCGAAACGCCCTTCGTCGACGTTGATGCGGCCAACGACGCGCAGCGCGTCCTGGTTGAAGTCCACCGTCGCCTGGCCGCTGGTGATGAGCTGACGGTCGACACGGCCCAGCACGCGAAAGCGCTCGGCCTGCAGTTGCAGCCGGGCACGCGGGCTTTCGCCCAGGCTGGCATTGCCCGACACGGTGAGCGTGCCTTCGCCGCCACGCAGCGCAAAGCGTTCGATGACAGCGTTGTCGCCGGTCAAGCGCACGACGACGTCGCCGTCGTTGACGTTCACGCCCTGCAGCAGGTTGCGCAGCCCGAGCTTGCTGCCGGTCAGCTCGCCGGTGTAGCGCGGCGCGCCGAAGCGCCCGTCGATGCGGGCCATGCCCTCTACGGCGCCGGTCATGCGCCAGCCTGCCGGTACCCAGGCGTTCCAGATGCCGATGTCGGGCACGCGCAGCTGCACCTGGCCTTCCAGCGGCGCGTCGGCGCTGGGCCAGCGGGCTGCTGCTGTGGTGCGCACCTGCAACCGGCCCCGCAGTTCGCCCAGGGTGGCACCGGTCGCGTCGCCCTGGAAGGCCCACAGCCCGTCGCGGGCGCGCAGGGCCAGTTTCAGTTCGCTCAGGCCCATCGCTTGCGGGGCGGTGCCCCCATTGCGGTTGGCCGGCAAGGGGCTGCCGGGTGCTACCGCTGGGCCGGCGCCGCCAGCGGCTAGGTCGCCGCTGCTGCGTTCAACCTGTACGTCGGCCTCGAAACGTTCGCCCGCTTGCACCAGCACGCGTGCACTCAGGCGCAGGTCGCCTTGCCAGCCCATGTCGGGCTGCAGGCGTGCCAGCAGCGGGGCGACAGCAAAGGGCTCGACTTCGGCCAGCAGCTCGATGCGCGCGGGCCTGGTCTGCAGGTCCACCAGTACCGCGTCCCAGCGCAGGCGCGCGGTGTCGGCCAGGCGCATGCTGCCGGCTTCGGCGCGCAACGCAACCAGGTTGCCTTCCGGGTTGAACTGCAATTCGGCGCGCAGGTCGCGGGCATCAGCCCAGGTGGGGCCGGCCGGCGTGGCGGTGGTCGGTGGGGGCAAGGGTGTCAAAGGCGTTGAAGGCACGGAAAGCACGGAAGGCGCGGAAAGCGCGGAAAGCGCGGAAGGCGCCGCCGCAGTGGCCACAGGCGCCAGCGTGCGCCCATCCCAGCCGCCGACGGTCAGCCGGTCGACCACGGCGCGCCAGCGCCCGCCGCCGCCGGCCTCAGGCAGCCAGGCGCCCTGTGCGGCCAACACGGCGCGGGTGCCGCTGGTGGCGTTGGCCGCGGGCACGGGCATGGGCAGGCCCAGCAGAGACGCCGCAGCCGGCGGTGGCAGCAGCGGCAGCGCGGCTTCGATGTCGATGCGGTGCTCTGCCGCCACGCCGCGCACGGTGCCGCGCAACTGGTCGGCGCGCTGTTTGCCCAACTGCAGGCCGGCAAGGTCCAGGTTCATGGCCAGGGGCTGGTTGCGGCCGGTGTCGAACTTCCAGTCGAAGCTGCCGCGGGCCAAGGCCAGCGTGCCGGCCTTGAGCTGCTGCACCTGGGCGCGGCCTTCGGTGCGCAGTTCTGGCCAGCGGCCGGTGCCGCTGAGCTGCAGGCGCGCTGTGCCTTGGCTGGGGGCCCAGTCTGCCAGCCCGGGCACGATGCGCGCCAACGGCGCCAGCGCGGCCAACTGGTCGGCCTGCAATTCGGCGCGCCACTGGTCGCTTTCGCCCTTGCCTGCGGG
Organism: Burkholderiales bacterium; assembly: GCA_038316815.1. GTDB lineage: Bacteria > Pseudomonadota > Gammaproteobacteria > Burkholderiales > Burkholderiaceae_C > Rubrivivax. Next base: position 3,301 of record JBBQAW010000177.1, read on the forward strand.
GTTGCCGCTGCCTTCGGCACTGAAGCTGTTGCCGGCCAGGTTCAGCTGCAGCTGCAGGCTGCCATTGCCGGTGTCGGCCAGCGCCCCTGTGCCGGGGGTGTAGTTCAGGGTCGCCTGGGCCTGCAGCGGCAGGCCGGCCAAGACCGAGTCCTTCAATTGCAGGCTGCCGTTACCGGCCAGCCCTTGTGCCAGGGCCAGCGGCGCCAGGCGCTCGGCACCTGCTGGCAGGCGCACGTCGAACTGCCACTGGCCTGACAACTTGTGCGGCCAGCGTCGCCAAGCGGTGCCTTCGGCGCTGGCGTCGCCCGGTATCCAGGGCACGGGGTCGAAGTTGGCCAGCTCGCCCTGGGTGAGCAACTGCCAGGGCGCATTGGGGCTGCTGCGCTGCAGGCGGGCCTGGCCGTCGGCGCTGGCGGCACCGGTGCGCGCCTGCACCTGTTTCAGTTCGATGCGGTTGGCATCCAACTCAGCGTCCAGCTTCAGCATCACCGGCTGCGGTGCGGCGTCGAGCAAGCCTTCCAGATTCAGGCGCAGGCGCGCCAGCCAGGGCGGGGCGACGCTGGTGGCAGCCGGGTCGGGCGACCGCAGGCCAGCCACCTCCAGCGCCAGCGGGCCCGACAGGCGCATGGCGGCGGCGCGGCTGTCCAGGCGCTGCGGGTTCACGCCTTCCAGCCGCGTGTCGAGGGTCAGTTTGTGGCCTTCCCAGCGGGCTTGGCCCGTCCAGCGGCCGGTACTGCGCGTGGCCTCTGCCAGCTCGACGCTGAAGCTTGGCGCGTCGAGGCGGTCGGGTTGGTCGATGCGGCCAGAAAGGCTCAACTCCAGCCGGGCCACCGGCAGCCGGCCTTCGTCCCAGCGCCCGGGCAGGGCGTTGTCGATCGTCACTTGCGCCGAAATCGGCGCGTCGATGGCGCGCGACTGCACCACGGCGCTGCCCGAAAGCCGCGTGGCCGGGGCGCTGGGGTGCAGTGCGGCCAGGTCCAGGTCGCGCGTCTGCAGGTCCAGCTTGTTCAGCGGCCAGGCCTGCAGCAGGCGCACTTCACCGCGCAGGTCCAGCGCGGGGGCGGGCTTGCCATTGCGCTGCACGCCGCGCAGCGTGGCCTGCACGGCCAGGCTTTCCAGCGGCCCGTTGGCGCTGACTGCCGCACCCCAGGCGGGGTTGTCGCCATCGGCGGCCGGGCGCAACGAGACCTGGGCTTCGGTGGCAAAGGGCGCGGCATGCGCCACGCTGGCCCGTGCCTGCACCGCCAGGCCTTGCCACTGGCCTTCCAGGGCCTGCACGCCGTGGGTGGCGCCCGGGCGGCTGTCCAGCACCAGGCCACGGGCGCGCAAGGCGGTGGCCGGGGCCAACTTGTCGATCAGCAAGGTGCCCAGTTCTGCTTCGCGCAGCGTCAACTGCAGCGGCAGGGCCAGGTTGGCCGGCAGCGCGGCCGGGCCTGCGCCCGCCGGGCCGCTGTTGTAAGTGGCCTGGCGCGCCACCAGGCGGTCGATGTCCAGTGCCACCCAGGCGCCGGGTTGGGCTTCGGCCGGGCGCCAGCGCCAGCTCAGGCCGCTGGCCTGCACCTCGTCCAGCGTCAGCCCGGCCTGGCCGTTCTTCCAGGTGATGCGCAGCTGTTGCATGCGCAGGTCGCCCCCCACGACACTACCCTGAATGCCGGTAGCCTGCACCCCTGGCAAACGCGCCACCAGCCAGCGCGCACCGGTTTCGGTGGCCAAGGTCCAGCGCAGCGCGCCCACGCCCGCCAGCACCGTCACCAGCAGCAGGCCAGCCAGGCCCAGCAGCAGCCACAGCCAGAGCCGGCGCCGCTTGGCGGGCGCCGCGGAAGGGGCCGGGCCGGGGCTGGGGTTGGGGTTGGGGGCCGCTGCGGGGGCGGACAGGTCGGTTTCGTCCATGTTCAGAACGCGATGCCTACGCTGAAGTGAAACCGCCCCTGGCGCGTCTGGCTGCCATAGGCCCAGTCCAGGCGCAGCGGCCCGACGGGGCTGCGCCAGCGTACGCCCACGCCTGTGCCGTAGACCGGCCGCAGGCTGTTGAAACTGTTGGCGGCGTTGCCAGCGTCGATGAAGACGGCACCCCAGACCGAAGGCAGTCGCGCGCTGATGGGCCGCGCAAATTCCAGGCTGGCGGTGGCCAGGCTCAGGCCGCCGCCCACCGCACCGTTGACCACGGGGCCCAGGCTGCGGAAGGTGTAGCCGCGCACCGATTCGTCGCCACCGGCGCGAAAGAGCTTGGAGTCCGGCACCACCACGCCGTTCGGCAGAAAAACCTGGCCGAGTTCGATGCGGGCCTGGCCATACCAGGTGTCGCCCAGCGGCAGATAGCCGACCAGGCGGCCGTAGGTGCGCGTGAAAACGCCGCTTTCGGATTGGTTGCCGTGCGCGCGGCCCACACCCAGTTCAAGCCTCAGCGTCTGGCCGCGTGTGGGCAGCACGATGTTGTCCAGGTTGCGCCAGGCGCCATGAAAGTTGCCTGAAATGGCGAAAGCTGAAGCTCCCGTGCCCCCCAGCGGGGTGCGCGCAGAGCGTTCGGCTTCCAGAAAAAACAGGCGCTCCAGTCGCTGCGTTTCCTGCGCGCGGCCCACACGCAGGCGCTGTGACAGCACCAGGTCGGTGTCGGTCCTGAGTCGCTCTACCGCGCCGCCTACAAGGTTGCGATACAGGCGCGGCCCGGGGTGGGCAATGATTTCTCCTTCCCAGGCTTGGCGCTTGTCGCCCAGTTCGACCTTGTTGCGGGCCGTGGCCGCATAGCCGAACACACGCCGATAAAGGTGTTCGACCGAGGCCCGGTAGCCCGTGTTGGCCGAAAAGCCCAGGCCCATGGTGTAGACCTGCAGCGGCGCTTCGCGCAGCAGCACCAGCACGCGCGCCTGCGCGGCCTGGGCGGGGTCGGTGTCGAGCGTCACGGCCACGCTGTCGAACAGGCCCGCCTTCAACAGCCGTTCCTGAAAATCGAGCAACAGTGATTCAGTGACGGGCGCGCCGCTGCGCGTCAGCGCCAGGTTGCGCACGGTCTGCACGTCGTGCTCGACCAGGCCTTCGATGTCCAGCGTGCCCAGCCGGTACAACGGCCCGCTGTCGACCACCAGGAACAGCCGCACGCTGTTGCTGGCAAGGTCGACGTCGGCGCTGGTGCCGCTGAAGGTGGCATTGGCATAGCCAGCCGCGCGCAGGCCGGTCAGCGCCGCAGCCTTGGCACTGGACCAACTGTCGTTGCGGAAATTGGCGCCCGTGCGCAGGCCGAATCGTTGGCGCAGTTCAGCCAGCGTGGCCTGGGCGTGGGCGTCGCCAGCGGCAGCGCCCTGGTCGAGTTCGCCTTCCACTTCCAGATTGACGCGGTTCACGCGCACTTGCTCGCCAGGCACGACGCGCAAACGCACACGCTCGGTGCGGGTGCCGTCTGCGCTGGCGCTGCGTTGCAGGGTCACTTCGGGTGCGAAGTAGCCTTCGGTCTGCAGCAGTTCACGCACCTGGGCTGGGGTGGCGTCGATCAGCCGCCCCCATTCGGTGTCGTCGACATCGGCTGGCGCGGCGCGGCCCAGGCGTACCAGGTCGAGATGGCGTTCGAGCAGCGCCCGCAGGCGCTCCGGGGCGTCGACTTCAATGGCCACGGTCGAGCCCGTCGTTGGTTCCGATGCCGCTGTCTCAGGCGCCGCGGCATTCGTCGAAGGGGTTGTCGTGGGTGTGGCCTTTGAAGCCGGAAACAGCGCCGAAGAGAGACTGGCACAGCCGCCCAACATGAAGGGCAATACACACGGCAACAGCACGCCCAAAGCCGACGCCCGCAGCGTCGTTGCTGCCCGACGCAAGGTCATTTGCTGAGCAATCGCATCGCGCCTTCAAGCCCGGCCAAGCTCAAGGGGAACATCCGTTGGTTCACCAGTTGTTGCACGATGGCAATGCTCTGCCGGTACTGCCAGACGCCTTGCGGTTCGGGGTTGATCCACGCGAACTTCGGGAACGCATTCGTCAAGCGTTGCAGCCACACCGCGCCGGGTTCTTCGTTGTTGTATTCGACGCTACCGCCGGGTTGCACGATCTCGTAAGGGCTCATCGTGGCGTCGCCAACGAAGATGAGCTTGTAGTCGCGGTTGTATTTGCGGATCAGGTCTTGCGTAGCGAACTTCTCGCTGTAGCGGCGCCGGTTGTTCTTCCACATGAAGTCGTAGACGCAGTTGTGGAAGTAGAAAAACTCGAGGTGCTTGAATTCGGTTTTGGCGGCGGAAAACAGTTCTTCGACGCGGTGGATGTGTTCATCCATCGTGCCGCCCACATCCATCAGCAACAGCACTTTCACCTTGTTGTGGCGCTCGGGCACCATCTTGATGTCCAGCAAGCCGGCATTTGCTGCAGTGCTGTGGATGGTGTCGTCCAGGTCCAGTTCGTCGGCCGCGCCTTCGCGCGCGAAACGACGCAGGCGGCGCAAGGCCACCTTGATGTTGCGCGTGCCCAGTTCCTTGCTGTCGTCGTAATCCTTGAAGGCGCGCTGGTCCCAGACCTTGACGGCACTCTTGTTGCGCCCGCCGGCCTGGCCGATGCGGATGCCCTGCGGGTTGTAGCCGTAGGCGCCGAAAGGGCTGGTGCCGCCGGTGCCGACCATGCGGTTGCCGCCTTCGTGGCGTTCTTTCTGTTCCTCGAATCTTTGCTTGAGTGTTTGCATCAACTCGTCCCAGCCCATCTTGTCGATGGCGGCCTTCTGCTCGGGCGTCAGGTCCAGCTCGAGGGTCTTGCGCAGCCAGTCCAGCGGCACGTCCTGGGTGAAATCGGTCAGCAGTTCCACGCCCTTGAAGTAGGCGGCGAAAGCGCGGTCGAACTTGTCGAACAGCGACTCGTCCTTGACCAGGGTGATGCGGGCCAGGAAGTAGAACTTGTCGACGCTGGGGCCGCTTCCTCCCGAAGCCCGGTCGTCGATCACGCCGGCCTTCAAGGCCTGCAGCAGACACAGGAACTCTCCCACCGAGACCGGCAGCTTGGCGGCGCGCAGCGTGTAAAAGAAATTGATCAGCATGGTCGAAGGCCTGGCGCGCATTGTCGCGCGGCGCGCTCAGCCCGCTTTCGCCCCAGCCTTTGCGCCCGGGTCGTGCTTTTTCAGCCAGCCGAA
>JBBQAW010000178.1:0-8252 GCA_038316815.1 Burkholderiales bacterium
GTGCGCATCGGCTTCATTCCGCTGACCGACTGCGCCAGCGTCGTGATGGCCAGCGTGCTGGGCTTCGACAAGAAGTACGGCGTGAAGATCGTGCCCACCAAGGAAGCCAGCTGGGCCGGCGTGCGCGACAAGCTGGTGAACGGCGAACTGGACATGGCGCACGTGCTTTACGGCCTGGTTTACGGCGTGCACCTGGGCGTCAGCGGCCCGAAGAAAGACATGGCCGTACTGATGACGCTGAACAACAACGGCCAGGCCATCTCGCTGAGCAAGAAGCTGGCGGACAAGGGCGCCGTCGACGGCCCCAGCCTGGCCAGGCTGATGGCGAGCGAGAAGCGTGAATACACCTTCGCGCAAACTTTTCCCACTGGCACGCACGCCATGTGGCTGTACTACTGGCTGGCCAGTGCCGGCATCAACCCGATGACGGGTGCCAAGGTCATTACCGTGCCGCCGCCGCAGATGGTGGCCAACATGCGCGTGGGCAACATGGACGGCTTCTGCGTTGGTGAACCGTGGAACCACCGCGCCATCATCGACGGCATCGGCATCACGGCCATCACTACCCAGGACATCTGGAAAGACCACCCCGAAAAGGTGCTGGGCACCACGGCCGATTTCGTCAAGAAGTTCCCGAACACTTCACGCGCCGTGACCATGGCCGTGCTCGAAGCCGGCCGCTGGATCGACGCCAGCCTGAGCAACAAGAACAAGATGGCCGAGACGATTGCCGACAAGAGCTACGTCAACACCAGCGTCGACGCCATCAACCAGCGCATTCTGGGCCGCTACCAGAACGGCCTGGGCAAGACCTGGGACGACCCGAACTACATGAAGTTCTTCAACGACGGTGTGGCGAGCTTCCCGTACCTGAGCGACGGCATGTGGTTTCTGACCCAGCACAAGCGCTGGGGCTTGCTCAAGACGCACCCGGACTATCTGGCCGTGGCCAAACAGATCAACCAGATCGACATCTACAAGCAGGCCGCCGCTGGCTTGAAGATCAACGTACCCAAAGACCCGATGCGCAGCAGCAAGCTGCTGGACGGCGTGGTCTGGGACGGCAAAGACCCTGCCAAGTACGCCGACAGCTTCAAGATCCGCGCCGCCACGGCCTGATTTCCCACGCTACGTTGCTGGAGACTGCTCATGGTCAGTGCCGTGTTCCATTCGCCGCTGGACGCATCGCAAGCGTTGGCTGAAGCCAGGTCGGCCGCTGCTGCGGCACCCCCTGGACAAACGCATGCACAGACGCACGCACTAACGCCTGCACAAGCGCCTGCACAAGCGCCTGCACAAGCGCCCGGTGCAGCCATCGCGCCGCCACCCCAGGTGCCACGCGAACCTTTCGACTGGCGGGGCCTGGCCGGCAAGGTGGTGCCGCCCGTCGTCGGCATGGCCTTGCTGGTAGGCATCTGGGGCCTGCTGACGAAAGAAGGCGGCGAATTCCCGACCCCGGGCGCCACCTTCGACGCCGCCGTCAAGCTTTTCAGCAACCCGTTCTACGACAAGGGCCCGAACGACCAGGGCATCGGCTGGAACATCCTGTATTCGCTCGAGCGGGTCGGCGTGGGCTTCGGGCTGGCGGCATTGGTGGGCATTCCGCTCGGCTTTCTGATCGGGCGCTTCGCCACCCTCAACCGCATGGTCTCGCCCATCATCAGCTTGCTGAAACCCGTCTCGCCGCTGGCGTGGCTGCCCATCGGCCTGCTGGTCTTCAACTCTGCGAACCCGGCTGCCATCTGGACCATCTTCATCTGCAGCATCTGGCCGATGGTGATCAACACCGCCGTGGGTGTGCAACGCGTGCCCGAGGACTACCTGAACGTGGCGCGGGTGCTGAAGCTGAGCGAATGGAAGATCGCCACGCGCATCTTGCTGCCCAGTGTCATGCCCTACATGCTGACCGGTGTGCGCCTGTCGGTTGGCACGGCGTGGCTGGTCATCGTTGCGGCCGAAATGCTGACGGGCGGTGTGGGCATCGGCTTCTGGGTCTGGGACGAGTGGAACAACCTCAACGTGGCCCACATCATCATCGCCATCTTCGTCATCGGCATCGTCGGGTTGCTGCTCGAATGGATGCTGATGGCGGTAGCAAAGCGCTTCGATTACAGCTGATGAGAGCCAACATGCGAATGAACGGCAAGCCGATGCTGCAGATCAACGATGTGGGCATGACCTTTCCAACCAAGAAAGGCCCCTTCGTCGCGCTGCGCGACATCAGCCTGAATATCGAGCGCGGCGAATTCGTGACCCTCATCGGTCACTCTGGCTGCGGCAAGTCGACATTGCTGAACTTGGTCAGTGGTTTGACGACACCCACCAGCGGCGTGCTGCTGCTCGACGACCGCGAACTCAAGGGCCCGGGCCCCGACCGCGGCGTGGTGTTCCAGAACCATTCCCTCCTGCCCTGGCTCAGTTGCCATGGCAACGTGCACCTGGCGGTGGAACGTGTGTTCGGCGATATCGAAAGCAAGGACAAGCTGAACGAACGCACCCTGGCCGCGCTGGAACTGGTGGGCATGGGCCATGCCGTCAGCAAGCGCCCGCATGAAATCAGCGGCGGCATGAAGCAGCGCGTGGGCATCGCCCGTGCACTGGCGATGGAGCCCAAGATGTTGCTGATGGACGAGCCTTTCGGTGCGCTCGATGCGCTGACCCGTGCACGGCTGCAAGACGAACTGCTGAAGATCGTTGCCAGCACGGGGGCCACCGTGATGATGGTGACGCACGACGTCGACGAAGCCGTGCTGCTGAGCGACCGCATCGTGATGATGACCAATGGACCCGCTGCCACCATCGGCGAAGTGCTGCGCGTCGACCTGCCGCGCCCGCGCGACCGCGTGGCCCTGGCAGAAGACCGCCACTACGCGCAGTTCCGCAAGGAAGTCATCGACTTTCTCTACATGCGGCATGGCCACGTGGAGAAGACGACATGAATGCGGCCACGACCTTCATTCGCGTGGTCGAAGTCTGGGTCCCGGATGAAACGGGCACGCTGCTGGTGCTAAGCAGCGCGCACTACGGCGCAGCCACGCGCTTCGGCGCCAGCAGCCGGCAAATGTGTTTCGGCCGTGGTGAGGGCCTGCCCGGCCAAGCCTGGGAAGCCGGCCACCCCATCGTACTGAAGCAATTCGAAGGCTCGGCCTTTCGCCGCACCGCTGCGGCCCACGCCGACGGCCTGACCTGCGGCATTGCAATGCCCGTCTTCAACGGCGAAGCGCTGAATGCCGTGGTGCTGATCTTCTGCGGCGACAGCCCCCAACTGGCGGAACGGCAGGCCGGCGCTATCGAGCTTTGGCACAACGACGCCGCCGTATCGACCGACATGGTGCTGGCTGACGGCTACTACGGCACAACCTCGAACGTCTTCGAATACATCTCCCGCCGCACGGCCTTCCGCAAGGGCACCGGCCTGCCCGGCCTGGCCTGGGAAAGCGGCCTGCCGGTGTTCATGCCCGACCTGGGCAAGGGCGGGCGCTTCCTGCGCGCCGACAGTGCGCTGCAGGTCGGCATCAACCGGGGCTTTGCCATCCCCTGCGCCAGTGCCGGCCCCGACACCTATGTCATGGCCTTCTTGTCGGCTTTGGCCACGCCCATCGTGCGCCGATTCGAGTCTTGGCTGCCCGACGCCGCCGGTGGCGTGCTGCGTCGCTTCGAAGGCTTTTGCGAAGTCGAAGGCGCGCTTGACGGCGGCCATGCCGCACCGGCACCGGCCCTGCTCCGCGCTCTGGCCACGGGTGTGCCGCAAGTCGATTCGGCCACAGCCCTGGTGACCCTGCCGGTGCTGAAAGCAGCACCGGCACCCGGCAAGGTGGTTGCCGTTGTCGCCTGGACTCTCTGAGCCGCTGTGAGCCGCTCTTACCCGCTCTTACCCGCTCTGCCCCGCCCGCGAACCGAAAGTCATGCACATGAAGAAGATGAAGCTCGTGATGGTGGGCAACGGCATGGCCGGCGTCAGAACGCTGGAAGAGTTGCTGAAGATCGCGCCCGACCTGTACGACATCACCGTGTTCGGTGCCGAGCCGCACCCGAACTACAACCGCATCCTGCTCAGCCCCGTGCTGGCCGGCGAACAGACGCTGGACGAGATTGTGCTCAACCCGCTGGCCTGGTATGCCGAACACGGCATCACCTTGCACACCGGTAAGAAGGTGGTTCAGATCGACCGCGTCAAGCGCATCGTGCGGGCCGAGGACGGCACCGAAGCCGCGTACGACCGCCTGCTGCTCGCCACGGGTTCGCACCCTTTCATCCTGCCCGTGCCGGGGCGCGACCTGCCGGGCGTCATCGCCTACCGCGACATTGCCGATACGCAGGCCATGATCGACGCCGCGACGAAATACCAGCATGCCGTCGTCATCGGCGGTGGCCTGCTGGGCCTGGAAGCCGCCAACGGCCTGATGCTGCGCGGCATGCAGGTGACCGTGGTGCACATCCAGCCATGGCTGATGGAGCGACAGCTCGACGACGTGGCCGGCCGGATGCTGCAGAAGAGCCTGCAAGACCGCGGGCTGAAGTTCCTGATGGGCGCACAGACGGCGGCACTGATGCCCGGCTTGGGCGGCGAGAACGATGGCCGCGTCGCTGCCGTGTACTTCAAGGACGGCAGCCAGGTGCCCGCCGACCTGGTGGTGATGGCCGCAGGCATCCGCCCCAACACCGACTTGGCAGAAGCCTGCGGCTTGCATTGCGCGCGCGGCGTGGTCGTCAACGACACGATGCAGACCATCACCGACCCGCGCATCTATTCGGTGGGCGAATGCGCGGCCCACCGGGGTATTGCTTATGGCCTGGTGGCACCCTTGTTCGAACAGGGCAAGGTCTGCGCCACGCACCTGGGCCAGTTCGGCATTGGCCGCTACACCGGCAGCCAGACCAGCACCAAGCTGAAAGTCACGGGCATCGACCTGTTCAGCGCCGGCGACTTCATGGGCGGCACGGGCACCGAAGAAATCGTGATGAGCGACCCCTCGGGCGGCGTCTACAAGAAGCTGGTGATTCGCGACGACAAACTCATCGGTGCGGTGCTGTATGGCGACACGGTCGATGGCAGCTGGTACTTCAAGTTGCTGCGTGAAGGCCGCAAGGTCGGCGAGATTCGCGACAAGCTGATGTTCGGCGAAAGCAACATCGGCGACGTGGGTCATCAGGGCGTGAGCCGCGCCGTGACCATGGCGGATGCTGACGAAGTCTGCGGCTGCAACGGCGTCACCAAAGGCAGCATCTGCAAGGCCATCAAGGAACGCGGGCTGTTCACGCTGGACGACGTGCGCAAGCACACCAAGGCCAGCGCGTCGTGCGGTTCCTGCACGGGGCTGGTTGAACAGCTGTTGATGTTCACCGCCGGCGGCGACTACAGCGCCGCGCCGAAGATGAAGGCGATGTGCGGCTGTACCGAGCATGGCCACCAGGCCGTGCGCGACGCCATTCGCGAACACCACCTGCTGACCATAGACGCCGTCTACCGCTGGCTGGACTGGCGCACCCCCAACGGCTGCGCCAGCTGCCGCCCGGCCGTCAATTACTACCTGCTCAGCACCTGGCCGAAAGAAGCCGTGGACGACCCGCAAAGCCGCTTCATTAACGAACGCAGCCACGCCAACATTCAGAAGGACGGCACCTACAGCGTCATACCGCGCATGTGGGGCGGCGAGACCAATGCCAGCGAACTGCGCCGCATTGCCGACGCCGTGGACAAGTACAAGATTCCGACCGTGAAAGTGACGGGCGGCCAGCGCATCGACCTGCTGGGCGTGAAGAAGGAAGACCTGCCCGCGGTGTGGAAGGACATCGGCATGCCCAGCGGCCACGCCTATGCCAAGGCGCTGCGCACGGTGAAAACCTGCGTGGGCAGCGAGTGGTGCCGCTTCGGCACCCAAGACAGCACGCAGATGGGCAAAGACCTGGAACGCGCGATGTGGCGCATGTACGCGCCGCACAAGGTGAAGTTCGCTGTCAGCGGCTGCCCGCGAAACTGCGCGGAAGCGGGCATCAAGGACGTGGGCATCATTGGCGTGGACAGCGGCTGGGAAATGTACGTGGCCGGCAACGGCGGCATCAAGACTGAAGTTGCGCACTTTCTGGTCAAGCTGAAGACGACTGACGAAGTGCTGGAATACACCGGCGCCTTCTGCCAGCTTTACCGCGAAGAAGGCTGGTATCTGGAACGTACGGTGCACTATGTCCACCGCGTCGGCCTGGACCACGTCAAGAAGAAGATTCTCGACGACAGCCCCGGCCGCAAAGCGCTGTGGGAACGGCTCCAATTCGCGCTGGACGGCGAGCCCGACCCCTGGTTCCAGTTCGAGCAAGCGCAGGTGGACCTGCGCCAGTTCCAGCCCGTGGCCATGCCGACTTCTGTTTCAAGTTCAGGAGCACCTGCATGACTGAATGGATCAGCATTTGCGGGGTGCAGGACATCCCCGTGCTGGGCTCGCGCCGCGTCGCACGCAGCCTGGGCCCCGCGGTAGCGCTGTTCCGCGCTGCCGACGACCATGTCTTCGCCCTGCTCGACCGCTGCCCGCACAAGGGCGGGCCGCTGAGCCAGGGCATCGTCTTCGGACACAGCGTGGCCTGCCCGCTGCACAACTGGACCATCGGCCTGGCTGACGGCTGCGCCCGCGCGCCCGATGAAGGCTGCACCACGCCCTTTGCCGTGCGCGTCGAAGACGGGCAGGTGCTGCTGGACGCGCAACAGTTGCAGACACTGGCCCTGACCCCCGCGCTGACCTCCGCTCTGATCCCCGCTCTAACCCCGGCGCTGCCCGACCCAGCCACTGAGGCGAAGGCCACAGCGTGACCGAAACGAAGTCCACCTGCCCCTACTGCGGCGTGGGCTGCGGGGTCGTCATCGAAAGCGTTGGCTGCCAGATCACCGGCGTGCGTGGCGACCTGAGCCACCCTGCCAACTTCGGGCGACTGTGCAGCAAGGGCAGCACGCTGCACCTGACGGCCAGTGCCAGCGTCACACAGCAAACGCGCCTGCTGCAACCGATGCGCCGACTGCAACGAGGCGCGGCGCCCGAAGCCATCGGCTGGGACGCGGCGCTGGATCAGGCCGCCAGCCAGCTGGCCCGTATCGCGCGTGAACGCGGCCCGGACGCGATTGGCCTCTACATCAGCGGCCAGTTGCTGACCGAGGACTACTACGCCTTCAACAAGCTGGCCAAGGGCCTGCTGGGCACGAACAACATCGACACCAACAGCCGCCTGTGCATGAGCAGTGCGGTGGCCGGCTACAAGGCCACGCTGGGGGCCGATGCGCCGCCGTGCAGCTACGAAGACCTGGACCATGCCGGCACCGTCTTCATCGCCGGCAGCAACATGGCCTGGGCGCACCCGGTGCTGTTCCGCAGGCTCGAAGATGCCAAGCGCGCCAACCCGCAGCAGAAGTGGATCGTCGTCGACCCGCGCCGGACTGAGACCGCTGAAGCTGCCGACCTGCACCTGCAAATCCAGCCCGGTACCGACGTGGCCCTGTTCAACGGCATGCTGCACCTGCTGCTGTGGGAAGGGCTGGTAGACCGCGCCTACATCGACGCCCACACCACCGGCTTCGACGCGCTGCGCGACATCGTGCGCAATGCGACACCGGCGGACACGGCCAAGCTTTGCGGCATCAAAGAAGCCGATCTCGTGCAGGCGGCGCGCTGGTTTGGCGGCACCCTGGACGGTCCCAATGGCGCCCGCACACCCACGCTCAGCCTGTACTGCCAGGGCCTGAACCAAAGCACCAGCGGCACCGACAAGAACGCCGCGCTCATCAACCTGCACTTGGCCACGGGGCAGATTGGCAAGCCCGGCGCCGGGCCCTTCAGCCTGACCGGCCAGCCCAATGCGATGGGCGGGCGCGAAGTGGGTGGGCTGGCCAACCTGCTGTCGGCCCACCGTGACCTGGCCAACCCGCAGCACCGGGCCGAGGTGGCTGCACTATGGGGCTTGGACGATGTGCCGGCGCGGCCGGGCAAAAGCGCTGTCGAGATGTTCCAGGCCGCAGCCGATGGCGAGATTGCCGCGCTGTGGATAGTCTGCACCAACCCCGCGCAAAGCCTGCCCGACCAGGCCACGGTGCGGCGCGCACTGGCGCGCTGTGAATTCGTCATCGTGCAAGAGGCCTTCGCCACCACGGCCACCGCGGCCTATGCCGACCTGCTGTTACCGGCCACCACCTGGGGCGAGAAAGACGGCACCGTCACCAACAGCGAACGCCGCATCAGCCGGGTGCGGCCCGCGGTGCCGGCGCCGGGGCA
>JBBQAW010000179.1:0-8211 GCA_038316815.1 Burkholderiales bacterium
GCAATTCGGCTGATTGGCGGAGAGGAGACAGGAGAGACCTGACCCCCACTTTTCCCCCACTTTTCCCAAGACGCGATCGACTACCTGTGCACCACGGGCATCGACCAGGCCGTGCACTTCTTGTGGCGCCCCCTGTTGCCCGATCCCAAGGACGACATGGTGCTGGAGGCTGCCGTGAGTGCGGGCTGCCCTTGGATCATCACCTTCAACACCCGCGATTTCGCTGCGGCCAGCGGGCTGGGGGTCACCGCCATCAAGCCCGCCGACTTCCTGAAACTTTTGGAGAACCCACGATGAGTGCCATGAGCATCCGTCTGCCCGATTCATTGCACCGAAACGCACGTGCCTATGCCGCGCGCGAAGGCGTGTCGGTCAACCAGTTGGTGGCCACCGCCTTGGCCGAGAAGTTGGCGGCCCTGCGCGCTGCCGGATTAGCGACAGGCCTGGGGTCAGGTCTCTCCTATCTCCTCGACATGGGTACAGCAATCTCTTCGGCGCGCCGACCTTTGGCAATCAGCAGACTTGCCGGAAGGAGACAGGAGAGACCTGACCCCAACCCGACCCCTCAATCGGGGTAGTCTTCCTCGAGCTGGTGCCGCACCGCCAGCACCAGTACAAGCTCATAGTTCGCAATTTCGTAAAGAGCCACATAGCCCGTGGCCCGAAACGGGATGACAAGCTCGCGTCGCGTAGGGCTGCCGCTGGAGCGGCGGAAAAGGGCAGGGGTGCGGGACAGCTGCGCCAGGCAGGCGACCTCGATTTCGTCAACCGCTCGGTCGGCCAACGACAGGTCCTCGACTACCGCGGCGCGCTGTACCAGGTGCTCATGCAGTCGCAGCAGATCAAGCTGCGCGCTTTCCGCTAACCGGACTTCGGCGGTCAAGCCTGGCGCTCAACCGCCTTGCGCTCGAGCTCCGCTCGTCGTGCAGCTGTCATCGCCCGCATCTTGACCAGCACCTCGTCAGTCGAGTGGGACACGCCAGTGGCCTGGTAGTGCTCCCATGCGGCCTGGCCGCGGGCGTGGAATTCAGACTGGACCTGCCGATGTTCGACGACACGTCGAACTGATGCCTCGACGAGTTCTGACAGGCTCTCACCGGGACGCAGGACAGCCTCGGCCTGGGCGCGGAAATCAGCTTCGACCCGGACTTGGGGAAGGATGGCGGTTTTGCTCATTACATTGTGCTGCAAGTGCGTTGCAGGGTCAACCGAGGCTCTTGAACCGCCACCTGGTACCACCTATTGTCAGGTCTCTCCTGTCTCCCCCACCCCCGCCTCCAGCCCTGGACCTGACTAAGGTCAGGTCAGCTCTCCACACTATTTTTTCTGCCGGTTCCGCATCTGCATCCGACAACCATCTGATGCTTTGATGCAACTTTGATGTTATGGTCCACTCCAATTGCGGAACTGCAGCCGGAGCATCCACATACGCACCACCATCAACATCGCAGAAGACGCGGTTCTCGCGGCCAAGCACATGGCGCAGCGCGAACGTATCTCATTGGGTGACGCCGTCTCCGAACTCATCCGGCGCGGCACACGCCAGCCCGACGCGGCCCTGGCGCAGTCGGGCCCCTTGCGCGGACGTTTCGCGCTGCTGCCAGTTCGGGATGAGGTCATCACGACCCAGCACGTGCGCGAGCTGATGGAACGTGAGGGCATCTAAGCCATGCGCGCGCTGCTCGACGTCAACGTCTGGGTGGCGCTGTTCGACGACGCACACCAGTTCTCGCCGCAGGCCAACGCATTCATCGCGACGCCCGGCGTACGGGTCGCCACCTGCCCGTTGACGGAAAACGGTGTCGTTCGCGTGCTCAGCCTGTCGAGCTACGGGCGGCGCGGCGGTCTGCCGATTCAGCATGTGCGCCAGCGGCTGCAAGAGGCTTGTCAGGCCCTGGACCACGAGTTCTGGCCCGACTCGTTGTCACTGCGCGACGACCGCCGCGTCGACTTCGCCCGCGTGCAGGGGCACAACCAGATCACCGACCTGTACCTGCTGGCCCTGGCCGTGGCGCATGGCGGGCGCCTGGTCAGCTTCGATCAGTCCATCGCGCTGGCCAGCGTGCGGAACGCGACTGCGCAGCATCTGCTGGTGTTGTGACGCGGGCGGGGGAAGGTTGGAGGGACTACAGATCAAAGACCTGACCCCTTTTCGGCTGACCCCTTTTCCGACCCCTTTTCGTGACCCCTTTTCGACCCGGACGGTCGCCGCCGGGTTGACCTGAAGGAAGCGCTGGCCACGCGGGTGCTGCCGCTGTTCGCGGGCCGGTTGCTGCCGTTTGACGAAGTAGCGGCCTTCTGCTTCGCCCGGCTTCACCGCACCGCACGCGCGGCCGGGTGTACGCTGGAATGCGATACACCGGATGGGCGATGGCGGCCGGCCAGAGGGGAAGGCGGCGTTCGGGGAAGTACGAAGCGCCTCGTGGTTGGGGTTAAAGACCTGACCCCTCGACTACTTTCAGCCCGTTCGGTAGTGCGACAGGGTCGCGTTGGGGGCTATAGATTAAAGACCTGGCCCCACTGAGTGGCCCCACTGAGATGGTTTGACGGCGGGCACCGTCAACGCCAACGGCGCGTTTAACGAACTCGCCCGTTCAGCCATCCTGGTCAATGTCGTCCCCGAGCCGGGCTCGCTGGCCTTGGTGGGTCTGGCGCTGACCGGTCTGGCCATCGCGTCGCGCCGTCGCCGGGCCTAACACGCCCTTTCGCGGCGCGACGGCGTCGCGGGTGAGAAGCTCAAGACAAGGGCTCCTGCGGGGCCCTTTGTCGTTGGATGAGCAACTATCAGCGGCAAGCAATCAGGCCCAAGTCGCACTGGCGACCCCAACCAAACCCGCAAGCCCACCCGGCCCTCACGCCCCCGGCGCGAACAATCCTCTGTGTTCATCGCGCAACAGGTTCTTCTGCACCTTGCCCATGGCATTGCGCGGCAATTCAGCCACGACAAACACGCGCTTGGGAACCTTGAAAGCCGCGATCTGCGACTTCAGCGCCGATACGATGGCCGCCGCGTCGGGCGTGTGGCCGGGCCGTGACACGACGATGGCAACCACGGCTTCACCGAAGTCAGCGTGCGGCACGCCCACCACAGCCGCCTCTGCCACACCGGGCAGTTCGTTGATGAAGCCTTCAATCTCGGCTGGGTAGACGTTGTAGCCGCCGGTGATGATCAGGTCTTTGCTGCGGCCGACGATCGCAACGAAGCCGTCAGCGTCGACGCGCCCCACGTCACCGGTCTTGAACCACAGGTCTGTGGTGAATTCGTCCGCCGTCTTCTCGGGCATTCGCCAGTAGCCCTTGAAGACGTTCGGGCCCTTGACCTCGATGCCGCCAATCTCGCCATCCGGCACGGGGCCGCCCTTGTCGCTGCGCACGCGCAACTGCACGCCGGGCAGCGGCAGGCCCACCGTTCCGCCGCGCCGCGCGCTGTCGGGGCGATAGGGGTTGCTGGTCAGCATGACGGTTTCGCTCATGCCGTAGCGTTCAAGGATGGTGTGCCCGCTGCGTTCGCGGAAGTCGTTGAAAGTCTCGATCAGCAGTGGCGCAGAACCGCTGACGAACAGCCGCATCTGGCCGCAGGCCTGGCGCGTGAAGCCGGGCTCAGCCAGCAAGCGCCCATACAGCGTGGGCACGCCCATGAAGACCGTGGCCTCGTGCAGGCGGGCCGCCGTGGCGCGGGCGTCGAAGCGGCTGAACCACAGCATGCGCGCGCCCGACAGCAGCGCGCAGTGGCTCGCCACGAACAGGCCGTGCACATGGAAGATGGGCAGGGCGTGGATCAGAACGTCTTGCCGGCCCGCGGCAGCGGCTTCTGTCCAGCCCCAAACCTCTTTCAGCACCTGTGCATTGCTCAGCAGGTTGGCGTGCGTCAGCATCGCGCCCTTGCTGCGCCCTGTCGTGCCGCTGGTGTAAAGAATGGCCGCCAGGTCGCTGCCTTCGCGCTGGGCCGGGGTGTGCGCAACGCTGTGAAAGGCCGTCCGGTCCAGCAAAGTGCCGCTGCGGTCGTCGTTCAACGTGAAGACATGCGCTGTGCCCGCCAGAAAGGCCGTCTTGCTGACCCAGCCGAAGTTCTTGCCTGCACACACCACCACGGCCGGTTCGGCATTGCTGATGAAGTAGCCGATCTCGGCCGCCTGGTAGGCGGTGTTCAGCGGCAGATAGACATGGCCGGCGCGCAGCACGGCCAGGTACAGCATCAGCGCTTCGACGCTTTTTTCGGTCTGCACCGCAATGCGGGAATCGGGCGGCAGTGCCAGCGAATCGATCAGGTTGGCCAGCATGGCCGTGCCACGCTCGATGTCGCGCCAGGTGTAGAACAGCGGCTCGGGTGTGTCCGCCGTTTCGATGGCGATGCTGTCCAGATCAGTTGGAAAAGCCGCGCGAATCGCTGCAAAAAGGTTCTGGTTCATGTGGGAAGGACTAGCTTCAAGCGGCAGCCGAGGAACCGGCTTTGCCGGGCCTCTGGCTGCGCCCCCTTGAAGGGGTACACCGTCAGGCGCTACGGGGGTGCTCAATCCAGCTTGGCGCCGGATGATTTGACGACTTCGGCCCAGCGCTTCACTTCGCTGCTGGTGAAGCGGCCGAAAGCTTCGCCATACATGTCGGGCGTTTCGGTGCCCAGCCCGGTCCAGGTGGCGCGCAGTTCGGGGCCGTTGATGGCCTTCTTCATCTCGGCTTCCATCTGGCCCACCAGTTCACGCGGCGTGCCCTTGGGCGCCCAGATGCCGTACCAGGTGGCCACCCTGTAAGTGGGCACGCCGCTTTCGGCGGCCGTGGGCAGGTCGGGGAAGCCCGGGGCGCGCTTGTCGCCAGCAACAGCCACGCCGTGCAGGCGGCCGCTCTTGATGTGGCTGGCGCTGCTGCCCAGGCCGTCGAACATCATGTCCACCTGGCCGGCAATCAGGTCTTGCAGGGCCGGGCCGGCTCCACGGTACGGAATGTGGGTGATGAAGGTCTTGGTCTGCAGCTTGAACAGTTCGCCCGCCAGGTGGTGGCTGGTGCCGTTGCCAGCGCTGCCGTAATTCAGCTTGCCGGGGTTGGCGCGGATGAAAACCAGCAGCTCGTTCAGCGTCTTGGCCTGCACCTTCGTCGGGTTGACGACGATGACTTGCGGCACGCTCGAGACCAGGCCCACGGGGATGAAATCGCTCTCGATGTTGTAGTCCAGCTTCGGGTACATGCTGGGTGCGATGGCGTGGTGCACGGCGCCCATGAAGAAGTTGTAGCCGTCCGGTGACGCCTTCGAAGCCAGCGTCGCGCCCAGCGTGCCGCCAGCGCCGCCCTTGTTGTCGATCACGAACTGCCGGCCCAGGTTCTTGCTCATCTGCGCGAACAGCGGCCGCGCGAAGGCGTCGGTGCCGCCGCCGGGCGGGAAGGGCACGACCACGGTCACGGGTTTGTTGGGCCAGCCCGACTGGGCCCGTGCCAGCGGCGCGCCCAGCGCGGCGGCGGCGCCGGTGATGAGGATGTGACGGCGTTGAATCTTTGTCATGGTGTCTTGTCTCGGGTTGTGTTTTGGCGGGTTAAAAAGGGTGGCCGATGGCACGCGAGCGCACCACTTCCCCCAGGCGGAAACGGGCATGGTGGGCTTCCACCTTGTCCAGGTCGTACAGGTAATTCACCATCATGCCGAACGATTGGCGCAGGCCGGCCGCCGACAGGTTGCCGCGCAGATTCAGCCTTTCCAGGCGCGCGCCGTTATCCAGATGGAAACGCGCCACCGCGTCGCCGGCCGGCGTGGGCGCCAGGCACACCAGGTAGGCGGTGCACAGGCGCTGCAGCGCGGCTTCGGCATCGGGGCCCATGGCCTGGTGGGTGGCGGCGTGGCGCAGGGCTTCCAAGTCGCCGCCGCAGAAAGCCTTCAGGTGCTCGCGCGCGGCCAGCAGTTCGGCCGCCGCGCCTTTCTTCAGCCCGGGCAGGGCCGCCAGGTCGGGGTTCTTCAGCAGCCAGCCGGCGAAACCGGGGATGGGCGACAGCGTGCCAAAGGTCCTGAGCCGCGGCACTTCACGCTGCAACTGCTGGGCCACGGTCTTGATCAGGAAGTTGCCCAGCGACACACCCTTCAGCCCGGGTTCGCAATTGCTGATGCTGTAGAAAGCCGCAGTGCGAAAACGATCTGGCGCCAGCGGCGTGCTGGCCTTGTCGATGAGCGGCGCAATGCCCGCGGGCAGGTCGGGCAGCAGGGCCACTTCCACGAAGATCAACGGCTCGGCCGGCAACTGCGGGTGGAAGAACGCGAAGCAGCGGCGGTCGGGCTGCAGGCGGCGGCGCAGGTCGTCCCAGCCGTCGACCGCATGCACGGCTTCGTGCTGGATGATCTTTTCCAGCAGCTGCGCGGGCGAATTCCAGTCCACGCGCCGCATCTGCAAGAAGCCCGGGTTAAACCACGAATTCAGCAGGTGCAGCAGGTCGGCCTCAATGACCTGCAATTCGGGCCGCGTGGGCAAGCGCTGCAGCAAGGCGCGGCGCAAACCCAGCACGGCAGCGGTGCCGCCAGGAATGCGGTTCAGGCGGCGAAAGAGTTCTTGGCGCGGCGGTTCGGCGGCCTGGGTCAGCGCCGCCAGCGTGGCCGGGCCCGGGCTCTGGGCATAGGCCTGGGCGCAGTGCAGTACGGTGGCCGGGTTCGGGCTCAGTTCCTGGGCCAGGAAGTCGAACAGGCCGTCCAGCGCGTCGACCGGGTTGTGCGGCTGGCTGGCCAGTTCACCCAGGCGCGCCACCACGCCTGCGGCCAGGGCCAGACCGCCCATTTCGCCGTCCTCGGAGAGCAGGCGTTTGCAGTCCAGCACCAGCCGGCGGGTGGCACGGGCAGCGCGCTGGCGTTCTGCAGCAAGTTTCAGGTCGTCGAACATGGGCGGGCAAAGTCTGCCCGCCTCAGCGTGTTTTCTCCATCAGGGCTTGCAGCCTTGCCAGACGCGGCGCAACCTGCGGGATGGTGAGCATGGTGCTCATCACCGCCATCAACAGCAGGGCCGTGAAGGTGTCGGCCGTGATGACGTTCTTGTCCAGCAGGATGTTGGCAAAGATGATCATGATCAGGGCCTTGGTCTGCAGCAGCCAGCCGATGAGCATGGCTTCGCCTTGGGGCCAGCCCAGCAGCCGGCCGGCCAGCCCCACGCCCAGCAGCTTGCCGGCCACGGCAGCAGCCAGCAGGGCCAGGGCGGCAATGACGACCGCGCTGCCGCCCAGCTGCCACTGCGTGCGCAACCCGGTGCTGAGAAAGAAGACCGGCATCAGCACCAGCAGCACATGGTGGCGCAGGCTGTCGAGCTGGGCTTCATCGAACCAGTCCTTGTCCATCACGACACCGGCCAGGAAGGCGCCGACGATGTAGTGCAGGCCGGCCCATTCAGCGCCCAGCGCGCACATGGTCAGCCAGACCAGGCCCACCGGCCAGCGGTCGCGTGCTGGCAGCCGGCGCATCAGGGCGCGAAAAGCCCAGGCGGCCAGCGCGAAGGCCAGGATGAAAGCCGTCTGCCGGCCCACGCGCACCCAATCCAGCATGATCAAGGCCAGCACGGCCCAGATGGCGATGTCGTCCAGGCTGGCATAGCGCAGCACACGCTGGCCCAGCGGCTGGCGCAGGATGCCCAGCCGGTCCAGAAACAACACCAGGATCGGCAGCGCCGTTACTGCGCAAGCCATGCCCAGACCCAGCACGAACTGCCAGGGCTGCGCGTTCGGCCCGGCCCAGCCGCTGCCGCTGGCCAGCATGGCCGCGCCGGCGGCCGCGCCCAGCAGCAGCGGCACGCCCAGTGCCAGGCCGGCCGTGATGCCGCTGTCGCGCCGCTGCACCCAGGCCTGGCGCAGGTCGAGTTCGATGCCGGCCAGCCAGACGAAAATCATCACCCCCCACCAGGCCAGCCCGTTCAGCGACTGCACCACCGCCGGTGTGAAGAGCGCTTGGTGAAATTCGGGCAGCGCCTGGCCCAGCAGGCCCGGGCCCAGCACGATGCCCATGACGATTTGCACCACCACCAGCGGCGCCCAGTCGTCGGTGCGCAACAGCCGCCACACGGCCCAGGGCAGGGCGAAGATGAGGGCCATCGCGGCCAGGAAGAGTTCGGTCGTGGTGATGCTGTGGGCTGCCATGCAGCGGCATTGTCGTCAAGCCTTGGTGGATGCGGGGGTAAGGCCGGATGTCCGGGGGCACCGGCTGTCACAACACTTCAGCCGTCAGGGCCGAACATGACCCTTTGTGAACACCGTCTTGAA
>JBBQAW010000180.1:0-8173 GCA_038316815.1 Burkholderiales bacterium
AGGTCGGGCCGGCCGGCGTGCGTGAACAGACAGGTCTGCAGCATGCAAGACTCGTTGTAGGCCTCGTAGTGCTGCTCCACCGCCGTGGTCAGCTTGGCGATGAAACGCTCGCGCCCGCCGTGCAAGGCCATCAGCCCCGGCACGTCATGCGGTACATACCAGCGCCAGGTCCAGGCATGGCCTTCGTCATACTGCTTGCCGGTTTCCACCTTCAGCGGGTCGAAAGGCTCATGCCAGCCACCGCTTTGCGTCTTGCCGCGCATGAAGCCGGTGCTCGGATCCCTAAGCTGTCGATACCCACCCATCCGGCCCTGCAGATCGGCCACGTCTTCTGGCGTACCGAAGGCGCGTGCCAAGGTCAGCACGGCCGCATCGTTGTAGATGTACTCCAGGGTTCGCGACACGCTTTGCACCGCGCGGTAGGGCGAGGTGTCGGTGGGCAGCCAGCCGTGGCGGCGATAGTCGTCAAGGCGGAACCGGCCCTCGTTGGGGCGGTGGTTGGCGTTCGGATTGAAGTCGACGAAAGCGTTCTTGCGGATGGCGGCGTAGGCGGCTTGCCAGCCGATGCCCGGCAGTTGCTTGAGGTAGGCGTCGGCAATCACGACATCGGCGCTGGAGCCGTTTTGCATGTGTTCGCAATGGTGCGCACTGTGCGCATTACCGGTCCAGCCGTCGATCTGGTGGTGCGCCAGCAGCGTGTTGACGATGCCGCCCTGCACCTGCGGCTGGATCAGCGTGAGCAGCGGGTTCACTGTCCGAAAGGTGTCCCACAGGCACAGGATGTTCTCGAAGTAAACACGGCTGCCGTAGCGATCAGGGGCCTCGCCCGTCCAGTCGTTGGGCGTCAGGTGTGTGCGGTAGAGCGCGGTGTAGAACTGCGTGCGCTGGTCGGGCGTGCAGCCTTCGATGCTGATGCGGCCCAGTGCCCGTGACCAGGTGTCGCGGGCCTGCGCACGCACGGTCTCGAAGTCCCAGCCGGGCGCCTGCTGCGCGATGGTGCCGCGCGCTTGATCGATGCTGCGGTAGCTCAGCGCGATCTTGCTGTTCACCACCTGCCCGGCGCGTGTGCGCAGCGGGAAAACGGCGCCGATGTCGCTGCCGCTGCGCCGCTGCGCGCCCGTGGTGATCTCGTCGTCGCCCCAGATCTGGACGCTGTCGAAGTCGCTGTCCAGGCGCAGCACGAAGAACACCTTCCAGGTGCGCTTGTCGCTGCGCCCGCCCTGGTAGCTCATCTCGCCCGACACTTCACGCGCAGCAGCGTCGATGCTGAACTCGCCGCCAATGGGCTTGGCCGACGACCAGCTCGCGCCCGTGCCGTACAAACAATGCCCGACGTCCAGCACCACGCGCGACTGCGCATGTGCTGGGAATGTGTGGCTGCGCAGGGCGACTTGACTGGTGGCTGTCAGTTTGACCTTGACGTCCCACGGCGCCAGCGTCACCGAATAGAAGCCCGGGCTGGCGGCTTCGCGGGACTTGCCTGTGGCAACGATGTTCGAAGGCGTGTGCAGCGGCTCGGTCAGCTGCATCAGCGAGATCTGCCCGTTCAGAGGCCCGCCCATGCCGCTGATGTGCTGCTGCGAAAAGCCGACGATGGGCTTGTGGAACTTGTAGCCTGTGGCCCCGCTGCCCGGGCCGGTGTCGCGGCCGGGCTGCACAAACCCGAACGGCAGCGAGACACCGGGATAGACGTTGCCCTCGCCCGCGGTACCGATGAACACATCCACCTCGTCGATGGGCGCCTTGGGGTCCGTCGATTCCTGTGGCGGCGCGATGCTGCAGGCACCCAGCACCGACGCCAGCGCCAGCAACAAAAGCAGGCAGGCCAGCGGGGTGGGGCTCTTCATGGCCTTGCGCCCCGCACCGTCCCGCTTGGGGCCGCATCGTGCGCGAAAGGCTCGTCAGGGGAAGTTCGCATCTGCTTTTGAGGGTCTTGTAACGCGAGTTAGTCTAAGAATACACCGGGTGCTGAACCCATGGTGCCTCGCTTTCCCTGAACCGCTTGGCGAACAACCCACCTTGAAGTCGGCCGCGCATGCCATCGGGCCTGCCATCGTGCCTGCGGTGACATAGATCGGGCCGCCGCCACACAGCGGCACATGCATCCGTGTCGGCCCCGCTGTGCCGCTGCAGGTCTCGCAGCGCGCGCCATTCCTGTCCAGGCTTCACCCACACCCTCGGCGGAGACCGAAGGGGCGCCCACGCGCTTCATCGACCGCCATGCTGCATCAGCCGGTGGTCAGCGACTACGTCCGTGACAGTGCCTTACTGGGCGGTTGCATGGGCCGGCATGCCAAGCCTGCGTGAGGCCATGCAGGCACTGTTGGGACGCGAAGCCCGCAGCAGACATCGCCGCCAGCCGCAGTTCGACCGTAGAGCCTGCGCGCTTGTGGCGGCCTGGCCTTCCGGCCGATCCGGTCGACGGATAGATGGATTGACCCTACTTGTTTCAAGTTCGAGCAACAGTCGAGTGCCCGTTCATGCCTCGGCAATTAAAGGTAAACCATATTTAATAAAATCTATAAAACGTATAGGCTTTGCGCCATGGTTCCTGACAACACGCCTCACCACCTTCGTTGGAGCGAGTGCAAACGCCCCGATCTCGTCGATGGCATTGCGGCCCACGGACGCCTGGACATGGTCAACGTTCATTGCCGGCCTGCGTTGTCGCCCTTGGCGACGCCGAACGTCCGGCCACTGCTGCGTTCTGAAGGCGCCGCCTTAGCAAGCACAAACAACTTACACAACTGAACGAGACAGGCAATGCAACCTACATCAGAACGCACGCTCATCAGCCTGGCCGTGGCGACGGCTTTCAGCACCTTTTCCGCTGCTTCCGTTGCGCAGGACGCTGGCGCCAAGAAAGCAGAGGCGCCCCCCAACGCAGAGGTTGAGCAAATCGTTGTCACGGGTATCCGCGCCAGCCTGGCCAAGTCCGCCCAGCTCAAACGCGACGCGATTGGTGTGCGCGACTCGATCGTTGCCGAGGACGTGGGCAAGTTCCCTGACGCCAACATCGCCGAGGCCCTGGGGAAACTGCCTGGCATCGAAGTCGTTCGCGACAGCGCCAGCAATGAAGGCCAGTCCGTGCGGCTGCGCGGCCTGGGCGCCAATCAGACGCTGACGACGCTGAACGGCGCCGTGGTGCGCACTACCGCCACCAGCAAGATCGGCCTGGGCTTGCGTGAATTCAGCTACGACCTTTTCCCGACGGAACTGCTGGGCAGGGCGGACGTTTACAAGACGCCTTTGGCCGAGTTACCCGAGGGCGGCATCGGCGGTGTGGTGGACCTGCAGACGCCCCGCCCTTTCGACCGCAAAGGCTTTCTTGGGCGCTACACCTTGTCTGCGAGTCAGAACGACAACGACGGCAAGACCAATCCACGCGGCAGTGTGTTTGTCAGCAATACATGGGGAAACTTCGGCGCACTGGCCTCGGTGGCTGCGTCCAAGGCCAACAACGGCAATGCGGGCGTCAACAACTCGACACTCCAGTACGTGGCCCAGGGCCTGAACTGGGCCAACAACGGCGTCATGGGGGCATGGAACATCAGCACGCCGACGGGCACCGGTGGCCTGACGTCTGCGCAGTTGAACAGCGGCCTGCTCCCCAGACTGATCCGTGTCTTCGGTCAGGAGAACAAGCGCGACCGGGTGGGCGTGAACACCTCGCTCCAGTACAAGGACGAGCGCCTGAATGTCAGTCTCGACACGCTGTACGCCCAGATGAGCGACGACACGCGTGATTACTTCGTGCACTGGTCGGTGTCCGATACCGTGTTGCCGGGACGCGCCCTGATCCCGATCAATGTGCGACTGGACCAGAACAACAACCTGCAAGGCACCATCGGCAATTTTGTCCAGAACGCGTTCTCGCGGACGTTTGTCAACGAGTCGAAGTTCCTCTACAACGCGATCAACGCCAACTACAAGCTAAGCCACTTGCTACGCGTCAAGGGTCAAATCGCTTCTTCGCAGAACGACGCATGGCGAAACACCGCCCTGATCTCTGGCTTCGGCGACACCACTGTCCGGCAAACCCTGACCCTCGACCTGAGCAATCCGCTGCAGCCGCAGATCTCGACGAACCGCAACCTGCTCGACCCCAGGAACCTGAACGACTTCCGCTATTCCGGCGGCTACATCAAAGAGAACGACAAGCAACGTATTGCCAGCGTGAGTGCGGAGTACGACTGGGACCTGGCAAAGGTCGCTGGCACCTTCAAAGCTGGCGTCAGCCATTCGGAAAGCACCAAAGGGGTGACCACCCTGAATGCGCCGAATGTCCTGAACAACTACCTCATCCCGGGCCTCAACAAGACCTATGGGGCGGCAACGGTTGCCGAAAGAGCGGCTTTCATGCAGGGCATTCAAACGCCCAACAACATTCCTGCTCTGACCCGCAATGCAGGCAAGGGCTATCCCACTGACTTCCTGGTTGTCGACAGGGCCTTCGTGCTTGGTGAGCTCGGTGCCTTGAATGCCAACAAGAACAGCCCAGTGGTTGCGCCCAGCACCTATTCGAACACCGAGACCGTCAGGGCTTTCTTCGTCCAGTCCGACCTGGAAACCGAGTTGCTGGGCCGGACGCTGCGCGGCAATGTCGGCGCCCGCTATGTGCGCACCCAGGTCGATAGCGACACCGTCACGCAGGGCACGGGAGGCACATGGACACCGGTACAACTCAAAGGCGGCTACAACGACGTGTTGCCGTCGGCCAGTTTTGCCTACGATCTGACGAAGAGCCTCGTCTGGCGAGGTGCTTGGGGCAAGACCTTGACGGCCAACCGCGTGTCGGACATCTCGGCTGCGGTACGCCTGCCGTTTCCGGGAGCGCTTGCGATCACCACAGGCAACCCAGGCCTGGAACCGGAGCGGGCCACTGGCCGTGACATGTCCTTGGAGTGGTATCCCGACAAGAGTTCGGTGGTCGCAGTGGGCCGATTCGAGCGCAAGATTTCCGGGCAGGGTCTCAACACGGTGGAGCAAAAGCCGTTCAACCAATTGGGCCTGGACATCGCCCTGTGGCAGCCGATCCAGCAAGCGATTCTGACGGCCAACCCTGGCACGCTGATCGACGTGACGACCAAGGTCAACAACCCGGCCGCCTATGCGGTCAAGGGCTTCGAGTTTGCCTACTCGCAGTCTTTCAAGTTCCTGCCGTATCCCTTCAATGGCCTGGGCGGGACGTTGAGCGTGACCAGGGTCGACGTCTCCAATGTGACCAAGACCATCGGCGGTCAGAGCTTCGGCATGCCCAACCTGCCGCCGCAGACCTATGCGCTGACCGCCTTTTACGAGTCGGGGCCGTTCTCCGCCCGGGCTGCCTACTCCCACACGGGTGCCTTTGCGAACACGGTAGCAAACGAGATGAATGTGCAGGGCTTCCAGCGCTGGTTCAACAAGCGCGACTATCTCGACCTGTCGGTGGGCTATCAGTTGATGAAGAACCTGCAGGTCCGGCTGGACCTGATCAACATCACGAAAACCGAGACTTACGAGTACTTCAAGCGCTACGCTGACGTGGGCCAAGGCTCGCCAACAGGACCGAGGGTGACCTACACCGGCGACGAGTCGCGCATCGAAGGCGGTTTTCAGGCCGGCCGCACGATTCAACTGACATTGCGGGGGTCGTTCTGACGGGTCTCGGCTGAACCCGACTTGATGGCCTCGCGCCGGCTCGTCCGGTACGGGGCCATTTTTCGTTGCACCGAACGCTTCGGCCCGTTGGCCCCCGACTGAGATCGTGAAGGTGGATTGCTGGCGCGGTGAAATCGAGCGCGTCGGCCTGCCAGTCGCGCTTCTCGGTGACGCGAACGCCCTTGCTGTCGGCCACGCTGAAGCCTTCGGCGCGACCCAGGGCCTGCAAACTCTCCAGGCTTGAGACGACATGGCGGGACGCATCGGAGTAGCCGCCGATCGGGGTGTCTCTGGCGTGGGTGCCCAACACCAGCACTAGCACCAGCAGCGGGCCACTGCGACGCGGATCAGCTGGCAGCACGCCGCCTTCGTTCTTCCGCAGCACGGCGCTGTGCTGCCCGGCGCGCCAGGGCGATGGACTCGGGCGTGTCCTTTGACTGCAGCGAACTGTTGAAGCCCTGGCGCTCGCGCTCGAACTCGTTGAAGCTACTGCGCATCAGCCTCGGCAAGTGCGCCGACTTGGCTTGCGCCGCGGTGTAGGGGCCCAGATTCGCCAAGGGGCAGTTCGTGAACAGGTCGTCGTCTAATTGACGTCCGGAAGAAACCACCCGGGCTGGCTGGGCCGCAAACAAGCTGGTGCCATCGCGTGAGTCGGCGAAATACCCGGTGAAATTCGCGCCTGCGGTGCCTTGGGATGACTTCGTCAACGAGACCTGCGTCAGCACGCCGAACTTGCCCCAGGTGTTGCAGAACAGCATTGGCCACGCGGGTTGTTCGAGTTGTTGGATTTGCTCTGCGTGAATGTCAGCGACCACGTGATCTTGCGGCCCCTGTACTTGGCCGGGATGGAGTCACGTGTGCCGATGGCTTCGCGCTTGATGGCAAGCGACCTGGCAAGGGTTGCGCGCACGCCGCTGATCTCGATCACCTGGGTCGGGGCCTCCTTGCCCGCGGTCGATGCGGCCGGTGCAGTGGCGGGCGCGGGCTGGGACAGCGACATTGCGCTGAGTCAACAGCACAGCGCCCCGACGGCCAAGCTGATGAGGCTTCGCTAGAAGTGGGTTGGGCTCATGGTGTCTCCATCAAGTTGTTGGCCTGAGATACGCAATCGCCCACTGTTAAGTCGGGGCCTCAGCAGCTCAAGAAGGAAATGCAATTCAGAAAATGGTTTTACTAACCGCTGTTAGCAAAGCAAAGGCTAGCGCCCGCAGTCCAAGCCATATCTGGCACTTTCCCTAAGTCATCCGCATCTGCGGATTGGCAACGGTCTCTCGGCCAGGCACCGCGCCTCAGCGCCGTGCCTGGCGCCATTCGTCCAGCCAGCGCCAGGTGGTATCGGGGCTGATGACGGCTGGCGGCGGCGCATGTGCCGCGGTGCCCGCGACTACCGGCTTGCCGCGCCAGGCGTCGGCCAGCGCCTTGAAGGCATGGCCAGCCGGCTTGATGCGGTTGTCGTGCCCGATCAAGCCGAGTGAGTATTCGAGTTCGTCGAAGCGGTAGCTGCGGTCCAGGTCGTGGCTGCACCACCAGGTGAACCAGGCCGCGCCTGCGGCCATCGCGCTTTCGCTGGACGCTTGCAGGAAAGCGGGCACGTTGGCGCCCGCGGTCCAGCTTTCCGACATGCCGAACTCCTGCACCCACACCGGCTTGGCAGGGTCGCCGGCATGCGCCTTTGCCAGCGCCGTCATCGCCGCCGACAGATGCAGACAGCGCGCGTGCATCGCGTCGCCGCCGCTGCGCTCGATGGCGCCAGTGAACAGGGGCCAGCAATGCAGCGCGACGATGTCCTGCCCGCGGGCCAGGTGCTGTGCCGAGAAGCTGCCGACATCGAACCATGGCCCGTGGTCCATGCCGTTGACATGCACGCCGCCGGGCGCGTGGGCGCGCGCTTGCGCCAGCATGTGGGCGCTCCAGTGGTCGCCGATGGCCGGCGTGGGCGCGCGCCAGCAGCAGGCCAGTTCGTTGCCCAGATCCAGGCCCATGAAGTTGCCGTGCGCCGAGGCCACCGCGGCCACGCGCTGCAGATAGAGCTCTTGCGCGGCGCCGCTGGCCGGGATGTCGTAGAAGTTGTCGTCGCGCTGGAACGGGGGCTTGTACGCATAACCCGAAAGCCAGCCGACGAAGAGCGTGACGCAGACGTCCAGCCCGCGCGCGCCGGCCAGTGCCATCAGCGAATCCAGGCGCTGCAGGTGGGCGCTGCTGACAACCGTCGGATTGGGCTGGAACGACGGCCACATCAACATGATGCGGATGTGGTCTGCTCCGATCGCCGCCACCGCGTCGAAATCGCGAGCGATGGCATCGCTATCGAAGTCGTTCCAGCAGTCCCACCAGGCGCGGGTCGGCACGTAGTTCACGCCGAAGCGGTGCTGCTGCAGGCCATAGCGCATGGCAGTGGGTGCTCTCAGAGCCGTTGTTCGGACGCAGCGTCGAACAGCGAGATTCGCGCGGTGTTGGGCAGCAGGTACAGCGTGGAGTCGGCCTCGGCGACGAGACCTGGCTCAGCGATCACACCGATGTCAAGCGTTTGCCC
>JBBQAW010000181.1:0-8171 GCA_038316815.1 Burkholderiales bacterium
TGCTGGCCAGCGTGAACATGCACGGCATCCAGACCAGCGGCAACTGCATCCGCAACATCACCAGCGACGCCCTGGCCGGCATCGCCCCCGACGAGCAGGTCGACCCGCGCCCCTACTGCGAAATTTTGCGTCAGTGGAGCACCCTGCATCCCGAATTCGCCTTTCTGCCGCGCAAGTTCAAGCTGGCGGTGACGGGGGCCACTGAAGACCGCGCCGCCACCGACTGGCACGACATCGGCCTGCAGTTGAAGCGCAACGCCGCTGGCGAGGTCGGCTTTCGGGTGGCAGTGGGCGGCGGCATGGGGCGCACGCCGGTGATTGCCACGCTGATCAACGCTTTCGTGCCCTGGCAGCAGATCCTGGTCTACATCGAGGCCATCGTCCGCGTCTACAACCTCTACGGCCGGCGCGACAACATGTACAAGGCGCGCATCAAGATTTTGGTGAAGGCCGAGGGCCAGCGGTTTGTCGACGCGGTGAACCGTGAGTTTGAAGCGTTGTGCGCTGACGAGGCCACCGCCGTTATCCCTCAAGCCGAATTCGACCGCGTGGCCGCAGGCTTCACGAGTCCGGCGGCGCTGCCGACGGAAGCCACGGCCACGCCTGCAGGCGACGTGCCAGCTGCCTACACCCGCTGGCTGCAACGCAATGTGCACGCTCACAAGCTGCCCGGTTGCCGTGCCGTGACGCTGTCGCTCAAGCGCGCCGGCCTGCCGCCGGGCGATGTCACGGCCGACCAGCTGGACGGCGCAGCCGCCCTGGCCGAGCGCTACAGCCAGGGCGAAGCGCGCGTCACGCACGACCAGAACCTGCTGCTGCCCTGGGTGCATGAGTCTGAACTGCACGGCCTGTGGCTGGCTGCGCGTGAAGGCGGCTTCGCCACGCCCAACATCGGCCTCTTGACCGACATGATTGCCTGCCCCGGCGGCGACTTGTGCGCGCTGGCCAACGCGCGGTCGATTCCCATCGCTGCGGCCATCACCGAACGTTTTGCCGACATCGACGAACAGCACGACATCGGCGACATCGACCTGCACATCAGCGGCTGCATCAACAGTTGCGGCCACCACCACAGCGGGCACATCGGCATTCTGGGCGTCGACAAGGACGGCAGCGAGTGGTACCAGGTAACGGTGGCCGGCGCCGACGGCAGCCAGCTTTCGGGCCCGGCTGTGGCGGGCAAGGTGATCGGCCCGTCGTTCGCGGCCGATGAAGTGCCCGACGTCATCGAAGCCGTCATCGACACTTACCGCAACGCGCGCGCGCCCGGCGAACGCTTCATCGACACGGCCCGCCGCCTGGGCGTGTTGCCCTTCCGGCAAGCCGCCAACGCGGTGCGCCGCAGCACGGCCCAGCCTGCGGAGACAGCAGCATGAAGTTCATCGACGCCGGTCAGGCCCTGCCAGACGGCACTGCCGCCTGGCCCAACACCGACGACGTGCTGGCGCAAGGCGACAGCGTGCATGCCTGGCCAGCCATCGCCCTGCATTTCCCGAAATGGACCGACGGCCGCGCCTATTCGCAGGCGGTTCTGCTGCGCCTGCGCTTGCGTTACCGCGGTGAATTGGTGGCCACTGGCGAAGTGCTGGCCGACATGTTGCCCTTGCTGCGGCGCTGCGGTTTCAGCGCCGTGCAGTTGCGCGCTGATCAGAAGCTGGAAGCTGCACAGCGTGCGCTGGGGTGGTTCGACGGCAGCATCACGGGTGCGCCATTGCATTACCAGGCTGCGGCCGGCGACGCGCCCGTTGTCAGGACATGACCCGATGTCGAACCACGATGAATTGAACGCCACTGAACTGAACGCTACCGAAATGACCGCGACTGAATTGAACGCCACCGAACTGAACGCCCGCCGTCTGCCCGGTTTCGATGCCCGGCTAGCGCAAACCCTGGCCGTGTTGCGCAACGCCGCGCAAGCCCACGCCGGCCACATCGTGCAGGCCACCAGCCTGGGCGCCGAGGACATGGTCATCACCGACCTGATCGCCCGCCACGGCCTGGCCGTGCCGCTTGCCACGCTCGACACCGGCATGCTGCACGCCGAAACCCTAGCCCTAGTCCCGCGCATCACGCAGCGTTACGGCCTGCCGGTCGAAGGTTTCAGCCCCCCAGCCGAAGCGGTGCTGCACTTCGTGGCCGAACACGGTGAGCGTGTCATGGTCGACAGTCTGGCCGGCCGCAAGGCCTGCTGCGCGCTGCGCAAGCTGGAACCGCTGGCGCGCATGCTGCAGGGCCGCACGGCCTGGGTGACAGGCCTGCGCCGCGAACAGAGCGGCGACCGCGGGGACGTCGCCTTTGTCGTAGCCGACGGCCCCGGCCGCGAAAAAATCAACCCGCTGGCCGACTGGGCCTGGGGCGACGTCTGGCATTACATCCGCGAGTTCGACGTGCCCTACAACCCGCTGCACGACGCCTTTTTTCCCAGCATCGGGTGCGCGCCCTGCACCCGCGCCGTGGCCCTGGGCGAAGACTTTCGCGCCGGCCGCTGGTGGTGGGAACAATCCGGCGCGAAGGAATGTGGTTTGCATGTGCACCACAGCGCGCCCAGCACCCTGGAAAGCACTGCATCATGAATGCCCCCATCGACCCCCTGCACCTAATGCCTGTTGCCGACCACCGCCACCTGGACGGGCTGGAAGAAGAGGCCATCTTCATACTGCGAGAAGTTGCGGCCAGCTTCGAACGCCCTGCCCTGCTGTTTTCAGGCGGCAAGGACTCGTGCGTCGTATTGCGCCTGGCCGAGAAGGCCTTCAAGACGCGGGACGTGGCCAAGCCCGCGGGCAACGATTTCCGCGGCCGCCTGCCGTTCCCGCTGCTGCATGTGGACACCGGGCACAACTTTCCGGAAGTGATCGAGTTCCGCGACCGCCGCGTGGCCGAAATGGGTGAGACCCTGGTAATTGGCCATCTCGACGATTCCATCCGCCGCGGCACCGTGCGCCTGGCGCATGAACTTGAATCGCGCAACCCGCACCAGAGCGTGGCCCTGCTCGAAGCGATCGCGGAACACCGTTTTGACGCGCTGCTGGGCGGCGCCCGCCGCGACGAAGAGAAAGCACGCGCGAAGGAACGCATCTTCAGCCACCGCGACAGCTTCGGCCAGTGGCAGCCGAAGGAACAGCGGCCGGAACTCTGGACGCTGTTCAACACCCGCCATCGCCCGGGCGAACACTTCCGCGTCTTTCCCATCAGCAACTGGACTGAGCTTGACGTCTGGATGTACATCGCACGCGAAAACATCCCGCTGCCGGGCCTGTACTACGCCCACGACCGGCAGGTGGTGCGCCGAAAGGGCCTGCTGGTGCCGGTGACAGCCGTCACCCCGCCCCAAGCCGGCGAGACGGTTGAAACCGCCCAGGTGCGTTTTCGCACCGTTGGCGACATGACCTGCACCTGCCCGGTCGAGAGCCCGGCCGCCAATGCCGCTGAGGTGGTGGCCGAGACTTTGACCGTGACCGTCAGCGAACGCAGCGCCACGCGCATGGACGATCGCAGCAGCGATTCGGCGATGGAACGGCGCAAGACGGAAGGATATTTCTGATGGCCGCCCAAACCTTGAACGGCACCCCGGCCGACATGTTGGCCCAGACCCTGGCCGAGACCCCACCCGACGCCGCCGACCCGCCCCCGCCCGCGCGCCAGGCCCTGCGTTTCCTGACCGCAGGCAGCGTGGACGATGGCAAGAGCACGCTCATCGGCCGGCTGCTTTACGACAGCCGCGCCCTGCTGGCCGACCAGATCGGCAGCCTGCGCGCCCGCAGCGGCGCTGGCAAGGCATGGCCAGCCGGCGGCCCCGGCTTCGACTTGTCGCTGTTGACCGACGGGCTGGAAGCCGAACGCGAACAGGGCATCACCATCGACGTGGCATTCCGCTACTTCGCCACGCCGCGGCGCAAATTCATCATCGCCGACGCCCCGGGCCACGAACAGTACACACGCAACATGGTCACGGCCGCGGCCGGCAGCGACGCAGCCGTGGTGCTGGTCGACATCACCAAGCTGGCCCATGCCAGAAGCACTAACAGCAACGGCAACGGCAACAGCAACAGCAACAGCCCTAGCAACAGCAACAGCGGCAGCGCCGCCGTGGCGGTGCCGTTGCTGCCGCAGACACGCCGGCACGCCCTGTTGGCGCAGCTGCTGCGCGTGCCCAGCATCGTGTTTGCGGTCAACAAGCTCGACGCCGTGGTCGACCCCGGCGCCGCCTTCGCGGCCGTGCAGGCCAGCTTGCAGGCCTTTGCGCAGGAAGCCGGTATGGCAGTGGCGGCCATCGTGCCCGTCTCGGCGCTGCGTGGGGACAACGTCGTCGAACCGCTGCGTACAGCCTGGTACCAGGGCCCCAGCCTGCTGCAGGTGCTGGAGGCGCTGCCCACGGTGGCCGAAGCCGCGCAGAGCCAGCCTGCGCAGGCGCTGCAACTGGCCGTGCAATACGTGGCGCGAGGTCAGGAAGCCGGACAGCCTGGCATAGGCGAACAGCCGCGCACTTTCTGGGGCCGGGTCTCCCAGGGGGCGGTGCAAGTGGGCGACTTGGTCCAGGTCTTCCCAAGCGGTGAACAGGCCCAGGTCGCCGCCCTGCGCGATGCCAACGGGCCCACGTCGCGCGTGGCCGCCGGGCGTTCAGCGGGCGTGGTGATGGACCGGCAAATCGACATCTCACGCGGCGACTGGATCGCCACGCCGGGCGAACTGCAGGCAACCCGCCGCTTCACCGCCACGCTGGCCTGGCTCGACTCCGAACCCGCCACCCCTGGCCGCAAGTACCTGCTGCGTCATGGCCACCGCTGGGTGCAGGCCCGGCTGACGGGCATCCAGCACCGGCTGGATATCCAAAGCCTGCAGCCCACTGAAGCGCAAACGCTGGCGGTGAACGAGATCGCCGAAGTCAGCTTCGAACTGCAGCAGCCGCTGCCGCTGGCGCCATATGCGCAGCAGCGTGAAGCCGGCTCGCTGATCGTCGTCGACCCCGCCAGCCACCGCACCAGCGGCGCCGTGCTGGTGCTCGCCAACGCGGCAGAGGCAGCGTGATGGCCGTGCGCAACCAAACCAAGCAGCGAACAGGCCGCGTGGTCTTCGTCGGCGCGGGCCCGGGTGCGGCCGACCTCATCACGGTTCGCGGCGCCCACTGGCTGCGCCAGGCCGACGTCGTGCTGTTCGATGCCCTGACCGACCCCGCCTTGCGCGACCTGGCGCCCCAGGCGCTGTGGGTGGATGTGGGCAAGCGCGGGTTTTGTCAGGCCACGGGCCAGGCCACGATCGACGCCTTGCTGGTACGCCATGCCCAGTCCCATGCCTGCGTCGTGCGGCTGAAGGGCGGCGACCCCAGCGTCTTCGGCCGCCTGGAAGAAGAACTGCGAGCCCTGGCGCGTGCCGGCATCGACTGCGAAGTCGTGCCCGGCGTCACCGCCGCCCTGGCCGCAGCCGCCGACACCCGGCGCCCGCTGACTCGCCGCGGCACCGGCCGCAGTGTCAGCCTGAGCACGGCCATGACGCAGGAAGGGCGCCTTCAGGCCGGTTGCCATGCCGACACCGAGGTGTTCTACATGGCCGGCAGGCAGCTTGGCGCACTGGCGCGGCGGCTGCGCGCCGCTGGGTGGCCCAACGACGCGCCCACCAGCGTGGTGTCGCGTGCTGGTTGGCCCGACAGCCTGGCCAGCCAGCACCCATTGCAGGCCCTGGCCCAGGCCGCGCTGCTGCACGCCGGCCGCCCGACGGTGGTGACGGTGGGCGCCGGCGCCCTGCCCTGCGGCGTGGCTGCCAAGCTGCAGACAAAGGCCATGGCCGCCGCTTGCGAAAGCCCGGTGGCCGAGATGGGCCTGACCACAGCCTAAAATCAGGGGTTTTCGGCGTCGCGTGGCCCCCCACCGCAGCGGCGCGCCGGGCACCTATTGGTGCCGTCCTTCAACTTAGCCGCCCTTCCATGACCCACGTCGTTCTCGAATCGTGCATCAAGTGCAAGTACACCGACTGCGTTGATGTCTGCCCCGTCGATTGCTTCCGCGAGGGCCCCAACATGCTGTTCATCGACCCCGATGAATGCATCGATTGCGCGGTCTGCATTCCGGAATGCCCGGTCAACGCCATCCTTCCCGAAGAAGACGTGCCGACCGAGCAATTGCACTTCATCAAGCTCAACGCCGACCTGTCGCGCAAGTGGCCCAGCATCACCAAGCGCAAGGCGCCATTGCCCGAAGCCGAAGAGTGGAAAGACCGCAAGGACAAGCTGGACCAGCTGATCCGCTGAAAATTGTTTCCATGCAAGCACATACACCCGAGCCAGTGGCCACCACCGCCGACGCCCACAGCGGCCCCATCGAGACTGACGCCGTCATCATCGGCGCGGGCCCCGTTGGCCTGTTCCAGGTCTTCGAACTCGGCCTGCTCGAGATGAAGGCCCACATCATCGACAGCCTGGCCTACCCCGGCGGCCAATGCATCGAGCTGTACCCCGACAAGCCGATTTACGACATTCCGGCCGTGCCTGTGTGCACCGGCAAAGAACTGACTGACAGCCTGCTGAAACAGATTGCCCCCTTCGGCGCGACCTTCCATCTGGGGCAGGAAGTGACGACGGTCAGCAAGCAGGACGATGGCCGCTTCTTCGTCGAGACGAACAAGGGCACGCAGTTCTTGACCAAGACCATCTTCATTGCCGGCGGCGTGGGCTCGTTCCAGCCGCGCACATTGAAGGTGGACGGGCTGGAGAAGTTTGCTGAAACGCAGCTGTTCTATCGCGTCAAGAGCCCGGCGCAGTTTGCGGGCAAGAACCTGGTCATCGTCGGCGGTGGCGACTCGGCCCTGGACTGGGCGCTGAACTTCGCCCAGGAAGGCCCGAACAAGGCAGAAAGCGTCATCCTCATCCACCGCCGCGACGGCTTCAAGGCGGCGCCCGCATCGGTGGCCAAGATGAAGGAACTGTGCGACGCGTACGAGATGCAATTCGTGGTCGGACAAGTGACCGGTTTCGAAGAGAAGAACGACCGCCTGGCGCAGCTGAAGGTGACCGGCGCCGACGGCGTGACGCGCCTGGTGCCGCTGGACGTGTTGCTGGTCTTCTTCGGCCTGAGCCCCAAGCTGGGACCGATTGCCGAATGGGGCCTGGGCATCGACCGCAAACAGATCACGGTGGACACCGAGAAATTCCAGACGAACATTCCAGGCATCTTTGCGGTCGGCGACATCAACGTCTACCCTGGCAAGAAGAAGTTGATTCTGTCGGGCTTCCATGAAGCGGCGCTGGCGGCTTTCGGCGCTTCGCCCATCGTCTACCCGGACAGACGCGTGCTGCTTCAGTACACCACCACCAGCCCGAAATTGCACAAGGTGTTGGGTGTGGAGTCGCCAGTTTTCGACTGAAGACCCTGCAACAGCATTGACAAGGGCCTGCATTGCGGGCCCTTTTCTTTTTCGCCAGATAATCCAATTGCGCCGCGACTTGTCGTGGCGCATTCGCTAGGGGTGTTGACCCGGCTGCAAAGCTGGGGCGACTGAGAAAGTCCCTTTGAACCTGATTGAGGTAATCCTCGCGCAGGGAAGCAGTCTTCAGCCTGTGGCCCGGTGGCGTCTTGCTGTCACCAGCCTGTGTCTTTGACGCGCGTTCCTGCCATCAAAGCACTAGGCACACGATGGCATTCACCCGACCCGCAGTTTCCGTTTTCACTCACCGCGTTCAACGCGGTCACAAACCGCAACGCCACGCCCTGGCGTTCGCTGCCTTGCTGACGCTGGCATGGCCAGCCAGCTGGGCGCAGTCGACCAGCACCGTCACCATTACCGGCCGCAGCGCGGCCACGCCAACCCTGGCTGGCTTTGGCGACGTGCCGCTGGCCAAGGCACCGCTGCAAGCCAGCGTCTTCGGCGCGCAATGGCTTGCAGACCAGGGTGTAGCCAACCTGGGTGCGCTGACGCGCCT
Organism: Burkholderiales bacterium; assembly: GCA_038316815.1. Classification (GTDB taxonomy): domain Bacteria; phylum Pseudomonadota; class Gammaproteobacteria; order Burkholderiales; family Burkholderiaceae_C; genus Rubrivivax. Next base: position 7,910 of record JBBQAW010000181.1, read on the forward strand.
GGACGCCAGCATTGGCGATGCCTACAACGCCGAGGGCTACATCGCCAACCTGTCTTCGCGCGGCTACACGCTGGACAACCGCTTCAACTACCGCCGCGACGGCCTGCCCATCAATGCCGAGACCGCCATCGCGCTGGACAACAAGGACCGGCTGGAACTGCTGAAGGGCACCAGCGGCATCCAGGCCGGCACCAGCGCGCCGGGTGGGCTGGTGAACCTGGTCGTGAAGCGCCCGACAGCCGGGCTGCGCAGCGCCCGCGTC
>JBBQAW010000182.1:0-8168 GCA_038316815.1 Burkholderiales bacterium
CGGTTTTGTTCAGTTGCCGGTGGACTACCGCCATGTCTCGCTGGCGGGCAGTTATGCCCAGGAACACCGTGATCCGTTCAACCGCATGCTGGCCGCGCAGAGCGAAATCGAAGGTTTGACGTTGGTGACGCTGGACCCGGCCTTCGCGCTGTTCGGCACGGCCACGGTCTGGTAGATGTGCAGGTCGGTGACTTCAGGGCGCGCTCTTGCCCCAGATTCCGCATCAGCTCAGCGCTTCAAATCAGCGCTTCTAATCAGCGCCTCAAATCAACGCCTCAAATCAGCGCCTCAAATCAGCGCCAGTGCTGCGCTTCCTTCAGCAACCACTTCGGTGGCCAGTTTGCGGTCGAGGGTGGCGAGGTGACCCTGACTCGCTCGCAACATGCGCTGGGTCGACGAGCGCAATGAGAACGTTGACGTCCAGCAGGTAACGGCTCACGGGTGTTCGTCGCGGAACTGGTTGACCCGTTCCAGGGTGACGGGTAAAGCGTTCTTGCCGTGGGGCAACAGCGGGATGCCGTTGCGTTCGGTTCGGAGCCCGCCACTACTGCTGGCCAGGCCCAGACTGGCCAGCGACGAGATGACCGCGCCGACCGTTTTCTGTTCGCGCTCGGCCAGGTGCTTCGCGGCTGCCAGTACATCGTCGTCGATGGCCAGAGTGGAACGCATGCTGCTGCTGAATGGACATGGAGGATTGCATTTTCACATCGTGCATCGTGCATCTTGCATCACACCTCAGATGCCGATTCAACCCTTTGGCGTGGGCCAGCGACGTTTGAGGTCACTCGCTCAACCCCCCATCACCTGCCCGGTATGCAGCGCGCTGATGCGGTGCCGGCTGGTTTGCGCGCCGATTTCGGTCATCACGGCGTCCACTTCACCGGGTTTGATGTGGGTGATGTAGACGTCGGCCGGGGTGGCCAGCTTGTCGAGTTCGATCTTCAGCTTCGACGGGCACAGATGCTTGCTGATGGTGGCCACGGCATGTTCGTCGTCGCTGAAGGCGGTTTCGATGACGAGTGCGCCCACGTGCATTTGCGCCAGGCGGTCCCACAGCGGCGGGTTCGGGCCGGTGTCGCCGGTGAAGACCCAGGCGCCGCCGCCCGGCAGCGCGTCCAGCACGGCATAGCCGACGGCGGGCACGGTGTGGGCGGCGGGCAGCACTTCGATGCGGTGGCCGGCCACGTTCAGCACGTCGCCCAGGGCCAGCGGGCTGAATGCCAGCACCGGCTGCGCCACGGTGGGCAAGCGCGTGAAGTCGGGCCAGATCAGGCCGTTGAACATGTGCGTGCGCAACACGTCGATGGTGACGGCCAGTGCGTGCACCACCACCGGCGGGCGCTGCGCGGCGGTGCGGCGGCGGGCCACGCTATCGGCTAGCAGGCCGATGGCCAGCACGTGGTCGAGGTGGGAATGCGTGACCAGGATGTGGTCGACGGCAGACAGTTCTTCCAGCGTCAGGTCGCCCACGCCGGTGCCGGCGTCGATCAGGATGCACCCGTCGACAAGAAAGGATGTGGTGCGGCTGCCGGCGGCAATCGAACCCGAACAACCCAGTACGCGGATCTTCATGGAAGGCGGAGAGTGGCGGATGGCGCGGCAGACCCCCTGCCAGCGAATCGCTATCGTGCTGCGTCAGCGCCCGCCAGGCAAGGCAGCCCGCCGCACTTTCCTGAAAACTGAAGTCAGGCTCTCGCCCCCGACGTGAAACCCGTCACACGATGGGCGAAAGCCCACCGTGCGCCGCGTTGAGCGGCGCCCTAACGGTAGATGAACTGCATTTGTGTGCCGGCGAGTTCAATCACGTCGCCATTGCGCAGGGGCACTGAATCGCCCACCAGGGGCGCGCCGTTGACGCTGGGCTTGCTGGCGCCTTCAACATGCGCGAAAGCGTAGCCCGTGGGCCGTTTGGTGATGCTGGCCACTTGCACGCCGGGTTTGCCGACGGTAGTGACGATCTTGGTCAACACCACTTCACGCCCGGCGGCGGCGCCGTTCAGCACCTTGATGAGCGCAGCAGAACCGCTGGCCGAAGTGGCGGCGCCAAAGGTCGGGGCGGCGGCTGCTGCCGATGCGCCCAGCCCCAGCCCGGGGTGGCCAGATTGCATGACGTTGCGCGCGGCATAGGGCGGCGGGGCCGCCTGCTGGCTGCCGGGCGGGCGCATGATGAGCGTCTTTTCGTAGTCGTTGCTGTCTTCGACCAGGTACTTGATCTTGTACTTGCCGATTTCGACCGTGTCGTTGTGCGTCAGCAGCTGCTTCTTGATGGCTTTGCCATTGATGTAGGTGCCGTTGGTGCTGTTCAGGTCTTCGATGAAGACGTCGGCACCCACCATTTGCAGCACGGCGTGTTCGCCACTGACAGCCAGGTTGTCGATGACGATGTCGTTGTACGGCCGCCGACCGAGGGTGGTCTTGTCCTTGGTGATCTGGACTTCCTTGATGACCACCCCGTCGAGCGAAACGACCAGCTTGCCCATGCACGACCTCATTGCTGCTGGTTGCTGGCTGCAACCCGCGAGACGCTGTTTGCGTCGGTTCTTGTGTTTTGGGACTGCGTGACCGTTTTCAACGGCGGAACGGCCACCACGACGTACCCGATGGGTTCGTGCCTCCGCAGGCACGCACCAGAATGACGGAGATATTATCCTTTCCGCCTGCATCGTTGGCTGCCGCAATCAGCGCGCTGGCGGTCCTTTCCAACGATTCCTGTGTCTCCGGCGCCTGCAGCAGCTGCGCGATGCCGGGGTCTTCCAGCATGTCGGACAGGCCGTCTGAACAGATCAGGTACAGGTCGTCGCCTTGCAGGTCGTGCTGGTGGGTCTCCAGCAGCACGTTGTCTTCAACGCCAACGGCGCGCGTGACCAGGTTCTTGTTGGCCGAAAACGCAGCCTGCTCGGGCGTGATAAGCCCGGCGTCGATCTGTTCCTGCAGCAGCGAATGGTCGCGCGTCAGTTGTTGCAGCCGGCCGGCACGCAGGCGGTAGCAGCGCGAATCGCCCACGTGGCCCAGCAGCAGTTTGCCGTCACGGAAGGCAGCCACCACCAGCGTGGTGCCCATGCCGGCGTACTGCGGGTTGGCTTGGCTGGCGCTGAAGATGGCGCGGTTGGCGTTGTCCACGCAGATGTCCATGGCGCGACGAACTTCGGCGTCGCTGGCCTGGCTGCTGGCTTCACGCAGCCAGCGGCCCAGTTCGGTGCGGATGAAGCTGGTGGCCATGTTGGCCGCCACTTCGCCGGCGTTGTAGCCGCCCATGCCGTCGGCCAGTACGGCCAATGCTGCGCCGGGGTCGATGGCCACCGAATCTTCGTTGTTGCTGCGCGCCCGGCCGGGGTCGACTGCGGCGTACATCTCGGGCATCGGGGTGGGCGCTGGGTTCTGTTGGGCCAAGGCGGTTCTGGGCGAAGGTTGGTCTCATGGGCAGTGCCGCGGTGTGCACTGCCTTTCGGATGGGCCGGATTGTGCGCCTGAACACGACCGTCGCTCCCGGGTCAAGCGGGCGCAAAGTGCGCTGGGTATGGGCGAGATGGGGTTCAGCGTGACATCGCACCGCCCGGCCACGCCAGCCGCAGGCTGCGCAGCCGCCCGGCGATGCGTGAACCGTCGGCCAGGCGCTGCCCAGGTTGGGTGGCCAGCATCTCGGCCAGCAGTTCGGCCAGGTCGTCGGGGGTGTGGGGCTTGAATTGCCGCAGGTCGGGCGCGGGGTCGCGCGCCGCGCGGCGCAGCAGTTCGCCCATGTTGGTGGTCTCGAAGGGCAGCCGGGCGGTCAGCAGTTCAAACAGGATGACGCCCAGCGCGTAGTAGTCGCTGCGCGGGGCGGGCCGGTCGCCAGCCAGCAGTTCGGGCGCCATGTACTGCGGCGTGCCCAGCATCAGCCCGGTGCGGGTGGCGGCGGCGTCGTCGGTGCGGGCCAGGCCGAAATCGACGATCTTCAATGTGTCGCTAGGCCAGTCGACCATGACGTTGGCGGGCTTCAGGTCGCGGTGCACCACGCGCTGGCTGTGCGCGTGTTCCAGCGCCAGGGCGATGCGCTGGCCGGTGCGCAACACGGCCGGTTCAGGCAGCAGGCGCGGTGCTTCGGTGTAGCGCTGCAGTGAACTGCCGGGCACCAGTTCCATGCTCAGCCAGGCCTGGCCTTCGTGGTTGCCGGTTTCCAGCACTTGCACGATGTCGGGGTGGTGCAGGCGCTGCGCGGTCTGGGCTTCAGTGTCGAAGCGGCTGCGCGCTTCGGCAGTGGCGGCGGCGCTGCCGGCGGGGTTGATGTGATCTGACGGAGCCAGCAGGGCGAAAATCTTCAGCGCCACCAGGCGGTTGAAGTTGCGGTCTTGCGCCGCGTAGACGCGGGCATGGGCGCCCCTGCCCAGCAGGCGCAGCAGGTCGAAGCGGTCTGCGAAACGCAGACGCCGGCTGGAATTTCGAACTGGTGAGCCCATGCGTGCGGGCGCCTTGGCAGCGGCTGGCCCTCGTCAGTGCCCGGCGCCCGCGGCTGCGGAACGCCGTTTGACCAGCACGCCCAGGGCCAGCACCAGCAAGGCACCTGCCACACCCGCACCGTAGCGCAGGCTCGCCACGACTTCGGGGAGCTTTGCTTGGGCGGCTTCGCCGTGTCCTCCGAGTTCGCCGACCAGGGGCATGTAAGGCACGACGGCGGGGTCGGTGACGGCCATGGTGCCGGCAATCCAGCCCAGCAGCATGCCGCCCAGGGTGATGATGAACGGGAATCGGTCCATGAGCTTGATGACGAGTTGACTGCCCCAGACGATGATGGGAATGCTGACCAGCAGGCCGAAGATGACCAGGGCCATGCGGTGTTCACCGGCACCCTGGGCCGCGCCGGCGATGGCGATGACGTTGTCGATGCTCATCACCAGGTCGGCCACGATGATGGTTCTCACCGCTGCCCAGAGTTTGTCTGAAGCCGCGATATCCCCATGGCCTTCATCGTCAGGCGCCATCAGTTTGACGCCGATCCAGACCAGCAGGATGGCGCCGACGATCTTCAGGAAAGGGATGGCCAGCAGTGTGAGCGCAAAGAAGATCAGGATCACGCGCAGCACGATGGCGCCCACCGTGCCCCAGATGATGCCCTTGGTGCGCAGTCCTGGCGGCAGCCTGCGGCAGGCCAGCGCGATGACGACGGCGTTGTCGCCCCCCAGCAAGACATCGATCAGGATGATCTGGCCGACAGCGATCCAGAACGCTGGGTCGACAAGCATCTCCATCAGCGAGGGGCTTTCGGGAACCGGTGCGGCCGGGGCGGGCGCCCCGGCGGGAGCCGAACCTTCAGAGCAGGGCTTTGAGCAGCCGTGCCATCTCGCTGGGGTTGCGCGTGATGGTGAAGCCGCACTCTTCCATGATGGCCAGCTTGGCGTCGGCCGTGTCGGCGCCGCCACTGATCAGCGCGCCGGCATGGCCCATGCGCTTGCCGGCCGGGGCCGTGACGCCGGCGATGAAGCCGACGACCGGCTTCTTCATGTACGCCTTCACCCAGCGCGCGGCTTCGGCTTCGTCGGGGCCGCCGATTTCGCCGATCATGATCACGGCGTCGGTATCGGGGTCGTCGTTGAAAAGCTGCATCACGTCGATGTGCTTCAGGCCGTTGATGGGGTCGCCACCAATGCCCACCGCCGTGCTTTGGCCCAGCCCGATTTCGGTCAGCTGCGCCACGGCTTCATAAGTCAGGGTGCCCGAACGGCTGACGACGCCGATGCGGCCCTTGCGGTGAATGTGGCCGGGCATGATGCCGATCTTGATTTCTTCGGGCGTGATCAAACCCGGGCAGTTGGGGCCCAGCAGCAAGGTTTTTTTCCCGCCTGCAGCTTCTTTGGCCCGCATCTTGTTGCGCACTTCCATCATGTCCTTCACAGGAATGCCTTCGGTGATGCAGATAGCCAGGTCCAGGTCGGCTTCAACGGCTTCCCAGATGGCGGCGGCGGCGCCTGCTGGCGGCACATAGATGACGCTGACGGTGGCGCCAGTGGCGGCAGCCGCTTCCCTGACCCCGGCGTAGATGGGAATGCCTTCGAAGTCTTCGCCGGCCTTTTTCGGGTTGACGCCGGCCACGAAGCAGTTCTTGCCGTTGGCATAAGCCACGCAGCCGCGGGTATGGAATTGCCCGGTCTTGCCCGTGATGCCCTGGGTGATGACCTTGCTGTTCTTGTTGATGAGGATGCTCATGGGGTCGGTCTCCTGGGCGTTCTTAACGGACGGCGTTGACGATGGCCGTGGCCGCTTCGGCCATGGTGTTGGCGGCGATGATGGGCAGGCCGGATTCGGCCAGCATCTTCTTGCCCAAATCTTCGTTCGTGCCCTTCATGCGCACCACCAGCGGCACGCTCAGGTTGACGGCCTTGCAGGCGGCGATGACGCCTTCGGCAATGGTGTCGCACTTCATGATGCCGCCGAAGATGTTGACCAGGATGCCTTTCACCTCGGGGTTCTTCAGCATGATCTTGAAGGCTTCGGTCACCTTCTCGGCCGTGGCGCCACCGCCCACGTCCAGGAAGTTGGCGGGCTCGCCACCGAAGAGCTTGATGGTGTCCATGGTGGCCATCGCCAGGCCGGCGCCGTTGACCAGGCAGCCGATGTTGCCGTCCAGGCTGATGTAGGCCAGATCGAACTTGCTGGCCTCGACTTCGGCCGGGTCTTCTTCGTCCAGGTCGCGGTAGGCCACGATGTCCGGGTGACGGAACAGCGCATTGGGGTCGAAGTTGAACTTGGCGTCCAGGGCAATCAAGTTGCCTTTGCTGTCGCGGTTCAACGGGTTGATCTCGACCAGCGAAGCGTCGGTGGCCATGTAGCAGGCGTAGAGCTTCTGGAAGATGTCGATCGCCTGCGCGGTGCTGTTGGCAGGCAGGCCGATCGAGTCGGCAATCTTCCTGGCTTGTGCGTCGCCCAGGCCAGTGAGCGGGTCGATGAATTCGGTGATGATCTTGTCAGGCGTGCTGTGGGCCACCTCTTCGATGTCCATGCCGCCTTCGCTGCTGGCGATGAAGGCCACCTTCTGCGTGGCGCGGTCGGTCACCAGGGAGACGTAGTACTCCTTCTGGATGTCGGCGCCTTCTTCGACATACAGGCGCCGCACTTTCTGGCCTTCGGGGCCGGTCTGGTGGGTCTTGAGCTGCATGCCCAGGATGTCTGTGGCCAGGGTTTCGACTTCAGCCAGGCTGCGTGCCAGCTTGACGCCCCCGCCCTTGCCGCGGCCGCCGGCGTGGATTTGCGCTTTCACCACCCAGACGTTGCCACCCAGCTTTTCTGCGGCTTCTTGCGCTTCGCGCACGGTGAACGCGGCATGGCCGCGCGGCACGGGCACACCGGCGGCACGCAACAGTTCCTTGGCTTGGTATTCGTGAATCTTCATGGGGTTTCCTTGCTTTTTCGGACGGTCGTTTCGGGATCGCTGGCCTGGGCAGGTAGCGGCCGGTACCAGCGCGGATAGTGCACGCGCACGGCTTGCCCGCTGCTGCGCAGGGCGTGGCAGCGGTCAATCTGGAAGGGTTGGCTGGCGCCTTCGTCGGTGCCGCGGGTGTCGATCACTTCGCCCGCGAAACCTTGCACCACGGCCGTGGGCAGCACCAGGGCCAGTTCGGTGATGTGGGTGCAGCCCTTCACGCCGCCCAGCCTTTCGCGCAGGCGCTGGCGAAAGTTTTGAAGCAGGTTCAGGCCGACCAGCTGCTGGTAGGCATCACCATGTTCGCCGCAGATGCCGGGGTAGGGCATCCAGCGCGTGTCGGAACCGGCCTCCAGGATGTCGAGCCGTGTGTTGACGACCAGGCGCAGCAGCATGTCGTGAACGGGTTGGCCTGCAGGGCGAATGCCGTCAGCCATCTGCGCGTCGCGGGTTTTGGTGTCAAGCAGGGTGGCGTCGACTTCCCACAGGCCATCTTGCCGCGAAAACACCTGTACATCAATCTGGCGATGGTGTTTGAGCTGGCGCTGTGGCGCCGCTGGCGGGAGGGGCATCGAAGGAGTGCGCACCAGGCGCGGCAGATGGGACAGCTGAGTTTGTGGATTGGGGCGACGCCCCAAAACACGCAACAAGTCCACATTAAAGGAAGCGGGTTCCCGGCGGGCGCGAATTTAACATGCTGCGTTGCAGCAGAACTTACAGCATTCCGACGTGCCGGGCGTTGGTGTCAGAGACCTTGCACTGGGCCTGCTCGCGTCTC
>JBBQAW010000183.1:0-8146 GCA_038316815.1 Burkholderiales bacterium
GCGGCGGCGGCCAGCTTCCAGCCGGGCAGCGGCTCGCCCAACCACCACGCGGACGACGCCATGCCAAAGACCGGCACCAGCAGTGCCATCGGCGTGATGGTGGCGGCCGGATGGCGGGCCAGCAGCCAGCCCCAGACCGCATAGCCAAACAGCGTATTGCCCACGGCCTGCCAAAGTACCGCCGCCCAGGCCACGGCGTCGGCATGCGCCAGCGCAGTGGCGATGCGGGCGGGCCCTTCGATCATCAGCGACAGCACCAGCAGCGGCGGGATCGAGAACGCACTGGCCCACACCACGTAGGCCAGCATGTCCACGCGGCCTGCCTGGCGGCTGGCCATGTTGCCGCACGCCCAGCAGAAGGCGGCGACCAGAACGATGGCCAGCCCCAGCGGCGTGGTGCTGCCGTCGGTGTGGGTGGCGATCGTCATCAGCCCGGCGGCGGCCAGCAGCAAGGCCAACCACTGCACCGGCTGCACGCGCTCATTGGCCGACTGCATTGCCATGCCGATGGTGAAGAAGACCTGGGTCTGAATCACCAGCGAGGCCAGCCCCGGCGAGATGCGCCCGTTCATCGCGATGAACAGCAGCCCGAACTGGCCTGCCCCGATCAGCACGCCGTAAGTGGCCAAGTTGCGCCACGGCACCGAAGGGCGTTTCAGAAAGAACACCGCCGGCAGCAGCGCGAAGCTGAAGCGCAGCGTAGCAAGCAGCAAGGGCGGTAATTGATCGAGGGCGAGCTTGATGACGACGAAGTTCGTGCCCCAGACTGCCACCACCGCAACGGCAAGCAACAGGTGACGCACCGGCAGGGTGGATGACATGCCGGCATGCTAGCCCGCGGCAAGGGGCTTCGCGGCTTGAAACGGGCCGCCGGCACAGGCCAGACAATGGCCGCCATGAGCGCCCAATACAGCCCTGCTGCCGAACGAAACGGCCCGCCCATCCTGGCGCAACTGCAGCGCCTGCTGCCCGGCGGCCCTGGGCATCGGGGTCTGATGCTGGAAATAGCCAGCGGCACCGGCCAGCATGCTGCCCATTTCAGCGCCGGTTTGCCGGGCTGGCAATGGCAACCCACCGACTTTCAAGACGCCGGCTTCGCGTCCATCCACGCCTGGTGCGCCGGCCAGCCGCGCGTGCGCCCACCGACGGTGCTGAACGCGCTGGACCCGCTGTGGGCCGCCGCGCCACCCGCAGTAGACGCCATCTTCTGCGCCAACTTGCTGCACATCGCACCCTGGGCCTGCGCGGCCGGTTTGATGCAGGGCGCGGCGCGGCATCTGTCGGCCAGCGGGCTGCTGCTGACCTACGGCCCTTACATCGAAGACAGCCTGCCCACCGCACCGGGCAATGTGGCCTTCGACGCCGACCTGCGTTCGCGCAACGCGGAATGGGGCATCCGCCATCTGAACGATGTGGCCGCCGTGGCCGCGCGTGCCGGCCTGGTCTTGTACGAACGCGTCCCAATGCCGTCGAACAACTTGTTGCTGGTGTGGGGCCGAAAGCCCGCAGGTGCATGAAAGTGGACGCAAGAGAGCCGCCGAATGAGATTCACAGCATGAGGTTCACAGCATTAGATTCAGAGCATGAGGTTCACAGCATGAGAGCCGCCGCATGAACACCGCGGCGCAGCCTTTGCGCTATCTGCAAGGCTACCCCGCCGACCTGCTGGCGCAGGTGCAAGGCCTGGTGGCCCAGCGTCAGCTGCACACCGCGGTGCAGCGCCGCCACCCTGAACGCCACAGCGTGCGCAACGACAAGGCACTGCTCGACTACGTGGGCGAGTTGAAGGCCCGCCACATGAAGAGCGCACCGACTCTGGCCAAGGTGGCCTTCGACAGCAAGCTGCACATCGCGCACAACGCCCTGGGCACACACACCACCGTGTCGCGGGTGCAGGGCGGCAACCTGAAGGCCAAGCGCGAAGTGCGCATTGCCAGCCTGTTCAAGGACGCACCGGCCAACTTCCTGCGCATGATCGTTGTGCACGAACTGGCGCACCTGCGAGAACGCGAACACGGCAAGGCCTTCTATGCGCTGTGCATGCACATGGAAGGCAACTATCACCAGCTGGAATTCGACACCCGGCTGTGGCTGACAGCACTGGAACTGGAAGGGCCTGCGCCGCCCGCCTGAATGGCAGCGGCTGCGTCAGGCGCCAAGTGTTCTGCCACCTTGTGCTCGCCGCAGTACGCCAAATTGGCTGCCATCCGCGCCAGGGGCCTGCAACAGGCGCGAGGGGTAGCGAACTGGTGGATGAGCAGATGCCCGTTTGCCAATTTCATTCGGCAGCAATCGACCTTTCAACGGCATTCTCTGCCGCGAACTCGTCGCCCCGAAACGGCCGGTCGCATAGGCACCAAGGCCCTCGAAGGTGTCCCCGCAGCAGTGCGCACACAGAGGTAGGGGCTACAGGGCGATCGAGGCGCAGCGCCGGGCTTGAGACCGTCCAAGGTCGCCACCTCGGGAGCCCCGCGCGCAAGACATTGGCCATAGCAGCCCACCGAAGGCCAGCAACAACAGGCGCAGCACGTGGATTGCGTCCTTTTGTGGATGGTGGCGCTTGGCGGCGATCTTCCCCGGCAGTACATGCAGCTGCCAGAAGATGGCGATACCGACGATCGGCATCGCGATCACCGCGAACCAGGCCATGCCCATGGGCAAGCTGTCGAGCGTCTCGCCGTGCAGCAAGGACGCCGAGGCCGCGCCCGGCGCGAGGCCCGGGGCCAGCACTGTGGCGACTCGAAGAAGCCGTTGCCCCGCAGTCATCCGCGTTTGGCCGGCGACGTGCCGACAGAGATTCAAATTTCGGGTGTCGCCTTACTCTGAAAGGTCACGAATTGAAGAATTGATAAATGGGGCTGAGCGTAAAGCAGTGGGACCACGTGATGAAGGTCAAGCTGCGTGGCGCCTTCCTGTGCGCGCGCGAGGCGGTGCCCGAGTTCCTCAAGCGCGGGGTGCGCCCCGATGTTTCGGTGGCGGTCGGCAAGATCATCTTCACGAGTTCGGTGCATGAAGTCATCCCCTGGGCCGGCCATGTCAACTGCGCCGCGTCGAAGGGCGGACTGATGCTGTTGATGAACAGCCTGGCGCAAGAGATGGCCGAGAAGCGCATCCGCGTCAACTCAATCGCGCCTGGCGCCACACGCACGCCGATCAACACCGCCGCCTGGGGCACCCCCGAGGCCTGTACCGAGCTGATGAAGCTGGTGCCCTGCAAGCGCATCGGCGAGGTCGACGAGATCGGCCGCGCCGCGGTCTGGCTGGCCTCGGAATTCAGCGACTACATCGTTGGCACCACGCTGTTCATCTATGGCGGCATGACGCTGTATCCCGGCTTCGAGACCGACGGCTGAGATGAGTCAAAAGATCATGACGGCTCATGAAGTTGTACCCATCGAAGGTCCGACGCCTTCGAGCGTCGGGGTGAAGCCCATGCCGCGCTATCCGTCGCTGGACCAGATCAACACCCGCGTGCGGCTGACCGAGCTGTCGCGTACGCTCGGCCGCACCGCCATGCTCGACGACATCAGCGGCGCTGAGCTCGAGCGCCTGGCGCCTTTGGGTTTCGACTGGATCTGGCTGCTCAGCGTTTAGCAGACCGGGCCAGTGGCACAGCGCCTCTCGCGCAGCAACCCGATCTGGCGGCGTAGCCAGCACACCACCCGAACCGAAGTCACGGATCCAGAAAATCGCAATCAGCGAAGGTCGCGGCGTGGTCACAGGCTTGTCAAACCGATGGCGCATTGACATTCGAACCACCAGACGAGCGGACATCGCGAGGTCCTGCCGATCACTTGCTCAATGAAGGCCCCAATCGCGCCCTGTATTACGCAACCAATGACCGCAAACGGCTGCTCGCAGCCAGCGTGGTCATGGAGCCACGAGTTTGCGATCAGCGCGGCGGCAGCGCGCGACAGTTAAAGAAGCTGCACACAGGCGGGTTTACGGAATTCCGACTGCAAACGGAATGTTCACCGTTTGCCCCAGCACATTCACGCGTGCGCGGGCCAGTACCGTCTGCCCCGCGGCGAAGACGCCGGCCTCCCCGGCATCGATGCTGAAGCGCAACCGATAGGTTGGCAGGCCCAAGCTCGTCAGCCGGCCCAGGCTGCCATAAAGCGGGATGAGCTGCTCGACGCTGTCGGCATACAGCATTGCGCCGCCGCTGGCGGTGGCCAGATGACTGAGCGCTTCAATATCGATGTCGCCGCTGAGCCCGATCATGAACAACCGGACAGCACTAGCGCGTGCAGCGTCGATGACCTGCTGGCGCCGCTGTGCGCAGCCCACGGCGCCGCTGCAATAGCTATCGACCCCGTCGGTGAACACCACCATGGCGCGCGGCTGACCAAGTGTGAGCGATGCATCGCCCAGGATCTGGGTGCGCATCGCGTCAATGGACGCAAGCAGCGGAGTCTGCCCGCCGCTCTGCCCCGCCAGTGCATCCAGTCGTGAGAAAAACAGCGGTGCCGCCGCCTTGTTGACAACCGTGCCAAGCATCATCAACGGCTGTTGCGGCAACCGGGCGCCATTACCGTCCGCGAATGCGCCCATCACGACTTGGTCACCAGGCGCCAGGTTGCTGATCATGGTCTTGGCGGCATACAGGCGCGCATTTGAGCGGTCGCTGGTGGCGATGCTGCCGCTCTGGTCGATCAGCAGCCCCACCGTGTGCGGCAGCACGGCCTGGCCCGGCACAAGCTGCAGCCCAGCCGCCGCAGTGCTGCCCAGGTAGGCGTGGTCCGCCGGCGCATTGCGCAGGCAGTCGGCGGCAGGCGTGGCGGCGTCTGGTTGGCAGTCCAGCAGGCGGAAATCGGCTGCCGTGAGGCCGGTCACGGCTTGGGCGTCGGCGCCCACCACCACCAGCTCCACCTCGAAGTCCAGCCTGCGTCCATCGTCCGATCGCACCGGCCGGAAGTCGCTGCGCGTGGCCAGAGACCCGCCAGCGGGCGCACTGATGCGCTGCAATGTCACGGGCACAGTCGTGATGATTTCGCGGCCCAGCGTGGCCTGGGCCACGGCAGGAACGAAGTTCGGCACGGAAATCGACAGCGAGGCTGCGCCCGTTGGCGCAACGATGAGTGCAACCCCGTCGGCATTGGTGGCGAAAGCGGGGCTGCTGCCGGAGTTCAGCATGATCGTGGCACCAGACACGGGCGCGCCGTAGGCGTCAACCACGAGCACTCTAGCCACGCTGACCTGATTCTCGCCCTGGCCGCCACCGCCACCCCCGCAGCCAACTGCCAGGGCCGATGCCGCGGCCAGCGCAGCCACTGTCAGCCAGCGCCGTGCGCTTTGCTTCAAATGAAGTTCATGCATGCTGCAACCGCCCAGATTCACCCACTGCTTGCGCTGACCGGCGGGCAGCACCCAATGGGGTTTGATGAGCTGAGGATGTAGACAACTCCGTCGCCGGCGTGTCAGACGGAGCTGAAATTCGCGTAGGACACCGATACGGTCGCAGGCCACTTGATGTGGTGACCGTTCTGCTCGGGAAGCAAGGAGGAGGAGCGACCCACATTCCGGCGAACTTACAAGCTGTGCTCCTGACAGTTGATCGTGACAACTCAGCCGGCCGAAGCCAAGGACCGCATCAGCTGGGGTTCAGGAGCATTGCCAGGCGGGCGTTGGGAGGAAAAAGTGGCCTGGCACGCGTAAGGAGACAGGCCGGTGACATCATGGAAGGGCCATTGATGCCAATTTAAAGATCAAAACTGACAGATTGAAGGGAAACCGACTCACGGCAACGCGGCTCGAGAATACTGTCCAGCGTTTTGTTGGGCTACAGCGCAGGGCTAGCCGGGAAAAACGGCAAACGGGCGCTGCTACACAACCCAGGAGCGGCGAATGGACACCAGCATATGGCAGCAGATTGCAAACACTGTCACGACCGAATTCTCCGACCTGCCTGATGCGGCGCAGACCACCCGCGTCGTGCTTCGCCTGACGATCGCGGCGCTGCTCGGCGGCCTGCTCGGGTGGGAAAGGGAGCACGCCGGCAAGGCTGCCGGCGTGCGTACGCACATGCTCGTGGCCATGGGCACGGCGCTGTTCGTGCTGGTCTCGCAGCAGATCGGCATGGGCATGGAAGAACTTAGCCGTGTGATCCAAGGGGTTGCGGCGGGCGTGGGCATTCTTTGCGCGGGCACCATTCTTAAAAATAACGAACTTAGCGATGCGAAAGGCCTGACGACGGCGGCCGGGCTGTGGCTGACGGCTGCCGTGGGTGTTGCTGCCGGGCTTGGGCAGGAAATGACGGCGGTGTTGGCCACCGCGCTGGCTTTGATGATTCTGGCCGTGGTTCCATTTCTGGTGAAGCAGGTCAAGAAACCTCACCTGCTGCTGGCGGATGATCCGCAGCCCGGCAAGGGCGTCACCAAGCGTGAGTAATCAGACCTTCACGCGTTGCCAGCGCCGAACAGGTTGGGCATAGACCGCCTCAATTCCGAAGCTTTGAAGGAATTCGTGCAGCGACATGCCGGGCTGGAACTCGACGGGGGTGTAAGCCGCCACGTGAAGCCCTTGGTGCAGTACCACGAGCCTTTGAGGTCAGTGGGTCACCAGATGAGCCAGGCCCGGCTTGATTTCGAATCACTTGAAGGTCGATGTGAGCTTGCCAAGGTCTTCGCAAATATGTGCTCAGCCGTCTGCCAGTTGATCTGGCAGGGTTGGGGCTGCGCGAATAGTGCCCGCGCCAGCTGCCCGCTTCGGTGGTCAGAGCATCGGTGCGCCAGCGCACGCGTTCTTGAACCTTGGATGTCTTACAGTCGGCGAGTGGAAAAAAAGGCGACGCTCGCGCTGCAGAGTCGGCGCGAAGGACAGTCCGCTTGTGTTGCGCCTCAAGCTAGCAGCGAGAAGATGAAAGTTTCCAAGCTATACACGGTCATGATTGCCGCGTGCGCTGTCGCAGTCACGCTGGTCAGCGGCGTAATAGCCTACAACTTCATTGGTAGCGAGACCAAGATCGAGCGTCGCATCGAGCAATTGCACGCGATCGACGAACCGCAGTTCCGGCATGAACTGGGCGTACTGCTCGGTCCGCAATTCGTCGGCGGCAACCGGCATCGTGTATTGCTCAACGGCGACGAGATCTTTCCGGCCATGCTGAGTGCCATCCGCGCGGCCACCACCACGATCACGTTCGAGAGCTACATCTACTGGTCGGGCGACATCGGTAGCGAATTCACGCAGGCGTTTGCCGAGCGTGCACGCCGCGGCGTCAAGGTGCATGTGCTGCTCGACTGGATCGGCAGCGCGAAGATGGACCAAAGTCTGCTCGACGAGATGAAGGCCGCCGGCGTCCAGATTCACAAGTTTCACCCGCCGCACTGGTCGCACCTGGCCCACTTGAACAACCGTACCCACCGCAAGTTGCTCATTGTCGATGGCCGGATCGGCTTTACCGGCGGGGTGGGCATCGCGCCGCAATGGACCGGCAACGCGCAAGGCCCCGAGCATTGGCGCGATACGCACTTCCAGGTCGAAGGCCCGGTGGTGGCGCAGATGCAGGCCGTGTTTCTCGACAACTGGATCAAGGTCAGCGGCGAAGTGCTGCACGGTCCGGCGTATTTCCCGCCCCTGGCCGAAGTCGGCAGCAGCCCGGCGCAGATGTTCAGCAGCTCGCCCAGCGGCGGCAGCGAGAGAATGCAGCTGATGTACCTGTTGTCGATCACCGCTGCCTCGCG
Organism: Burkholderiales bacterium; assembly: GCA_038316815.1. GTDB lineage: Bacteria > Pseudomonadota > Gammaproteobacteria > Burkholderiales > Burkholderiaceae_C > Rubrivivax. Next base: position 7,686 of record JBBQAW010000183.1, read on the forward strand.
CTCGATCGATCTCTCGGCGGCGTACTTCGTCCCCGACGACCTGACCTCCAATGCGCTCGTGGCGGCGATGAAGCGCGGCGTGAAGCTGCGCATCATCGTGCCCGGCCCGCACATGGACGTCGATATCGTGCGCAGCGCCTCGCGAGCGCAATGGGGTCTGCTGCTGGCTGCGGGCGCGCTGATTGCGGAATATCAGCCGACGATGTACCACTGCAAGGTGATGATCGTCGACAGTCTGCTGGTATCGGTAGGCTCGACCAATTTCGACAACCGCTCATTCCAACTCAATGACGAAGCCACACTGAACATCCTGGATGCCGAGTTCGCGGCGCAGCAGACCCGGATCTTCGAAGACGATTTGCGCTTGTCGCGGACGGTCAGCTTGGCCCAGTGGCGCGCACGGCCGTGGCAGGAACGGCTGGCCGAACGCTTCGCCTCGCTGATTGGCTCGCAACTTTGAA
>JBBQAW010000184.1:0-8145 GCA_038316815.1 Burkholderiales bacterium
TCGCGCAGCATCGTGTTGCGCACGATCTCAGCCACACGGGCCTGCGGGCCGTTGCTCATCAGCAGGATGCGGTCGGCCAGCAGAATGGCTTCATCGACATCGTGCGTGATCATGAAGACCGTCTGGTGCGTTTCGGCGCAGATGCGCAGCAACTCGTCCTGAATGGTGCCGCGCGTCAGCGCATCCAGTGCGCCGAAGGGTTCGTCGAGCAGCAGCATGCGCGGCTGGATGGCGAAGGCGCGTGCGATGCCCACGCGCTGCTTCATGCCGCCCGACAACGCGCTGGGCGTTTTGTCGATGGCCGATGCCAGACCCACCAGGGCCACGTACTTCTCGACATGTTCGTTCACCTGCGCACGGTTCCAGTCGGGCCACTTGCTGCGCACCGCGAACGCGATGTTCTTGCGCACCGTCAGCCAGGGCATCAGCGCATGGCCCTGGAACACGACACCGCGGTCCAGGCTGGGCCCGGCAACTTCACGGTTGTCCATGAAGACATGCCCCATGGTCGCGCTTTCCAGCCCGGCCAGCACATTCAGGATGGTGGTCTTGCCGCAGCCGCTGTGGCCGATGATGCAGACGAATTCGCCCTGGTGGATGCTGAAGTTGACACCGTCGAACACGGGTTCGGGCGAGCCCGGGTAGGACTTGCCCAGGCCTTCGACTTTTAGGAATGCCGGGGCCGTCATGGTGCAGCGCCCTTAAGTGGACGCCGCCGAACCGGCCTGGCCGGGCCGCTGGCGGCGCCCGCTTGAGCGGGAGGGCTGCAGGTATTGCGGCGGTGGTCAATCCACATAGGTCACCGCCTTCTGCAGGCGCGCAAAAATCAGGTCCAGGATCATCCCCATCACACCGATGACGAGAATCGCGAAGATCACGTTCGGCAGGCTCAGGTTGTTCCACTCGTTCCAGACGAAGTAGCCGATGCCCGTGCCGCCCACCAACATTTCGGCCGCGACGATCACCAGCCAGGCGATGCCCATGCTGATGCGCATGCCCGTCAGGATGGTGGGCGCGGCAGCGGGCAGGATCACTTCGAAGGCCTTGCGCAGGGGGCTCACTTCCAGCGTGCGCGCCACGTTCAGCCATTCCTTGCGCACGCTCGCCACGCCGAAGGCAGTGTTCAGCAACATCGGCCAGATGCTGCAGATGAAGATGACGAAGATGCCGCTGATGTCGCTGTCCTTGATGGTGTACAGCGCCAGCGGCATCCAGGCCAGCGGCGAGATCGGCTTCAACACCTGAATGAAAGGGTCGAGTGCGCGGTAGATCAGCGGGCTCATGCCGATGACGAAGCCCAGCGGAATGGCCACCAACGCCGCCAGCACAAAACCCAGCCCGACGCGGCCCAGTGAATGCAGCAATTGCAGGCCCAGACCCTTGTCGTTGGGGCCGTTGTCGTAGAACGGGTCGCTCAGGTGCTGCCATGCCGTGCTGCCCATCTGGCCCAGGGTCGGGAACCCGCTTTTGCCCACAGACGAAGGCGCAGCCAGGCCGGCCGGGTCTTTGCCCATCAGTTGGGCGTACTCGATCTGCTCGGGCGTCAGCGCCTGGGCCACTGCTGCCGCCGGCGCTGCCGCGGGCGTGCTGGTGGCCAGGTGCCACACGCCCAGGAACAGCAGCAGCAGCAGCACCGACAGCAGCGTGGCCTTCAGCGATTCGCGCCGCGCGGCAGTGCGCGCAATCAGGGTGGCAGCGTTCATCGCGCGAAGCTCATGCCGCCTTGCTGATGGAGAAGCTCTTCAGGTACTCAGCCGGCTTGGCCGGGTCGAATTCCTTGCCCATGACCTTGAACTTCTTGTACGCACCATCGGGCACAGGCTGGCCCAGTTCCTTCATGTACTTCTTGGCGTCGGTCAGCAAGAACACCTTCTCTGCGATCTGGCGATAGTTGACGTCGCCCTTGACGTAGCCCCAGCGCTGCATCTGCGTCAGCATCCACACCGCCATGCTCTGCCACGGCACGGGGTCGAAGTCGGCGCGTTCAGGCACGTTGCGCACATTGCCCAGACCGTCGGCGAAGCGGCCTGTCAGCACCTGCGTGACCACGGCCTCGGGCTGGTTCAGGTACTGCGTAGGCGAGATGACCTTGGCGATCAGTTCGCGGTTGGCGGGCTTGCGCGCCATGTCGGCCGCGGTCAGCACGCTGCGGAAAAGCGCGGCGTAAGTGTTGGGGTTCTCCTTGATGAAGGCCTCGGGCATGCCGAAAGCACAGCAGGGGTGGCCGTCCCAGATCTCGCGGCTCAGGATGTGGATGAAGCCCAGTTCTTCGAACACCGCGCGCTGGTTGAAGGGGTCGGGGCCCAGGAAGCCGTCGATGTTGCCGGCGCGCAGGTTGGCCACCATTTCGGGCGGCGGCGTCACGCGCAGTTGCACGTCGGTGTCGGGGTTGATGCCGAACTCGGCCAGGTAGTAGCGCAGCAGGAAGTTGTGGATGCTGTAGTCGAAAGGAATGGCGAACTTGAAGCCCTTCCAGTTCTTCGGGTCGCGGTTGTTCTTGTGCTTGTTGGCCAGCACGATGGCCTGGCCGTTGATGTTCTGGATGGTGGCCACGTTCATCGGCTGCGCCTGGCTGCCCAGGCCCATGCTGATGGCCAGCGGCATGGGGCTCAGGAAGTGCGTCGCGTCGTATTCGCGGTTCATGATCTTGTCGCGGATCAACGCCCAGCCCGCCGTCTTCATCAGCTGCACGCTCAGGCCCTGCTGGCGATAGAAGCCCAGCGGGTCGGCCATGATCAGCGGGCTGGCGCAGGTGATGGGAATGAAGCCGATCTTCAGGTCCTTCTTCTCCAGCGACTTCTTCTCTTGCGCCATGGCCTGCAGGCTGGCGATGGGCATGACGCTGGCAATGGCCGCCATCGCGGTACGCCGGCCCACGGCTTTCAAGAACCCACGGCGCAGTTTCTCGTTCGGGAACAGCGCCTTGATCAGGCTGGCCTCCATGAATTGCCGGCCCAGGCCTTCGGCATCGGGCACCGAACTGGAAAGATCAGCGCCATGCTCTTGCGGCGCATGGTCGGCACCGCAACCGCACTTCAGCATCAGCGGGCGGTCGGCGTCGTACGGGTCGTAAGCGGAAGCAAGGCGGTCGGGCTGGCTCATCGAATGCACTCCTTCAGGGCTGGGTTGAACTGTAGGAAGCACGTTCCGTGCGCGCCATCGCGTGGCCGGGCGACCGGGCGTGGGGCTGGGCGTGAACCCTTGTAGTGCCCGCCCTACAAGCGCCCGCTGCGGGCGGGCTTCTTGCACACTCCGGCACTGCATGCCGAACCCCGCCACGCCCAACGAGCCCGCCGCCACTGAATGGCGAGCGCAAGAACTGCTGTTGCTGACGCAGGTGATGCGCGGCGTGGGCCGCAGCCCGGCGCCCGAAGTGGTGCTGCACGAGATGCTGCACCTGATGAGCGAACTGCTGGGCCTGAACCGCGGCCGCATCGTGCTGGCCGACGAACACACGGGCACGCAGGCAGACGGCGGCTCGCGCATCCACCATGCCTACGGGCTGACCAAAGCCGAAGTGGCGCGCGGCGTCTACGCGCGCGGCGAAGGCGTCACCGGCCGCGTGCTCGCCACCGGGCAGCCGGCCATCGTGCAGGACGTCGACGCCGAGCCGGTGTTCCTGTTCCGCGTCGTGCCGCGTGCGCGCCTGCCGCCTGAAACCGTGGCCTTCATTGCGCTGCCCATCGAGGTCGAACGCCGCACCGTGGGCGTGCTGGCCTGCCACCGCATCCGCAGCCGCCACCGACAGCTGAGCGACGACGTCGGCATCCTGCGCATCCTGGCCACGCTGATAGGCCAGTTGCTGCAGCTGCAGCGCATGGTGGCGGCCACGACGGCAGGGCTGCGTGAACGCAACGACCAGCTCACGCGGGCGCTGGAAAGTGCTGCGGCGCGTTACGGCATCGTCGGCACATCGGCGCCGCTGCTGCGGGCCCTGGGCGAACTGGAGCGGGTGGCTTCGGCCAGCGCCAGCGTGCTGCTGCTGGGCGAATCAGGCACCGGCAAGGAACTGTTCGCACGCGCCCTGCACCTGAGCAGCCCGCGCCGCGACGAACCCTTCATCAAGGTCAACTGCGCGGCCATTCCGGAAGCGCTTTTCGAGAGCGAACTCTTCGGCCACGAACGCGGCGCCTACACCGGCGCGCAGGGCGAACGCGCGGGCTGGTTCGAGCTGGCCGACGGCGGCACCATCTTTCTCGACGAGATTGGCGAACTGCCGCTGGCCCTGCAAACCAAACTGCTGCGCACGCTGCAGGAAGGCACCATCCTGCGCCTGGGCGGCAAACGCGAAAAGAAGGTCGACGTGCGGCTGGTGGCGGCCACGCACCGCGACCTGGAACACGAAGCTGCCGTCGGCAGCTTCAGGCGCGACCTGTTCTACCGGCTCTACGTCATTCCCATCCGGCTGCCTTCACTGCGCGAGCGGCCGGACGACATCCCGCTTCTGGCGCTGCACTTCCTGAACCGCGCCAACCAGGCGCACCAGCGCAACGTGCACTTCAGCCACGAGGCGCTGGCGCGGCTGGCCCGGCACCCCTGGCCCGGCAACATCCGCGAACTGGCCAACGTGGTCGAACGGGTGGTGCTGCTGTCGGACAGTGCGGCCGTCAGCGCGCGGGCGCTGGAGCCGATGCTGCAGGGCCAGCTGGCGGCGGCGTTGAACCCTGCAGCGACGGGCAGCGAAGACACCGTCCGTGATTACCGCCGCGCCGATTCACACCCCGCGCCATTGCTGCAGGAAGCGCTGGCGCGCCACGGTGGCAACCAGTCGCGCGCGGCGCAGTCGCTGGGCATGACGGTGCGTCAGTTCGGCTACCGCTGGCAGAAGCTGGGGCTGCCGAAAGGCTGATGCCGCAAGCCACTTTGTCGACATTGGTCGACAGATTGGCGGGCTTTGTCAGGTGCTGCCAGCCAGGAGCCCAGGGGTGGCCAGGCGTCTGCCCGAGCTTTGTTTCATAGGACAACTGACGGCCAACGCGCGCCGTGGCCGCTGCGTGGCACACACGTTGCGATGGGGTGCTGAGCCCATCGCCCCTTCCGCCGAAAAACCCGCCAGGAGTTCACCACATGAGCCAGCCGTCCACCCTTGTTTCCCCCGCCGAACTGCAGGCGCTGATGGCAGCGGAGCCGACCGTCGTGATCGACACCCGCGACGCCGACACCTACGCCGCCGGCCACCTGCCCGGCGCCATCCACATGCGTGAAATCTTCACCTACCTGGCAACGAGCACCGCCGAAGGGCTGCAAGCCCTGAAGGCCACCTTCGCCAATGCTTTCGGTGCCGCCGGCCTGAGCGGCAAGGAAACCGCCGTGTTCTATGAAGACGCGCTGAACAGCGGCTACGGCCAAAGCTGCCGCGGCTACTACCTGCTGACGTGGCTGGGCTACCCGAAGGTGCGCGTGCTGAACGGCGGCTATTCGGCCTGGAAGGCGGCCGGCCTGCCCACCAGCCTTGAGGCCGCCACACCGTCACCCGCCACCTTTCCTGCCGGCCCCACCACCGACGTCATGCTGACCAAGGAACAGATGGCTGCAGCGCTGGGCAGCGACGTGGTGCTGCTGGACGTGCGCGACATCGATGAATGGACCGGCGAAAGCTCGTCGCCCTACGGCAAAGACTTCGCCCCGCGCAAGGGCCGCCTGCCGGGCGCGAAGTGGATCGAGTGGTACCGCTTCATGAAGCCCGGCGAGATGGGCCCGCAGATCAAAAGCCCGCTGGAAGTGCAGGCCGAATGCGCCACCGCCGGCATCGCGCCCACCGACACCGTCTACCTCTATTGCTTCAAGGGCGCACGTGCTTCCAATACTTTCCTGGCGCTGAAACAGGCCGGCTTCACCGACGTGCGCATGTACTTCGGAAGCTGGAACGAATGGTCGCGCGACCCGGCGCTGCCGATCGAGACCGCGCCGCCGGTGGTGACGCGTGCACCGAAGCTGGCCGTGGCGGCCTGAACCCGTGATCTGAACTGAAGCTGAATTCAAAAAACCCGACCCTGAGCTGAGGAGACCCCCATGTCCGCCGTACTCGAACCCACCACCATCAAGACCTACCTGCGCCCGATCGACCGCGATGGGCTGATGAAGTTTTCGGCCGCCGGCCGTGAAAACCCCGCCCGCCGCGGCACCAACAAGGTGAAGACGGTGATGGAAGGGCAGTACCGCTCGCTCAGCTACGTGGGCCAGCACGCGCCAGTGGTGGTGGACGAACCGCCGCACCTGTTCGGTGAAGACACCGCACCGGCACCGGGCGAGATCGTGCTGTCGGCACTGGGCGGCTGCCTGGCCGTAGGCATCACGGCCGTGGCGACCTGGAAGGAAGTGAAGCTGACGAAGCTGGAACTGTTTCTGGAAGGCGACATCGGCAACCCCGCTGCCTGGGGCGCGGGGGGTGCCGAAATGCTGCCGCCGCAGATGGGCTTTCAGGCCATCCGCGTGAAGGTGGCGCTGGAAGGCGATGCATCGGCCGAGGTGCTGGCCGACATCGTCCAGCACGCCAACTTCTTTTCGCCGGTGGCCAATTCAATGCGCAACCCGATCGCGATGTCGGTCGACATGGCCTGAATCAGGCCCCACACAGAGCACAGACCCATGAGCGCAGTTCTGGAAGAACGCCCCCCGGCCAGCACCACCCACCCGGCGGCCGCGATGCTGACCGCCGTGCGCCAACTGGCCGAAGGCCCGTTGCGCGACGCCAGCATCGCCACCGACCGCGGCACCTACCCGCGCGAGCTGATGCACGCGCTGGGTGCAGCGGGCGCGTACCGGGCGCACATCGGCCCGGGCACCCAAGCGGGCGACTTCATCAGTGCCATCCGCGCCATGGCCGAGGTCTCGCGCGTGTGCGGCGCCACCGGCTTCATGGTCTGGTGCCAGCAGGTCTGCGGCCTGTACCTGCAGCAGTCGGGCAACCCGGCGCTGACGGGCGACTTTTTGCAGCGCCACATCAGTGGCGAGCAACTGGGCGCCACCGGCATGAGCAACCCGATGAAGGCCTATGCCGGCATCGAACCCCTGCTGCTGAAGGCCACGCCCTGCAAAGGCGGGTACAGGATCAACGGCACCCTGCCCTGGGTCAGCAACCTGGGCGCCGACCATTACGCCGGCGTGCTGGCGGGGGTGGAAGGGCTGGCGGGAAGGGAATCGGAAGGGCAGCCGCGCGAAGTGATGTTCCTGCTGCGTTGCGATGCGCCCGGCGTCGAATTGCGCAACTGCCCCAGCTTTTCTGCGATGGAAGGCACCAACACCTGGGCGCTGCGCTGTACCGACGTCTTCATCGGCGCCGACGACATCATGGCCGACCCGGCCAAGCCCTGGATCGCGCGCATCCGCGCCGGCTTCATCTTGCTGCAGACCGGCTTCGGCCTGGGCGTGACGCAGGGCGCCATCGACTCGATGTGGGCGGTGGAACCAGCACTCGGCCATGTCAACCAGTTTCTGGAAGACCGGCCTGACGAACTGCAGGCCGAACTGGATGCGCTGTGGGAACGCATCGAAACGCTGTCGCTGACACCCTTCGCGCAAGAGAAGGACTATTTCATCGACGTGCTCGACGCGCGCGCACGCCAGCGAACTGGCGCTGCGCGCTGCGCAGTCGGCACTGCTGCATGCCGGCGCGCGCGGCTACCTGCTGAGCAGCGACGTGCAGCGGCGCGTGCGTGAATCGCACTTCGTGGCCATCGTCAGCCCGGCCATCAAGCACCTGCGCAAGGAAATCGCGCGGCTGTCGGCGCCGGAGATGCCGGCGTGAGTCTGGCCGTCGCCGTTGCTACCGCCACCGCCGCCGCCGCCGTCGCGGAATTCCGCAAATACATCTGCCATGTCTGCGGCCTGATCTACGACGAAGCGCGGGGCGACACCGACAGTGGCCTGGCTGCAGGGACGCGCTTCGAAGACATTCCCGAAGACTGGGCCTGCCCGATCTGCGGCGTCGGCAAGGCCGACTTCGAGCCGTGGGTGCCTGAGCCTTTGATCGCGCGCAGCCTGCAACGGCCTGCGCGCACGTCGCGCCCGGCCCGGGGCGTCAGCCGCAGCAGTAAAGGTGTGGTCATCGTCGGCGCCGGCCGTGCTGGCTGGGCCGTGGCGCAGGCGCTGCGCGAAGGCGATGCGCAGCTGCCCATTACCGTGCTCAGCGCCTGCAATGGCGAC
>JBBQAW010000185.1:0-8143 GCA_038316815.1 Burkholderiales bacterium
AGGCCACGCGGCCTGAGGCGCGTCACCACAAGATCAACACGATCCTGGGGCTGTCGCCCAACCCTGGCGGTACGCACCGGGTGGTCGTGTAAGGCCCATCCGGCAGTCAGCCAGACACCGCGCGGCACAACACGGAAGTAGTGCCATACGCGCCGCAATCTTGGCCTAACTTGTTGATTCCATTGGGTGATGTAGTGCCAAGTGACAAACTTGGGCTAAGCGCGCCCATTGTTGTTCAGCGGGTGCGGCGGGGCGTGCTGGAGGTAGTGACGAGAGAGTTCGCAGCGATTGCAGGGTGTGGGTATCGCCTAGATCTGTTGCGCGCACTGCGGGGCTGTCTTGCTCGGGCAGTGTTGGCCGCCAGAACAGGAAGTTCATCGGGTTCGTATGGCTTTGGCTCAGCGCCGTGATCATCAGGGCGCACGGCCCGACCACGGGCGCGCGCTGGGGGCGGTCTGCAGCCACTGGGCGGCCGTCTCCAGGTCATCGACACAGGCACGCCGCATTGTGTCGCCGAATTCACCGCTGCTGTCATCGCATTCCAGCAGGCCCATCTGCGGCGCGGTGAAGCCGCATGCCCCCCCAATGGCCGGCTTCACATGGCAGCAGCGCGCGTTTCCGGCGGCGGGCCGTACGGTGCAGGTAAGGTCATTTGCCCGCCTTGCGCATATCGGTGGACGAAGGCTTGGGTTCCCAGCGCGATGGTGGGTCAGCTGTCCAGCTTGCCGGAGATGAAGTCGGTCAGGCTGCCCACGGTGGCGAAGGTGTCGCCAGTGATTTCGTCATCGTTCATGGTGATACGGAAGCGTTCCTCAAGGGTGGTGATCAGGCTGACCACCACCATGCTGTCGAATTCTGGGATTGCGCCCAACAACGGGGTGTCGGCCTGGAAGTGCAGGGCGCGGCCACCCAGGATCATTACCTCATCAAGGACATGCAAGACTTCGGTGGTTATGTCCACGCGGATTCCTATGGTGTCGAAAGCGGCGAACATGGCGCCCAGAGCCAGCTTTTACAAACCGCTGCCTTAGGGCTTGGGCACGCTTGGCTGCGGGCGCAAATCTAGAGGATTCTAGGCAGCGGGCCGCGCCTGGCGGCTGAAATCGGCAGATCAGCGGGCTGGGAGTGGCAAAGCGTCAAGTTCGGCAAAGCAGCGCAATTCGTTCGCTGTTGCGCCGGCCGGCTGGTTGGTTGGCTGCTTGGTTGCTTGGCACGCTGTCTCCGCCAGAATTGTGCGCCATCGCCGCGATGTCTTGGCGCTACCTACGCCGCCTAGGCGGCCCCCGCACCTATGCCCGATTCTGTGCTGCTACACGAGCTGATTACTGAGTCCGCTGCCCGACACCCCCGTGCGCTGGCGCTGTCCGACGGCCGGACAGCGCTGCATTACGCCGCCCTGGCCGACCGGGTCCAGGCCTGCGCCGCCGGCCTGCTGGCCCTGGGCTTGCCGCGCACCGGGCGTGTGGGCATCTATCTTGAGAAGCGCTTCGAGACCGTGGTCGCCAGCTTTGCAACACCTGCAGCCGGCGGCGTGATGGTACCGATGAACCCGCTTCTGAAGCCCGAGCAGGTGGCCTACATCGCGCAAGATTGTTCGGTGCAGGTGCTCATCACCTCGCCCGAACGCTTGGCGCTGCTGCTGCCCGTGCTGCTGCAGTGCCCCAGCCTGCAGCACGTGGTGCTGACGTCGTTTTTGACTTCGGCGCCAGCCGAGCCACTTGCGCTGCCGCCGGGCATCGCACTGCACACCTGGCCCGACTTGTTGGCCGGCGCCCCGCCTGATGGTGCGCACCCCGGCCACCGCGTCATCGACACCGACCTGTGCGCCATTCTCTACACCAGTGGCAGCACCGGCCGGCCCAAGGGCGTGGTGCTGAGCCACCGCAACATGGTGGCCGGTGCCAAGAGCGTGGCTGGCTATCTTGAAAACGGCCCGCACGACACCTTGTTGGCCGCCCTGCCGCTCAGCTTCGACGCCGGCTTCAGCCAGCTGACCACGGCCTTCCACGCCGGCGCGCGCGTGGTGTTGCTGAACTATCTGCTGCCGCGTGACGTGCTGAAGACCCTGGCGCGCGAGAAGGTCACTGGCCTCACGGCGGTACCGCCGCTTTACATCCAGCTGTCGCAGCTGGAATGGCCGGCCGATTTGGCAGACGCCATCAACAAGAGCCTGCGCTACTTCGCCAACACTGGCGGGCGCATGCCGCGCGAAACGCTGGACGCGCTGCGCGCCCGCATGCCGCAGGCCAAGCCCTTCCTCATGTACGGCCTGACCGAAGCCTTTCGGAGCACCTACTTGCCGCCGGAAGAAGTCGACCGCCGGCCCGATTCGATCGGCAAGGCCATTCCGAATGCCGAAATCCTGGTGTTGCGCGAAGACGGCAGCGAATGCGCGGCGGATGAGCCCGGTGAACTGGTGCACCGCGGTGCTTTGGTAGGACAGGGCTACTGGAACGACGCCGAAAAGACGGCAGAGCGCTACAAGCGTTTGCCAGCCGGCGCGGCCGGCCGCGAAGCTGCGCTGCAATTGCCAGAATTCGCCGTCTTCAGCGGCGACACGGTACGGCGCGACGCTGAGGGCTTCTTGTATTTCATCGGTCGCCGAGACGAGATGATGAAAACCAGCGGCTACCGCGTCAGCCCCACCGAGGTCGAAGAAGTGCTGTACGCCACCCGCCTGGTCGGCGAATGCGTGGCCTTCGGGGTCGACCATGCCACGCTGGGCCAGGTCATCCAGGTGGTAGCTACGCCTCCGTCAGGTAGCGCCGCCCTGGATATCCCAGCCCTGCTGGCCGAATGCAAGCGCCACGTGCCGGCTTATATGGTGCCCGCTGGCGTGACACCCGCCGTGGGCCCGCTGCCGCGCAACCCGAACGGCAAGATTGACCGGAAGCTGCTGAGTGCGCAGTGGGTGGAAGGACATGAGGCTCAACATTGACCGTTGAGGGTGGCCGAAGCATCATGATGCGCTAGCATTGATGCTTTGATGCGCTGCCACATCACACAAGAAGCAAAGTCATGAGAACCACCATCACGCTAGATCCAGACGTCGAAAGGCTGCTGAAGGACGCCATGCACCAGCGCGACACGTCCCTGAAGCAGGTCGTGAACGACGCCTTGCGCGTCGCGCTGCAACCCACCAAGCGTGCCCCTGCCCAGCGCTACGTACCGCCGGTTTTCGACAGCGGCCGGCCCTTGGTTGACCTGATCAAGGCCAACGCCTTGGCGGGCGAGCTCGAGGATCTCGACATCCTTTCCAGGGCGCCTGCACCTGTACCCGCACAGGCTGAAGGCGGGCGCCGTGTTGACCCTGCCTGACGTCAACGTCTTGTTGGCGGCTTCGCACCTTCAGGCCGCTGGCCACGCTGTAGCGCATCGTTGGTTGGCCGATGCGTTTTCTGGCTCGGGCCGGGTTGGGCTGGCCTGGGGCGCGCTGATCGGCTTCGTACGAATCTCGACACGCCGCGGCATTTTCGACCAGCCTTTCCCGGTCGAGGTGGCCCTGGGCACCATGCAGAGTTGGTTGGCTCAGCCCAACGCCGTGGTTCTGCATCCAGGCCCACGTCACACTGCCTTGTTATCAGGGCTGTTGATGGGTGCAGGCACTGCGGGCAACCTCACCAACGACGCCCATCTTGCGGCCATTGCCATCGAGCATGGGGCCAGGATGGCGTCTTTCGACAAAGACTTCGAACGCTTCGCGGGGCTGCACTTCGAACGCCTGAAAGCATGAATTCAGCTTTCCAAGACCCAAGTCGCATGAACCATTGCAACTGGCGCGACGTTCTATTCAATGCCTTGATGCCATGCGAACCCTGATCGTTTTGAACAGCGACACCGAGGCTTTGGTCCGGCAAGCCACGGCAGAGCGTGCGATGACGTTCGATCAAGTCATCGACGCTGCCGTTCAGCAAGCCTTGGGCCCGCGTCCTGGGCTGACGCCACCCGTTTTCGTGCAGCAAACCTTCGATTGCGGTCCGTGCTTGCTGGGTGATGTGAACTTCAATCATCTGGCCGCTGAGCTTGAAGATGAAGAGTTGGCGGCGAGGTTTCAGCGCACATCCGCTCAGCGCGGAGCGTCAGTTGCTTGACAGAAATGGTCATGGACATGTTTACCGTGATTCGCCTGGAAGCCCAATTGGAACTGCTGACCAGCGCTGCGCTGGCCGGGCAGTTGAAGAACGACCCACCGCCCGACACCTGACTCCCGTTCACCCGTTGACCCGATGACCCGATGAACCGAGACCTGCCTGTTCACGCGCCCATGGCGCATTTCCCCGTCAACCACCAAGGCGAACTTCTCGTCGGCGGCGTGCCACTTTCCCAGCTGGCTGCGCGCGTCGGCCAGACGCCTTTCTTCGCTTACGACCGCAGCCTGCTGCGCGCACGCGTGGCGCAGTTGCGCGCGGCGATGCCGGCGGCGGTGAAGCTGCACTACGCGATGAAGGCCAACCCGATGCCGGCGGTGGTGCAGTTCATGGCCGGGCTGGTGGAAGGCATCGACGTGGCTTCGGCCGGCGAATTGAAGGTGGCGCTGGACGCCGGCGCCAACCCCAACGAGGTCAGCTTCGCCGGCCCCGGCAAGCGCGACCCCGAACTGCTGCAAGCCGTGGCCGCCGGGGTGCTGGTGAACGTCGAATCAATGCGCGAACTGCCGGTGCTGGCCGCTGCAGCGCAGCGCCTGGGCCTGCCGGCGCGCGTGGCCGTGCGCGTCAACCCCGACTTCGAACTGAAGGGTTCGGGCATGAAGATGGGTGGCGGGCCCAAGCAGTTCGGCGTCGACACTGAAGTGGTGCCCGAGATGCTGGCCTTCATCGCCGGTGAGGCCGCCAGCGGCCTGGCCTTCGAGGGCTTTCATCTGTTTGCGGGGTCGCAGAACTTGAAGCCTGATTCGATTTGCGAAGCGCAGATCAAGAGTTATGAGCTGGCCCTGCGCCTGGCTGGCGATGCGCCCAGCAGCTTGCCGCCAGTGCAGTTCCTGAACCTGGGCGGCGGCTTCGGCATTCCTTACTTTCCTGGCGAAAGGCCGCTGGACCTGGCGCCGATTGGCCTGAATCTGCACTCGATTCTCGAGCGCATGGCGCGAGAACTGCCGGCCGCGCATGTCGTCATCGAGCTGGGTCGTTATCTTGTCGGCGAGGCCGGTGTGTATGTGTCGCGCATCGTCGACCGCAAGGTTTCGCGCGGGCAGGTTTACCTTGTGGCCGACGGCGGGCTGCACCACCACTTGGCGGCCTCGGGCAACTTCGGCCAGGTGGTGCGCAAGAACTACCCGGCCACGGTGGTGCCCCAGGGCGCGCGCCTGGGCACGCCTGAGCAAGAGGTGGCGTCGGTCGTGGGCCCGCTGTGCACGCCGCTGGACCTGCTGGCCGACCGCATGGCCATGCCGCGCGGTGATGTGGGCGACCTGGCTGTGGTGTTCCAGAGCGGGGCTTACGGCGCTTCGTCCAGCCCGCAGGGGTTTCTGGGGCATCCGGCGGTGGTGGAAGTGCTGGTCTGAAGTCGGCAGGCTGAGCCATGGCCCCCCACGACCGCTGGTTGGCGCGGGGCTTGGCGGCTTGGGCCTTCTTCCTCGTCTACGGCAGTTTGGTGCCGCTGCAGTGGCGGCCGCAGCCGCTGGGCCAGGCATGGCAGTTCTTCATCAGTTTGCCGCTGCCGGTACTGGGCCCCAGCGCGGGCATCGATGCCGCGGTCAACTTCCTGCTGACGGTGCCACTGGCTTTCGGCCTGGCCCTTTTGCTGGCGCCCGCGGCAAGCGCTGCAAGCGCTGCAAGATGCAGGCGTTTGCGCGCCACGTTGGGCCTGCTGACGGTAGCCATTGCACTGTTCTTGCTGTCGCTGGGTATCGAGTTTGCACAGGTCTTCTTTCCGCCGCGGTCACCGTCCTGGTCCGATGTGTTCGCTCAGTGGTGTGGAACGCTGACCGGCTTGGGTTTGTACTTGCTCTACGGGCGGCGAGCGGCGTCGAGCCTGCGGGCCTTGGGGCAGCAAGAAGCGGGTAGCAACTTGGCGGCGCGCTGGCTGACTGTGTGGCTGGCCGGCATGCTGCTGTTCAACCTCATGCCGCTGGATCTGTCGTTAGATCCTGTAGATCTCTACCGGAAGTGGCGCAATGGGCGCGTGCTGCTCATACCCTTCAGCGGGCGGGCCGCCAGCGTGGACGAGTTCATCTACGGCTGGGTCAGCGATATCCTGATCTGGTTGCCAGTAGGGGCGCTATGGCGCATCGACGGGCATCGCCGCCGGATGGGCCAGATCGTGCTGCTGGGCATGGCCGTGGCGTTGGCGATGGAGTTGATGCAGTTGCTCGTGATGTCTCGTGTCAGCGATGCGACCGATGTCGTGCTCGCCGGCGCAGGCGTGCTGATCGGCGCCGCTTTGGTCGGTCCGCTTCGGCGTCTCAGGGCGGCACCCTTGACTCGCAGGCGTCGCTGGCTGCACAGTGCCGCGGCCGTTTGGTTGCTGGTCGCGGTCTTCTTGTTGTGGCAGCCCTTCGACTTTCGCCCCGGGCGCATGTCGGCCGAAGCGCTGAGCGAGGCCTTTCTTCGCATGCCGTTCATGACGTACTTCAACCGCGGCGAGTTCGGCGCCTTGAACGAGATTCTGCGCAAGCTGCTCGTGTTCCTGCCTGGCGGGCTGTTGCTGGGTGCTGCATGGTCCGGGCCGGGCGCAGCGCCACGCTGGCCGCTGGCTGCCTTGGCCGCGGTCGCCTTTGTTCTGGAAACTGGGCAGATGGCACTACCTGGCAAGGTGGCTGACCTCACGGATGCGTTGCTGGGGTGCCTGGGGGCCTGGCTGGGTTGGCGAATTGCCCGACAGGTCGCGGGTTCAGCGCCCGGCCCGAATTCGCCCCTCCCGACCGCGTTCATCCCGGCCAGCAGCCTGGCCGCCACGCGGACGACAGTGCCCGCAGCCGCGATGACCCGGCAGCAAGTGATGGCATGGTGCCTGGCAAGTGTTTTGTTGCTGGCGCTGTTCATCTGGACGCTAGGCAGACTCCCAGGTCTGCCCTACAACCTGGCCAAGCTGATGCCTCTAAGCGCCCGGGGCATGGTGGCTGCTCTTGCGCTGGCGCTGGCACTTTGGTGGATGTTGGCGGCTCCTTTGCTGGTGCTTTCACCGTCTCGCCGGGCCTGGCGGCTGGGGCTGCCCTTGCTCGCCCTGGTGCACGCTCTCGTCGGCTTCTTTCTGCTGAGACTTAGCTTGCCGCTGGAAATGCTGCACAAGGTCATCGGTTACCCCGTGCTCGCTTGGGGCGGCTGGTGGGAAGACGCCGGCCGCTATGTCGCCCTGCACTTGAGCGTGATGATGCCGTTGCTGGGGGCCATGTTCCTGGTTCACACCCTGTGGCGGCCTGTCGGTCTTGCGGGCTTCATCGGCTGGCTGATCTCTGCGCTGTTGCTGTTCTGGCCGCTGCATGCGGTGGTGGTCGTCTGGGCCGGAACCGACAACTTTGTGGAGCTGATGCGCAGCGGTGGCAGCGTGACAGGCAGCCTGGCCCTGGCCGGTGCGCTGGGGTGGGCAGCGGCCGCGGCCAGCGCGCTGGCGCTTGGGGGCGCCCAACCCCAGCGGCGCGGTGCATTGGTCACATTGGCGCTGGTCGGGCTGTTGCTGGCCCCGCTGCTGGCGTGGGTCGGCCTGGAAGACCAGCTTTTCAAGTACGACGCCAATTTTTCGGCGCTGCAGTTTTTGCTCAGCGCCAGCCGTGCAAGCTATGCGTCTGGATCAGAACTCGCAGTCCGCGCCTCGATTGCGGGTGCGGCCTTCCTGCTGTGCGTCGTCGCGCTGCAGTTTCCGCTGTGGCGTGCCTTGGCTGCTGAAGGCGGTCGACAGCAGGCAACACCTGCCCCCAGGTCGGGGTGTCTGCGGGCGGCCTAGAATTCGCGATTGCCCCGCGCCCGTGTGCAAGCAGTTCCTGCGTGCACGGAATTTGAGCGCTCAGCCGCCCTAAAAGGATTTTTCAAGTGTTCATCTCATCCGCCTACGCCCAGACCGCCGCCGTCGGCAGCACCCAATCCACCCTCTTCAGCCTGCTGCCGCTGGTGCTGATGTTCGTGGTGCTTTACTTCATCATGATTCGCCCCCAGATGAAGAAGCAGAAAGAACACAAGGCCATGATCGAGGCTTTGGCCAAGGGTGACGA
>JBBQAW010000186.1:0-8125 GCA_038316815.1 Burkholderiales bacterium
TGCCCAGCAACGCGCCGTAGGTCACTGACGCGATGGACAGCGCCAGCACCACCACCGGCGTGTCGCGCCCGCTCGCCACCATGTGAAAACCCAGCGCCGCCGCCGTCAGCAGCACACCCCACAGCAGCGTGAAGGCCCGGCCGGCGCGCAGCAGGTGCGGGCCGTCGCGCTCAGGCGTCTTGCCGGCCCAGGGGGCGTACAGGTCGTTGGTGGCCGACGAGGCCAGTGCGCTGATCGACGAGCTGATGGTGCTCATCGCCGCAGCCAGAATGCCGGCCATCAGCAGCCCGGCCACGCCCGCAGGCATGTGCTGAACGATGAACCGCGGAAACAGCGTGTCGCCGGCCTGCCCTTCAGGCGCCTGGCCCGCGGCCCACAGCGCCGTGCCAATGCCCAGAAACAGCGCGAATTGCGCGATGACGAGCACGCCCGACCCCACCAGCGCCCACTGCGCCGAACGCAGCCCGCGTGTGGCGAGCAGGCGCTGCACGATGATTTGGTCGGTGCCGTGGCTGGCGGCAGACAGCAACGCGCCGCCCACCAACCCGGCCAGCAAGGTCAGCGGTACGGTCAGCGAGAGCTGAAAGTCGAACAGGCGCAGCTTGCCGGCCGCGTCTGCCCGCGCCCAGGCTTCGCCCCAGCCGCCCGCCATGTTCAGCGCCACGACAAGCGCGAACACGCCGCCCGCCACGTACACCACCAGCTGCAACGCGTCGGCCCACACCACAGAACGCAGCCCGCCGACGAAGGTGTAGGCCAGGGTCACCGTACTCATCAGCACGATGGCCAGGCCCAGGTCCCAGCCCGTTAGCAGCGCCAGTGGAATGGCCCCGGCGAAGATGCGCACGCCGTCGGCCAGAAAGCGGGTGGCCAAGAACACGCCCGACAGCGTTTGCCGGGTGGCCACCCCGAAGCGCGTTTGCAGCCGCTGATAGGCCGTCTGCTGGCCGCCGCTGAAATAGCCCGGCAGCAGCCACCAGGCCACCCCCATGCGCCCGATCAGATAGCCGAACGCCAGCTGCAGGAACGTGAAGTCGCCACGGGCCGCGATGCCGGGCACCGAGATGACGGTGAGTGCCGAGGTTTCGGTGGCAACGATGCTCAACATCACCGCCCAGGCTGGCAGGTTGCGCGCGCCCAGGAAGTAATCTTCGGCGGTGCGCGCGCGCTCGCGCATCCACCAGGCCAGCGCCAGGCTGGCGCCCAGATAGGTGGCGATGACGACCAGGTCCAGCGTGCCCATGGCCGTCAGCCGTTCAGGTCATCCGTTGAACGGCTTGAACGCCGCGTCTACTTGCCCAAGACGCCCATCTGCTTGTTGATGAACCACTGCTGCGCAATCGACAGCAGGTTGTTGGTCAGCCAGTACAGCACCAGGCCGGCGGGGAAGAAGAAGAACATGAAGCCGAAGGCCAGCGGCAGGAACCACATCAGCTTGGCCTGCATCGGGTCGGGCGGGGTCGGGTTCAGCCACACCTGCAACAGGGACGACAGCGTCATCAGCACGGGCAGGATGAACCAGGGGTCACTGTCGGACAGGTCGGTGATCCAGCCGATCCAGGGCGCGTTTCGCATTTCCACGGTCGACAGCAACACCCAGTAGAGCGCAATGAAGAAGGGCATCTGCACCAGGATGGGCAGGCAGCCGCCCAACGGGTTGACCTTCTCCTCGCGGTAGATCTTCATCATCTCTTGCTGCATCTGCTGCGGCTTGTCCTTCAGCCGTTCGCGCATCTCGGTGATCTTGGGCGTGATGCCCTTCATCTTCGCCATGCTGCGGTAGGCGGTGGCGTTCAACCAGTAGAAAGCAGCCTTCAGCACCACCACCAGGGCGACGATGGCCCAGCCCCAGTTGTTCAGGTAGCTGTGCAGCTGGCTCAGCAACCAGAACAGCGGTTTGGACAGCACGGTCAGCCAGCCGTAGTCTTTCACCAGTTCCAGGCCAGGGGCCAGCGCGGCAAGCTTGTTTTCTTCCTGCGGGCCTACAAACAAGGTCGACTCGTGCACCTGTGTCGCACCCGGCGCGACTTCGCCCAGGGGCACGACCATGGCGATGGTGTAGTGCTCGGGCAAGCCGCCTGCGGCAGGAATGTAGGCTGTGCGGAACTCGCGCTGCGCGTCGCCCTGCAACAGCCAGGCACTGGCGAAGTAGTGCTGCACCATGCCGACCCAGCCATTGTTGGCCGTCTTGTCCATGGTGACATTGTCTTTGGCGATGTCCTTGAAGTCGATCTTGTTGAACTTGCTGGCGTCGGTGTACATGGCCGGGCCGGTGAACGTGAAATAGAAAGCCGATTCGCCTTCGGGCGGCGTGCCATCGCGCGCCAGCTGCAGGTAAAGCTGGGGCGAAACTGGCGTGGTGCCTTCGTTGATGAACTCGTGTTTCACACCCATCGTGAACTCGCCACGACGCAAGGTGTAGGTCTTGGCCAGCTTGCGGCCGTCGACAGTCGGGGACTCGAAGCGCACCGCAATCTGGTTTGCGCCCGCGCCCAGGGTGCGCTCACCGGGCACCACGGTCATCGCGGTCTGGTGGTTGGGCAGTTCCACTCCAGGCTGGGACGTGACCAAGCCTGTTTGGGCCACGTACAGGCGCGCGCCGGTCTGGTCCATCAGCACGACGTTGGTGTCCTTGCGGTTGTGGTCGCGGTAGCCCAACAGTTCCAGACGCACCAGTGTGCCGCCCCGCGTGTCGAAAGTGGCTTTGACGGCGTCGGTGGTTACAACCACCTGTTCGCTTCCGGTGGCTGCCGCTGGCAGCACAGGTACACCCGGTGCGGGTGCCGCACCCGGCACGGCAGCCGGTGCCGGCAGGCCGCCAGCAATGGCCGAAGTCGCGGCTGAAGTCGCGCCGGGCGTGTCGCCAGCGGTCACCGCTGGCCGGCTGGGCCCGCCAAACATCGACGGCTGACCGGTGTGCTTCTGCCAGGCGTCCCACAACAGGACGAGAGACATCGTGAAAACCACCCACAGCAGGGTGCGGCGCATATCGGTCATGAAGGGGTCCGAGGGGAAACGTGGGAATCGGTGTGAGGGGGGCGATCGGCACCGGCGGAGCGAGCGGAGCCAGCGGCAACGCTCGGTTCTGTCTCGTGCTCGATGAGCGCCGTGAAAAGCCCGGACTCGGGCGCACTGCGCCTGAAGCTGAAGTGTGCGGGAACCGGGTCATGCCCTCCCTCACACCAGGGATGGCAGCGCAACAGCCGCCAACCGGTCAGCGCGCTGCCGCGCCAGGCGCCTTGTTGCTGCAGGGCCTGCAGCGCATAGGCAGAACAGGTGGGCTCGAAGCGACAGGCATTGCCCAGCCAGGGCTTGAGCAGCAAACGGTAGCCTCGAACCAGCAGCATCAAAAGCTGCCGCGGGAGGTCAACCACAGCGGCGGCTGTCTTTCGGGCTGAATTCATGCGGCCTGCACGCCAGCGTGGGCACGTGCCAGCAAGGCATCGATCTCGGCTCGCGCAGCAGCGGCCAATGCGTCAGACCTGGCAGAAGGGAACTGAGCCACAGCAAACGGCAGGCGCAATCGCACCACCCATTGCCCGCGCTGCAAGGCTGAAGCATGCTGGCCGAAAAGGCTGCGTATCTGGCGTTTGAACAGGTTGCGCGTCACTGCGCGCTTGGCATGGCGCTTCGGAATGACATAGCCCAACCAGTGGCCCGCCGGCAAGTCATCCACAGACGCTGGCTGGGGGGTCACCAAGCTTGTGGATAAGTCTGTGGTCAAAGCGGGGATGACCCCCTTGGCAGCAGGCTTGCGCGGCACCAAGGGTGCCAGCGCCAGATGATGCAGCGCGAAGTGAGCGCTCCGCGACCGTATGGGTGTTGCCAGCACGCGCTGAAAGTCGGCTGGTTGATCAAGACGGCTGATCACGGCTGGACGCTGTTCGCTTCAAGGCACCGCCCGCGCCGCCGGTAAAGCGGCTCAGGGCAAGGCTTTAGACAGCCAGGCGCTTGCGTCCCTTGGCGCGCCGGGCGTTGATGACAGCGCGTCCACCGCGTGTCTTCATGCGCACCAGGAAGCCGTGCGTACGGGCGCGGCGGATCTTGGATGCTTGGTAAGTGCGCTTCATGGCAATACTCCTTGTTCGACGTGTTTCGTCGTGATTCGTCGTGATCCGTCCTGTTTCGCGGCCACCATGGCCACGTTGGACTGGGACTGTCGGTGGGGTCTGTTTTTGCAACCCTGTCAGTCTGCGGGCCTGGGCCAAACCAGGCGTTCACATGCCCCTGCCGTACTGACCGTCCCGCGGTCGCTCGCTCTTCCTTACAGCTTCGCAATACAGTTTGCAATACAGCTTCGCGCTGCAGCTTCGCACTGCGCTGATTCGGGGAAACCCATGATTACAGCAAAAATCGCCTTGCCGGTCAAATGGCTGCACCCAGGCATGTGCGTTTGCCACCCGCAAGACAGGCCTTGACGCGGGCCCCGAAACTGTGGATAACTACGGTCCGCCGACTGCGAGGGACGTGGTTTCCGGCGGCTCACCCAAGAAGATGTCCACAACAAGCCATGATTTGTGGCTGCGCGGCTGCGAACGCCTTGCAGCCGAACTGCCTGAACACCAGTTCAACACCTGGATTCGCCCGCTCGCGGCCGAAGCAGATGTGCCCCACGCCACTGACAAGACTCCTGCTGAGGGCAGCAGCTTGCCGAGCAAGGTGCGCGTACGCGTGCCGAATCGCTTCAAGCTGGACTGGATTCGTGCGCAATACGCCAGCCGCATCGAAGCGGTTTTGACCGAACTGGCTGGCCGACCCATAGAGCTGGAACTGAGCTTGGCCCCGCGCCTTGAAAGCGCCACCCTGAGTACCCTGGGCCCTACCACTGCACGCCTGCCACTGGCGGGCATGGGGCAGCATGCCGCCGCCGCCTTGCAGCTACCCACGGCCCCTTCGGGCACTGGCGCGGCCACGGTACGCACCCTGCCACCGGCGGCCAGCACGCACCGGCTCAACACCGCTTTGACTTTCGATACCTTGGTCGCTGGCCGCGCCAACCAGATGGCCCGCACAGCGGCACTGCATGTGGCTGGCGCACCCGGCGCCATGTACAACCCGTTGTTCATCTATGGCGGGGTTGGCCTGGGCAAGACGCACCTGGTTCATGCAGTGGGCAATGCGCTGCTGAAAGACAACCCGCAGGCGCGCATCCTGTACCTGCACGCCGAGCAGTTCATCAGCGACGTGGTCAAGAACTACCAGCGCAAGACTTTCGACGAGCTCAAAGCCAAGTACCACAACCTCGACTTGCTTTTGATCGACGACGTGCAGTTCTTTGCCGGCAAGGAACGCACCCAGGAAGAATTCTTCAACGCCTTCGAAGCCCTGTTGGCCAAGAAGGCCCACATCATCATGACCAGCGACACCTACCCCAAGGGCTTGGTGGACATCGATGAACGCCTGACGAGCCGTTTCGACGCCGGCCTGACGGTGGCCATCGAGCCGCCAGAGCTGGAAATGCGTGTCGCTATCCTGATGCGAAAGTCGCTGGCCGAAGGCACCGAGATGCCGGAAGACGTGGCCTTCTTCATTGCCAAGAATGTGCGCGCCAACGTGCGCGAACTGGAAGGCGCGCTGCGCAAAGTGCTGGCCTACAGTCGTTTCAGCCACAAGGACATCAACATCACGTTGGCGCGCGAGGCACTTAAAGACCTGCTGAGCATTCAAAACCGTCAGATTGGCGTCGAAAATATCCAGAAGACGGTGGCCGACTTTTACAAGATCAAGGTGGCCGACATGTACAGCAAAAAGCGCCCTGCCAGCATTGCCCGGCCGCGCCAGATAGCGATGTATTTGGCCAAGGACATGACCAAGAAGAGTCTGCCCGAGATTGGCGAACTGTTCGGCGGCCGTGACCACACCACGGTGCTGCACGCCGTGCGCAAGATTGGCGAAGAACGGCGCACCAACACCGAACTGAACCAGCAACTGCACGTGCTGGAACAGACACTGAAGGGCTGAGAGGCTGAGAGTTTTTCGATCATGCCCACTCATCACGCCAAAAGACGCCCTCTCGCCGTTGCAAATGCGCGCCATATCCCACGCTATGGCTGTGCTTTGCGCCTAAGTCGGACGCCTTTTGACGCGCTGCTCGGTCACGCTCGAAAAACGCTCAGCCTCTGAGCCAAGTCTGTGGAAAACGCTGGCACAAACCCCTGCTTATCCACCGATCACCGTCCGGCCGGCAAGTTGTTCATTTTTCGGGTGCAGTGCCAGCAGGGTGCCGTCCACAGACCTGTGGTCCAGCTAAACCACTGATAGAACAAGCGAAAATAGACTTGTCCCCAGAAAACGTGGCCCTCTACTACGGCTACCACCTTCTTAAAAAGAGGAAGACATGATTGTTCTCAAAGCTGCGCAAGCCCAGGTACTGGAAGCCCTGCAGTCGGTAGCCGGCATCGTCGAGCGCCGACACACCTTGCCCATCCTGGCCAACGTGTTGTTGCGCAAGACGGCGGGCACGATCGAGTTCACCACCAGCGACCTGGAAATCCAGGTGCGCACACAAGCCGAACTGGGTGGCGACACCGGCAGCTTCAACACCACCGTGGGTGCACGAAAGCTCATGGACATCCTGCGCGCCCTGCCGGCTGACCAGGTGGTAACGCTGAGCGCAGCGCAGAACAAGCTGACTTTGCAGGGAGGCAAAAGCCGCTTTACCTTGCAAAGCCTGCCCAGCGACGACTTCCCGCTTGTCAATGAAAGCGTCGACTTCGGGCCCATCTTCACCATCCCGCAGAAAACGCTGCGCCTGTTGATCAACCAGGTGCACTTCGCCATGGCGGTGCACGACATTCGCTACTACCTGAACGGCATTCTGTTCATTGCTGAAGGCAAGACCCTGACCCTGGTGGCCACAGATGGCAGCCGGCTGGCGCTGGCCCAGCACCCACTGGACAACGAAGTGCCCAGCAAGCAAGAAGTCATCCTGCCGCGCAAGACCGTCCTGGAATTGCAACGACTGCTGAAAGACGAAGAAACGCCGATCGAGATGCGCTTTGCCAACAACCAGGCCAAATTCGCCTTCAGTGGCATGGCGTTTGTTACCAAGCTTGTCGAAGGCAAGTTCCCCGACTACAACCGCGTCATTCCGAAGAATCGCAAGAACATCGTTGTGCTGGGCCGCGTGCCTTTGCTGCAAGCCTTGCAGCGAGCGGCCATTTTGACGAGCGAAAAGTTCAAGGGTGTGCGCGTCAACCTGGAACCGGGCCTGCTGAAGATTGCCAGCAGCAATGCCGAGCAGGAAGAGGCCAAGGAAGAACTGGAAGTCGACTACAGCGGCGACAGCATCGAAATCGGTTTCAACGTGACCTACCTCATTGAAGCGCTGGCCAACATGAGCCAGGACATGGTGAAGCTTGAACTCGAAGACAGCACCGCCAGCACGCTTTTCACGATTCCCGACCAGCCAGGCTTCAAGTACGTCGTGATGCCCATGAGGATTTAGCAGGCCCACCCCCGCAGCGGCCAGGCCGCTTCAGCGGCGCTTTCTTGGCCAGACAGCAGTGCACACGATCGGAACCGCGATGACAGACAAGACGAATGACCCGAGCGGCGTAACCCAACGCGCCGTCCCCGGCGCCGAAGGCGCTGCCGCCAGCACGGGGCATGAAGCCAGTGCCGCTTACGGCGAAGGCAGCATCACCATCCTGGAAGGCCTGGAAGCCGTGCGCAAGCGGCCCGGCATGTACATCGGCGACACCAGCGACGGCACCGGCCTGCACCACCTGGTGTTCGAGGTCGTTGACAACAGCATCGACGAGGCATTGGCAGGCCATTGCGACGACATCGTCGTCACCATTCACAGCGACAACAGCATCAGCGTTGTCGACAACGGCCGGGGCATTCCCACGGGCGTGAAGATGGACGACAAGCATGAACCCAAGCGCAGCGCGGCAGAAATCGCGCTGACTGAACTGCATGCAGGCGGCAAGTTCAACCAGAACAGCTACAAGGTCAGCGGTGGCCTGCACGGCGTGGGCGTGAGCTGCGTCAATGCACTGAGCAAATGGTTGCGCCTGACCGTGCGCCGCGACGGCAAGGTACACGCCATCGACTTCAAGCAGGGCTTCACGCAGGAACGCATGATCGAAATGCGTGAAGGCTTCGAGGTCAGCCCGATGAA
>JBBQAW010000187.1:0-8114 GCA_038316815.1 Burkholderiales bacterium
GAGAAAGAGCGCCAGCGCCTTTTCCGCATCATCGAAGAATTGGTGAAGTGGGAGAGCACCACCAACCAGACGGTGTTGCAGGCCGCGCGTGAGGAAATCTGGCAGAGCTGGCGCTACACCTGTGCCGAGAATGCCGACCACCCGCGGGCCAAGGAGCTGTTCGACCGCAACAAGCTGCCCGCCTTCCACGACCCGTTTGCCGGCGGCGGCGCGCTGCCGCTAGAAGCGCAGCGGCTGGGGCTGGAGAGTTACGCCAGCGACCTGAACCCGGTGGCGGTGCTGATCAACAAAGCCATGATCGAGATTCCGCCCAGGTTTGCGGGCAAGCCGCCCGTCAACCCGAAGGCGCGTGGCGGCATGGGCCATTCGGGCTCGTGGAAAGGCGCGCAGGGCCTCGCCGAGGACGTGCGCTACTACGGCCAATGGATGCGTGACGAAGCCGAGAAACGCATTGGCGCGCTGTATCCCAAGATTGAGGTTACGGCCGAGATGGCCGAGGTCCGCCCCGACCTCAAAGCCTATGTGGGCCAGTCGCTTACCGTGATTGCCTGGCTCTGGGCGCGCACGGTGAAGAGCCCCAACCCGGCCTTCGCGCAGGTGGATGTGCCGCTCGCCTCCACCTTCATGCTCTCCACCAAGGCGGGTAAGGAGGCGTATGTCGAGCCGGTGATCGAGGGCAGCGGCTATCGCTTCACGGTGAAGGTAGGCAAGCCGAAGGATGCGGAGGGGGCGAAGAACGGGACGAAGCTTGCGCGCGGCGCGAACTTCCAGTGCCTGATGTCGGGCACGCCGATGGCTGGCGACTACATCTACGACGAGGGCAAATCGGGACGCATGGGTGCGCGGCTGATGGCGATCGTTGCCGAGGGAACGCGAGGGCGCGTCTATCTAGCTCCGACCCCGGAGCATGAAGCGGTTTCGCTCAAAGCCAAGCCTGAGTGGAAACCTGAATTGCTGATGCCGAAGAACCCCCGATGGTTCTCGCCACCTGCGTATGGACTGATGACCTACGGGGACCTCTTCACCCCGCGCCAGCTGGTGGCGCTGACGACCTTCTCCGACTTGGTGGGCGAAGCGCGCGAGCGCATCCGCCGCGACGCGCTCGCCGCCGGCCTGTCCGACGACCGGACCCCACTGCGCGACGACGGCACCGGTGCCACCGCGTTCGCCGACGGGGTGGCGGTGTATTTGGGATTCGGTTCTAGCCGAGCAGCGGATGCGTGGAGCAGCGGTGTCACTTGGCGCAATCAAGTGGAGGCTTCGCGCAATACGTTTGCTAGGCAAGCATTGCCAATGACTTGGGATTTCACAGAGGTCAACCCATTTTCGACTTCATGCGGCCACTGGATGGGCAATTCCGTGGAGTGGGTTGAGAAGAGTCTGTTGCACCTACCGATGCAACCGCTGGATGGCCGATCAAGCCAGTCAGACGCAGCGACACAGGGCATCTCGGCAGACAAGCTTGTCTCTACGGACCCGCCCTACTTTGACAACATCGGGTACGCCGACCTGTCTGATTTCTTCTACGTCTGGCTACGCCGCTCGCTAAAGTGGTGCTTCCCTGGTCTCTTCACGACACTGGCGGTGCCGAAAGCTGAGGAACTGGTCGCCACGCCGTACCGCCACGGCAGCAAGGCGAAAGCCGAGACCTTCTTCCTCGACGGCATGACACAGGCGATGCACCGGCTTGCCGAGCAAGCGCATCCAGGCTTTCCCGTCACGATCTACTACGCCTTCAAACAATCAGAGAGCGATGACGAGAAAGGCACAGCCAGCACGGGCTGGGACACATTCCTCGCCGCCGTCATAGAAGCAGGCTTTGCCGTCACCGGCACTTGGCCGATGCGCACCGAGAAGCAAGGTCGCGTTATCAGCAACGACACCAACGCCCTCGCCTCCAGCATCATCCTCGTCTGCCGCAAGCGGGCCGCCACCGCGCCCACCGCCACGCGACGCGAGTTCATTACCGCGCTCAAGGCCGAACTGCCAAAGGCGCTGGCCCACCTGCAAGCCGGCAACATCGCGCCGGTGGACCTGGCGCAAGCGGCCATCGGCCCCGGTATGGCGGTCTACACCTGCTACGCCAAGGTGCTGGACGCCGAAGGCAAGCCGATCAGCGTGCGCGGCGCCCTGGCGCTCATCAACCAGACCTTGGACGAGGCGCTGGTCGAACAAGAAGGCGACTTCGACGCCGATACGCGCTGGGCTTTGACTTGGTTCGAGCAGACCGGGTTTGCAGAGGGTGAATACGGTGTGGCTGAGCAACTCTCCAAGTCGAAGAACACCGCCGTGGCCGGCCTGGTTGATGCGGGCATCATCACCTCAAAGGCCGGCAAGGTCCGCCTCTTGAAGCCTGCGGAGCTTCCCGCTGATTGGGACCCAGCCACCGACCAGCGCCTCACGGCCTGGGAGGTGGTGCATCAGTTGGTCCGCGCGCTCGAAGCCGGCGGCGAGGCCGCCGCCGCAGCCTTGATCGCCAAGCTCGGCACCACTGCCGAAGTCGCCCGCGAACTGGCCTACCGCCTCTACATGCTGTGCGAGCGCAAAAAGCGCGCGGCCGAGGCGCTGTCGTACAACGCGCTGGTTCAGAGCTGGCCTGAAATTCTGCGGCTTGCGCAAACTGGCGCCAGGGCGCCGGCACCACAAGCTGGCCTGTTTGAAGACCCGGAGGAATAGCCGTGATCGACCCGACACGGCAAGTGCGCATGGTTCGAGCGGGGTAATTGACTGTTCAGTCTCGCCGAGCGCACCGGTCAGGCAGTGACCCGGAGAGCAGGACGTGGCAGGAATTGGTGCCAATAGGTACTGAAAAGTCATCCAAAATGCCGCAAAAACCTCCTTGTACTTTGTCAATAGTCAGATGTTTTCAATACAATTGAAGTCATGAAAAATGACAAAGACACCATCCGTGTTGCAGCGTTGAGGTTGATTGCAGCCGACGGGCACCGCGTCGGCACCCGATTGGCGGTGGCGGTGGGCGTGTCGCGGCAGGTTGCCAACGGCTTTCTGCAAACGCTGACGCAGGATGGACTGGTCGAGGCTGAGGGCACCACCCGCGCGCGGGTCTACCGGTTGAAGACGACCGCCACCGCCATGAAGCGCTTTACACGCGAAGGGCTGGGCGAGGACCTGGTCTGGCGCGAAGTGGTGGCACCGCTGGTTGCCGACTTGCCCGATAACGTGCGCAACATCTGGCATTACGGCTCAACCGAGATGATCAACAACGCCATCGACCATTCTGGGTCTACCGAGGTGCAAGTCTCGGTGCTGCGCAATGCGCTTTGGACGGATGTGGAGGTGGCCGATGAAGGCCAGGGCATCTTCGTGAAGATTCAGCGTGCGCTGGACCTGCACGACCCGCGTGAGGCGATCCTGGAACTGGCTAAAGGCAAACTGACCACGGCGCCGGAGGCGCACTCAGGCGAAGGCGTCTTCTTTACCTCCCGCGCAATGGACCGTTTTGAGATCGAGTCGCACCACTTGCGTTTCGTTCATGCGGCGCGCGCCGACGATTCGATTGCCGAGCAACCGGCCGACACGCAAGGCACTCGCGTGCGCCTGCGGCTGAACAACAACAGCGCGAAGAAGCTTCGTGATGTGTTCGACGAATACACCGACCCGGAAGAAGCGACGTTCGACAAGACGGTGGTGCCGCTGCGGCTGGCGCAGTACGAGGGCGAGACTCTGGTCTCCCGCTCACAGGCCAAGCGTGTCAGCAACCGTTTTGAGCGATTCAAGCGCGTGGAATTGGACTTTGCTGGGATTTCCGACATCGGGCAGGCCTTCGCGGATGAGCTGTTCCGCGTCTTCGCAACGGCACACCCGATGATCCGCATCACGCCCGTCAATGCCGCCCCGGCGGTGGCGCAGATGATCAAACGCGCCGTGGCAGCGCGAACGGCTCAAGCAGTTCAGGGAGGCGGCGAATCAGCCGCGTGAGAAACAACCATGGCAATGACCAACCAGGAACGTGTAGGCAAGGCGATGGAACTGCTGCGGCAGGGCCTGGCGCCTTTTGCTGAGCGTGAGTTCAAGAGCCTGCACAAGGCACAGGCTCAGACCGAAGCGCTGCGCTACATGGCCGATGACCGCCTGTACGCCAAAAAGCCGGTGGCCGACTGGGACGTGGCCGGGCTGCTCAAGCTGATGTGGGATGCATGGAACGACATGTTTGCGCGCACGCTGGGCCGGGCCGAACGCTCGCTGGTGCAAGAGCTGCGGGACTGGCGCAACAAATGGGCGCACCAAGAGCCTTTCAGCAGCGACGATGCCGACCGGGCACTCGATTCGATGTCGCGCCTGCTGTCTGCCATCTCTGCCACGCAGGCCGACGAGGTGGGCAAGATGAAGGTCGAGTTGAGGCGGGAGATGTTCGACCAGCAACTGCGCAACGAGAAGAAGCGCGTTGGCGGATCACTGATCGAGGGCTTGGCTTCCAGCACCCTCAAGCCCTGGCGCGAGGTGGTAACACCGCACGCCGACGTGGCCAGTGGCCGCTATCAGCAGGCGGAGTTTGCGGCTGACCTGTGGCAGGTGCACTTGGGCGAGGGCAGTGATGAATACCGCAAGCCGGCTGAGTTCTTCCGCCGCACCTTTCTCACGCAGAGCCTGAAACAACTGCTGGTGTGCGGCGTGCAGCGGATTGCCGGCCAGGGCGGTGACCCAGTGGTGCAGTTGCAGACCAACTTCGGCGGTGGCAAAACCCACTCGATGTTGGCGCTGTACCACCTCTTTTCTGGCGTGAACGCCAACGAGTTGCCCGGTGTGGACTCGGTCATGGCCGAGGCCGGCGTCAGCACGCTGACCAAGGCCCGCCGCGTGGTGCTGGTGGGCAACAAGATTTCACCCGGCAACCCCGTCACAAAGCCCGACGGCACCGTGGTGCGCACGCTGTGGGGTGAGTTGGCCTACCAGTTGGGCGGCAAGGCGGCGTTCTCCCGCATCGCCAAGGACGACGAGCACGCCACCAGCCCCGGCGACGTGCTGCGCGAGTTGTTTGTCGAGTACGGCCCGTGCCTGGTGCTGATAGATGAGTGGGTGGCCTACGCCCGCCAGTTGCATGACCAGAGCGACCTGCCGGCCGGCGGCTTTGAGACGATGTTCACCTTCGCCCAGGCGCTGACCGAGTCGGCCAAGTTGGCAAAGAACTGCTTGCTGGTGGTGTCACTGCCGGCGTCTGACACCAGCGGATCGCCGCACACGCAGTCTGACGACGTGGAGGTGGGCGGCATCCGCGGCCGTGAGGCGCTGGACAGGTTGCGCAACGTGGTTGGGCGGGTTGAGTCGTCGTGGCGGCCGGCAACAGCCGAGGAAGGTTTCGAGATTGTTCGGCGGCGCCTGTTCGAGCCGCTGGCTGGTGAGCAGTTCAAAAACCGGGACGTGACGGCACGCGCTTTTGCTGACCTGTACCACTCGCAAGCGGCAGAGTTTCCGCCGGAGTGCCGGGGGGCCGAGTACGAGGCGCGCATCCAGGCCGCCTACCCGATCCACCCTGAAATCTTCGACCGGCTCTATGCGGACTGGTCCACGCTGGTGAAGTTTCAGCGCACGCGCGGGGTGCTGCGGCTGATGGCGGCGGTGATCCACAGCCTATGGGAGCGAGGCGACCGAAACCCGCTGATACTGCCATCGACCATCCCCATAGACGACGGGCGCGTGCGGTCGGAGCTGACGCGGTACCTGTCTGACAACTGGGCGCCGATCATCGAGAAGGATGTGGACGGCCCCAGCTCACTGCCGCTGAAAATCGACAGCGAGCAGCCCAATTTGGGCAAGCTGCATGCCACGCGGCGAGTGGCGCGCACGATCTATCTCGGCTCGGCCCCCACAGCCACCGCAGCGCACCGCGGCATCGAAGACCGGCGCGTGAAACTGGGGTGCGTGATGCCTGGCGAATCGCCCGCCATCTTTGGCGATGCGTTGCGCCGGCTTGCGGCTGCCGCAACCTACCTCTATCAGGACGGCCCGCGGGCCTGGTATGCCACTCAGCCCACCGTCACCAAACTGGCCGAAGACCGCGCCGAACAGCTCAAGCGTGACCCGGACAAGGTGGCAGGGGAGCTTGACGCCCGCCTGCGCGCCGACTTGAAGAAGGCCGGCGACTTCTCACGGATACACCCACTGCCGCGATCGGGCGCCGACGTGCCTGACGACATGGACGCACGCCTGGTGGTGCTGGCTGCCGAGCACCCCTACAGCAAGGACGGGGGCAGCCCGGCCGAGACGGCGGCGCGTGCCATCCTGGAATCGCGCGGCAACACGCCGAGGCTGTATCGCAACACGCTGGTTTTTCTGGCCGCCGACAAGGTGCGCATGCAGGACCTTGACGAAGCGCTGCGCAAGTACCTGGCGTGGTCGTCGATCCTGGCCGAGAAGGTGCCGCTCAATCTCGACCCTCACCAGGTGCGGCAGGCCGAGACCCAGCAGACCGCGGCGGAGGGTGCGGTGATGGCGCGCCTGCCAGAGACCTATCAATGGGTGCTGGTACCGGAGCAAAAGACGCCGCAGTCGCCGGTGGAATGGAATGCGGTGACGCTGAGAGGCACCGATGCCCTTGCCGCGCGGGCGAGCAAGAAGCTTCGCAGCGACGAGTTGCTGCTGACGAGCCTGGGCTCGACGATCTTGCGCAAGCACATGGACGACGTGCCGCTATGGGCGGGCGACAACGTCGCCGTGAAGCAACTCGTCGAGCACTTCGCGAGATACCTGTATTTGCCGCGCGTGGCCGGGCCAGAGGTACTGGTGCAGGCCATGCGCGACGGCGTTGCCTTGCTCACCTGGCAGACAGACACTTTCGCCTACGCGGAGAGTTTTGACGAAGCCGCAGGGCGGTATCGCGGCCTGCGCGGCGGGCAACTGATCAGTGTGGCGCAGGACAGCGCTGGGGTGCTGGTGAAGCCGGACGTGGCACGCTCGCAGTTGGATGCGGAAATCGCACCACCGCCGCCACCGGCGCAGCCGCCTGGTTCAACGCCCGGTGGGGGTGGTGCCCTAGGCACGATACAACCGCCGGGTGGCACAGTGACGCCACCGCCACCACCGGGTAAGCCGGTCCGAAAGCTCAAGCGATTCCACGGCACGGCGCGGTTGGATTCAGCCCGCGTTGGGCGTGACGCCGCACGGATTGCTGAGGAGGTGATCGCGCATCTTGCCGGGCTTGTCGGAGCCGAGGTGAATGTGACCATCGAAATAGAAGCCACGATGCCGGACGGCACGCCTGACAACGTGGTGCGAACAGTGACTGAGAACAGCCGCACATTGAAGTTCACCAGCCAGGGATTTGAAGAAGAGTGAGGTTGGGGCCGGACGAACACTCCGCTTCTCGGCCGCTCATCTCGCTGACCTATCGCCTATAGCGACCACGGCGCCACCCCCCAGAACGTGCATTAACCCAATTGGTGCCTACGGCTGTAATCGTTCCCGATGACATCGGAAGAACAGAACAACGCGGGTCACGGCACGCCGCCTGCTCCTTGCGCGGCTCCGCCTGATTTGCCGCTCACACCGGCGGCAGTTCCAGTGGCCCCGGCAATTGTCGATAAGCAAGCGCCAGGGCTGATACCGCCCGCGGTCGCCTCTGCCCCGGTGTCATCAGCGTGCTTTGGGTGAGGCCTGCAGGGCCGACCAAGAACTGACCAGACTTGACCGACCCCAATGCGAGGGCGTCCTAGCCCCCTGCCTTCAAACTAGGATGGCGCGCCACGCACTTCGTTGCAACCGGAAAGCGACTCGCCATGCCACCACATCCCCGCAACCTCACCCGCACGCTCATCGTCGCCCTCGCGCTCACGATGATCGCCGCCGCGTGGTACGCGCCGCTGCAGCAGTTGGCCAACGCGCAGGTGGACGACGGCCTCAAGCGCGCGCTGGTCAGTTTTGCGTCGGCGCGCGCGCTCAACGCGGTGATCTCGGTGCTGCAGGGCACCCAGTTGGGGCTGCAGCCGGCAGGTGTGGGCGTGATGCTGGCGCCTGGGCAGGTGTTGGATCCGATCAACCAGATGGTCGAGCAGTTCTCCAGCCTGATGCTGGTGGCCAGTGTGTCCTTCGGTATCCAGAAGGCCTTGTTGGCGATCGGCGCGCATTGGCTGATTTCGCTGGCGGTCTCTGCGGTGGCG
>JBBQAW010000188.1:0-8069 GCA_038316815.1 Burkholderiales bacterium
TACTTCCCCGGATCATACACAATGTCGGCGATTCCCCCGCCCCAGTATTCGCTATAGACCGGGAAGCAGAGCCGGTAATTGTCCAGCACCGCCGCCCGACCACCGCGCAGCGACGGCGGCCGCTGGCCGTACTGGCGGCACCAGTCTGCAACAGCGCGCGGACTCAAATTTGAACCATAGGCAAAATACAACATGCAGCGATTGATCCTTCGCGGCCAAGTATCGGTGGCCACACCAACCCGGCGAAGGTACGAAAGTACCCTCCAGAATGCAATCAGACCCACCCACGCTCACCGCCGCGACGACAGCCGCAGGGCGCTCAGTAACTGTCGTGGCTCAGCTTCACTTTGCCTTTGAAGACGCGGTAGATCACCGTGGTGTAGACCAAAACGATGGGCATCCCGCCCAGCGCTATCCACAACATCGTGCGGAGCGTGCGAGGGGTGGAGGAGCTATTGCGAATCGTCAGGTCAAACTCCCGGCCTCCCAGCGACGGCACAAGGGCGGGATAAAGGCTGACCGCCGCAACGCCCATCATCGCCAGGATCATCAGGCTGGAGCCCACGAACGCCCACGTGAAGCGGCGGGCGTACAACATGGGTGTTCGAAGCGCTGGAAAGCCAGGGCCATGGTGACGATGACGCCGATGGCGGTCAGCACGCCCGTCAGCAGTACCGTTAGCGCCAGTCGAAACCTGACGGTCACTGGAGCCCCCGGTGCGGCGGGTACGCCGCACCACCCCCCCGGGGGGTTGCGGGCCGGCTTGGGGCGACACGGCGCTTCTGCCCCGCGCCATCCCTTGTCGAGGTCGCGGGGTTACGGGGGGGCATCGCGCATCTTGTAGCCCGCACCGCGCACGGTCAGGATGAACAGCGGCTGCATCGGGTCGCGTTCAAGCTTGGCGCGCAGGCGGTTGATGTGGGTGGTGACGGTGTGTTCGTAGCCTTCATGCGTGTAGCCCCAGACCGCGTCAAGCAGCTGCGCGCGCGAGAACACGCGCCCTGGGTGGCTGGCAAAGTGCAGCAACAACTCGAATTCAAGCGCCGTGAAGTCCAGTGCGCGGCCGGCAACGCGCGCTTCGCGCCGGCTGGGCAGGACTTCAAGTTCGCCGTTTCGCACAGCCTGCGCTGGCGTTGCCGGGGTCAGGGTGGCAGCGCGCAGCAGTTCGGCGCGGCGCAGCAAGGCCTTCACGCGCGCCAGCAATTCGGCCATCGAGAACGGCTTGGTCAGGTAGTCGTCGGCGCCCAGTTCCAGGCCCAGCACGCGGTCGAGTTCGGTGCTCTTGGCTGTCAGCATCAAGATCGGTGTGGCGCGGCCGCGGGCGCGCAGGGCCTTGCAAACGTCCAGGCCGTCCAGGCCCGGCATCATCAGGTCCAGCAACAACAGGTCGGACGCCTGTTCGGCCTGGCTGGCCAGCGCGGCTACGCCGTCTGCGACGGCCAGCACGCGGTAACCGGCCTGCTGCAGGTTCAGCACGATCAGGTCGCGGATGTCGGCCTGGTCTTCGGCCACGAGAATTTGCGGGGGCATGGACAAGGGGTCGTGCAGTGGGGCCGCGCTCTTACATCGCCAGCGTTATGGACGCCATCGATGCCATCGTGGGCATCGCGGCCATCGATGTTATGGACGTTACGGCCGATGTGATCTGGCTGTGATCTTCGGTGATCGGCATGCGATGCGCCGCGGCGACAGTTTAGTCATCCCATCCAGCCCGCACTGCCACATCATGATCAGCACCCAACGCAGTACCAGCGCCCAAACCCATGTTTTACCTGCCGGCAACCCGATGGTCGTGGGCTGGGCCGAACTGGCCCCACACCGGGCCTTTCTGGTGCACTACGCCCGCCGTCGCCTGCACGACCCGGCGTTGGCAGAAGACCTGGTGCACGACGTCTTCGAAGCCGTGGTCACGGGCCGCGCCAGCTTCGGCGCACGCAGCGCCCTGCGCAGCTGGCTGGTGGGCATCCTGAAGCACAAGATCGTCGATCTGGTACGCCAGCGCAGCGGGCACGACAGCCTGGACGCTGGCAGCGCAGATGAAGATAGCGGCAGCGGCCTGGACCGCCCATCGCCCCACGAAGCGCTGACCTGCCCGCGTGCGCGCCCCGATGACGTGGCCGAACAGCGCGAACGCTTGGCCCACACGCTGCGCCGCATCGCCGCGCTGCCCACCACGCTGCGCCAAGTGGTCGAACTGCGTTTGCTGCACGACCGCAGCAGTGCCGAGGTCTGCAGCACGCTGCGCATCACCGAGCAGAACCTGTTCGTACGCCTGCACCGCGCCCGCAAGGCGCTGACCAGCTGAAACGGCGGGCCGCTGAACGGCAAGCTGGGCAAACTGAGAAGGGCTGACAGGGCACCCCGAACGGCATCGGCACCTGAATGCCCTGTTTCACGTTACCTGCCGAGTGTTAGTGGAAGCTCAGGCACTGGAGGACCAGTTCTGTCTAGTGTCCTGCGATGGCACCACCCCGGAGTTGTTCGAGCTTTTCATTCGGTGCGTCGCGGCCGCAGTGGAGGGCATACCTGCGAACGCAGGGTCGCGAGAGTTGGAAAGCTGCATCGTCCAGTTGCGAGACATCTTCCGCGCCTTGGCCGCTCCGAGCAGGCGAGAGTTGTCTGGTCTGTGGGCCGTGTTGTATGTCATCTTGCGATGCGGTCATAGTGCCGCTGCGCTGGGCATGTGGCACTCGGACCAATTTGACCGCTATGATTTTTCCAGCGACTTGCTTTGCCTCGAGGTCAAGGCCACGGTTCAAGGCACGCGGGTTCACGATTTCGCTCTAGAACAGTTGGAGCCGCCTGCTGAAGGGTTGGGCCTCGTCGCTTCACTTCTACTGCAGCCGCTGACTGGAGGTCTGGGCGTCCTCGACCTCGCCCGACGCATCGAAGACGCCGCCCCCGGCGATGCCAGACTCAGACTAAAGCTCTGGCAGAACATAGCCGCCGATTGGGCGCGGACTTTTCTGCCGGTCTCGACCGGCAGTTCGACATGTCTTTTGCCGACAGGAATCTGGCTGTCTACTTAATGTCAGACATTCCGAGGCCTGAGCGCCCGACGGACCCTCGTATCACCGGCCTGCGGTTCGTTGTTGAGTTGGCCACAGTGACGTCCTCGGTGGAGAGATCACCTATGCAGGGACTGGCGCTGGCCTTCGAGCACGCCAATTAGGCAGCGCAGGAATCAGCGGCGCAGCCAGTCATTCGGTCCTTGCTTCCTCTTCCGTCGCCTCGGATTGGTCCCAGGGCCTACTGTTTATCACCGTTAACAGCTTGGGCTCAGGGGTAACGTGTCCAAGCAATGCAGGAGTTGTCGCTACAGCGGTGTCGCTGCCGCCGCGGAAACGCGCGTCAGCCAATTGCCAGCGCCCAGCCTATCCTGCACTCAACACATTCTTGCCCTCATTTGTCTGCCAAGCAGCGTCCACTCTCGGCACATCAGCGGCGAGTCGACAGAGAACCCACTCAAGGCGACCATAAGCTGACACCAATGTGACCGAGACCGACCCGTAGCCGAACCGTATGTGAACCGTATGTGAACCAGATTCGGCCGGTATGAGCACAGCTGCGCACAAGTGCGCAACTCAGCGCGTCATTGCACAAAGCTGCATCAGGCCGACGCGCGCCTGAACGTCAGATTCACCCGGCAGCCGCCAGTCAGCGGGTGCCACCCATCCTTGATCGGCAGCACACCGTGAAACCGCAGTCGCGACGGCCCGCCCCACACCACCACATCGCCGTGGAAAAGTGGCACGCGCAAGGTGGGGTCGTTGCGTTTCATGCCGCCGAATAGGAACATTGCGGGCAGGCCGAGAGACAGCGAGACGATCGGCTGCAGGAAGTCCTGCTCGTCACGGTCTTGGTGCAAGCCCATCCGGGCGCCAGGCTCGTAGCGATTGATCAAGCATGCGTCAGGCTCGAAGCCAGAAAAGCCAGCAGCAGCAGCCGCCGATTGGGCGAAGCTTCGCAAGCTTTCTGGCATCTGCGGCCAGGTGCACCCGTTGCTCGGGTCGACCGCCTCATAGCGATAGCCGCGGCGGTCGCTGACCCAACCCAGCGCACCGCAGTTAGTCATCGCCACCGCCATGCGCAGCCCGCCCGGCGTCAGCATGTGCCGCAGCGGTGAAGCTTCAATGACAAGGCCAATTTCGCGCCACAGCAGCTCGGCTGCCGATGATGCAAAGCCGTACAGCACCACCGCGCCGTCTGCCAGCGGCTGGGTGTGCGGTCGATCAGCGATAGGCGCTTGATCAGCGAACAGGTCCCTGGTCCGTCCAACGCCGTCAGCCTCGGCGTCAATGGGATGCGCCGACGCGCGGGTGCTGATGTTCATCGCTGGCAGTGTGTCGGAGTCGCGGCTCGGCCTGTCCGAGGGGTCGCACCGTCAAAGCCGCGCAGCGCCGGCAGCGAAGCGCGCCGCCTGCGCTCGCATCCCGTTCGCGATGGCCTGCCACGTGCGATCGTCCAGGTTGCTCGGCAGCCGCGCTGCGACGGCGTCGATCGCGGGCTCCACTCTTTCCACCAGCCCTTGCATCGCATCCCACACAGCCGGCCCGCCGTGCTTCATGGCCAAGCCGTGCCAATGCCGGGGCAGGATGGTGTGCAGCTTGTAGTGCACGTTCTTGGCGCGCATGACCATTGCCAGCCCGATCTGGCGGGCGTTGAACTGGTTCGGTGCTGTGCCGACGTAGGGCCACATGGACAAGATGTCGTACAGCGGCGTCATGACGTAGCTGTCGCCCGGTTGCAAAAAGATCGAGTAGTTCTTCGCATGGCCGTCGGTGGCGCCCAGCAGCCAGAAGGCCAGCTGCGTCAGCTGGAAGGCCATCGTGTCCTGCTGCGGGTCGGCACTGCCCGCCAGCAGTTGCAGGCAC
Source organism: Burkholderiales bacterium (assembly GCA_038316815.1). Classification (GTDB taxonomy): domain Bacteria; phylum Pseudomonadota; class Gammaproteobacteria; order Burkholderiales; family Burkholderiaceae_C; genus Rubrivivax. The sequence continues at coordinate 4,875 of JBBQAW010000188.1, forward strand.
CTGGCCATGCCCGGCCCGCCGTCTTGCTCGTACTTGCGGCGCGGCGGCACGCCCAGCGCCTGGCAGAAGTCTTCCTGCGGCAGCCGTGCTATCCACGTGCCGTCGTCCATCCAGGCGCGGTCGAAGCGTTCGACCACCAGCACCGTCTCGTCACCGAAGCGCACCATCGTCGTCGGCGCCACGGGCAGGCCGAGCTGTGAAACCAACTGCGCGCACATCCATTCGTTGGCGACCGAGTCGGACAGGTCGACGCGACGTGACCCGCCCACCAGACCGAGCGGTAGCTTGACGATGTGCGTCGTCGGGGTGGCGCCTAGCGGGCGGCACCAGCGGCCTTTGAAACGCGTGAAGGCGGTCTTCTCTTGGGCGCCGGCGATCGAGATGCGGAACAGCTCGTCGTCGGTCCGCGGCGCACCAGGACCGGTGTCGGCCGGAACAGCCCGCAGCACATCGACGATCTGCCGCTCGGTCAGCGGCGCGGCCTCCACCTGCTTCCAGCCCTTGGGTTCGACACCCTCCGGCAGCAGTTGCACGGCGCCTACGCAGTCGCGGCCAATGGCCTGTAGCAATGAGAACGCATCGGCCCCCTGCGTCCTGAAACGCCGGCTCAGCCGCTCGCGAATGCGGTCGTTGTCGGGCAGCAGGTTCTCGAAGTAGTTGGCGACAGCGTCGCCACGAACCTCGCGCGATGTGGTGATCGGCAGCGACAGCGACAGCGAGCGCACCTTGGGCGATGCCAGCCAGCTGCGGTCGTAGATGAAAGCGTGGGTCGCGCGGTCGACAGTCCAGGTGCCGACAAGTTCGCCGTTCATCCAAACGTTCAGCGCGGTGGTCACCAGACGCCCTTCTTTGCGGCAATCGTGACGCCTCGGCTGGCCGGTTTGGGTTGGGTGGGTTTGGCGGTGCTGTTCGCCTTGGTCTTCGCCTTGGTCTTCGCCTTCGCCGGCGGCTTTGCGACCGCCTTGGCTGAGCCAACCCGCGCCACCGCGGAGACATCAACGTCGGTGTGAAGGTGCAGGGTGCCGCCCAGCGCCGCCAGCAACCGGGTGAGCTGGTCCAGGCTGACCGCGCCCGGGTTCGCCTCGATCTCGGCGATGCGCGCCTGCTTGACACCCACAAGAGCCCCAAGCTGGGCCTGCGTCAGGCCACGGCGCTTGCGCAGCGCGCGCAAGTGCGGCTGCAGTTGGTCGGCGATGCGAAGTGGGAAGTTCATTGAGGTCTGAAGCAGGTCGACGCTTTACTGGTTAAGAACGATAAAAGCATAATACTGGCTTAAAGGAATAAATACACTATATCGGCGATGGCCACTATTTGTTATTGCACTGCCATAGCCCACACGTCGATCCATTGGGGGTCGATCGACTGCGGGTCCAAGCCCGAAAGCGGCCTTACTGGACTGCCCGTCGGTGCCGATCTGCAGGTGCCGATCTGGCTGCCGCCGTGGCTGGTGTGCTTGACTGCGGCATACCGCCGCTGGGCATCAGCCAGGTTCTTGCGTTTGAGGCACGGCGGATGTCAACGACAGCTCATCAGCGTTTGGCCTGATCTGGGCGGTTGGACGCAAGGGCCGATCCAGCAAGCCAGTACCCACTTTGCAGCAGGCCCTGGCATCGCTGCCGGCTTGGTGCCCGATAAAGAATGCAACTGCATCGAAATGGCAATGCAGTTGCATTGCTCTCTGCGTAGAACTTCGCAGCCGGAGAAACGTCATGCCTGCCCTCGTGAAAGTCGAATCGACGCTGACCGACCGCTACCAGACCACCGTTTCAGAGACGGTGCGCCGGGCCCTGCAGCTGGAAAAGCGCGACAAGATTCAGTACACGATCCGCCCAGATGGGGAGGTCGTGCTCAAGCGCGCACCCGCCAGCGAGGTCAATGACCCCGCATTGGTGGCTTTTCTCGGCTTACTGGCCAGGGACCTTGCGGAGCACCCCGAGCGGCTCCAGGCCGTGGACGCCAGTCTGGTGCAGCGCATTCAGGCGCTGGTCGGCAGTGTCGAGGTTGATCTGGACGCGCCGCTGTTAGCGGACGATGAATGAGCAGCGTCCAGCCGCTGGTCGTCAATGGCTGGACCCTCTTTGCCCACCCGATCTTCCTGGATCAACTCGACGCCCTGACGGGGCAAGTTGAAGCGCTCAAGCACAAGGACGGCCGGCTACATCAAGAAAAACGCCACCAAGCGACTGGCCGCCATTGCCAAGTTGGCGTTCGAGGTGATTCCACAAGACCCCACCCGGCCCGAGTACCGCCAAGGCAATACGCTCGGTCACGCGCACAAGCACTGGTTCAGGGCCAAGTTTTTCCAGCAATACCGGCTGTTCTACCGGTTCCACGCGCAGGCCAAGGTGATCGTGTTCGCGTGGGTCAACGACGAGGACACGAGGCGGGCCTCCGAAACCGTCGACGACGCCTACCGGCGTGTTCCGCAAGATGCTCGACAGCGGTCACCCGCCATCGGACTGGGGCCAATTGCTGGCTGAAGCGCGCGCCGAGTCTGAGCGTCTCGGCCGGCTGGCGTCAGGCGGCGCACGAACAAGTCTCTGATGCTTCGACTGGCCGAGCCATGAGGTCGACCAGTCGATCGGCCAGTCGCAAAAACCGATGCAGGCGTCCGCCCTCACTGTGGCGCCGCCCTCGCCAAGCCCTGGAACAGCCTCGTGCACTCGGACAGCGACTCTGGCGCCCTGCATCTTCGAAGCGTTGCGTCAACGCTCGATATCCGGTCCGTCACGGCTGGGTTGCGGCGAAAGGTCGCGCTGCGGCGCGGCCTTCCGGCGTGCCATGGGGTCGATGCCCTGGGCGATCAGTTCTCGGGCTTCGACGGCCTTGCGGCTGGCCAGCAGAAGCGACGTGTCGGGGTACGTTCCCAGCGACATGACCTGGCGACGCCCATCCAAGCGGTAGTCCAGACGCCAGCCGTGGGAGCCACCCTCCACGAGAAGCTGCATGAAGAGGCCGTCACCATCTGACAGGCGCGAGCGCTCGTCGCCCGGTCGGATCGCCCTGATCGTGGCACCGGAGGGGATAAAGTCCCGCGGCATAGCGATAAGTTTGCACCGTCTCAGGCCGACTCATCGCCAAATTTCGTGCCGCGCAGAGTGTTTTTGCGAAACCTTCGGAGAAGGCTCTGGACAAGAAAAAAGCCCTAATCGTTGAAACATCAGGGCTTTTTGGACTTCCTGGGACCTTGTGAGA
>JBBQAW010000189.1:0-8025 GCA_038316815.1 Burkholderiales bacterium
CACGTGGCCTTGAAAGGGGCTGGCCTGGCAGTGCAGGACATCGACGAAGTCTTGCTCGTGGGCGGGGCCACACGCACGCCAATGGTGGTGCGCAGGCTTGAAGAAGTCACCGGCAAGCAGCCTCGCGCCGAAGTCGACCCCGACCTGTGCGTGGCCATGGGCGCGGCCATTCAGGCTGCCCTGATTGCCGGCGCGCAGACCCGCACGGTGCTGGTGGACATCACGCCCTACACCTTCGGCACCAGCACCTTGAGCGAGCTCCGGGGTCAGCCCTACGCCCATTGTTTCGTGCCACTGATCCGCAAAAACACCCCTATTCCGGTCTCCAAGAGCGAGGTTTTCTACACCATTCACGACAACCAGGACTCGGTCGATATCCAGGTCTACCAAGGCGAAGACCCCGACGCCTTGAACAACATCGAGATCGGCAAATTCCGGGTCGAAGGCCTGAGCCGGGTGCCGCAAGGCAACCCCATCGTGTTGGGCCTGGCGCTCGACCTGAATGGCATCCTGGAAGTGACGGCGCGGGAAAAGCGCAGCGGCTTGCAACGCAGCATCACCATTGGCGATGCCATCGCCCGATTCGAAGCCGACAAACTCGATGCAGCGCGCAGCCGCGTGCAGGCGCTGTTTGGCGAGTCCGAGCCAGCAGGCGGCGCCTGGGCCGAGGCCGCGCTTCACGCTGCGGCCGAACCCCTTTCGGTGCCCGGCGCCGAAGCTCGGCGCCAGCGGGTCGAAGGCCAGGCGCTGCTGGAAAAGGCCGAACGCCTGCTGGAGAGCATGGGCGCCCAAGATGCCGAAGACCTGGTCGACGCCATGGCAGGCCTCAAGGAAGCCCTGGCAGAAGACGGCGCGGCCCTGAAGGGCAGCATGGATGTGCTGGCCGATCTGCTGTATTACCTGGAGGCCTGAGATGGCCGGCCGCAGCACCGCGCTTGGCGTGCCCGACACCGCGTCCACGCGCGCAAGGGGCCGGGCACAAAGAAGGCGGCGGGGCGAGGGATGAGCCTGGAGCGGTGCCCGGCATGTCGCAGCCGTTTGGCCAATGAGCCCTTGTGCCCACGTTGCGGCTGCGATCTGACGCTGGTGCGCCGCGCCGACAGCCAGTCACGGCGGCTGCTCGGCCAGGCTTTGCGGGTTTGGGCTGATGGTGACAAGCAGCAGGCCCAAGACCTGGTTCAAGCCGGCTTGCAGCTGAAACACGAGCCGCTGGCGGCGGCGGTTCTGCAGGCTTTGAAAGCGGCCTGAAGATCCGCCCGGCGGGTGGCCGCTGGCGCCCCGTGGGGCACCCGCGAGACCGGATTTGTGGAGAGGGTCGCGAAGGAGGCGAACAGATCAAGGTCATCATGTCGCTGGCGCCGGGTGACGACGTGACGCACGCTGAACGGGTCGCCGTCACGCGTGCCTTTCAGCACGGCCAGCGGCCGACCATCACTTGGGCCCAACCCGCGCCGGGGGTTCACACCATCGACCACGCCGGCCGTTCGCTTCGAGTGTTCACCGAGCTCACGGGCCTGGCTGCAGCGCGAGCGGCAATGGCATCACCAGGCCAGCGCACCGCCAGGGCGACGGAATTCTGTGAGCCGGGGCCAAGTACCGCAGCATTGCCTTGAGGGCTACCCTGACCCGCGCAGCCGGGCTCCTGAGGCCCTTGTGCGAACCCCTGGCCGACGCGGTCGACACCATCCGCGTGCTCGACGACTTCGTGGTCTACAACGCCACCGGCGCTGTCGCCATCGTGATCGAGTAACCCGGCATGGCAGGTGCGCCCTCGGTCAAAGGGCCGCGCCAGTGCTGGTGATCAACGCGGCGGGCCGTGGCTTCCACCATCCCTTCACCGGCCCACACCCTTGCGTCACCGTTTTCGGGACGGCCGACCGCTGCACCTTTGAACCTAGAAACCGCAGTTGAACGCGCCCGAGCGGGCCATGATGGGCCGCGATGGCAAGGCGCGAACCACAGCGATGCCCTGTGGCATCGCGCGGATTCGCAACGCTGCCAGCGTGGTCCAGCATGGCTCGATCGGGTGCGTAGCGCTGTCACCCAACAGGTGAAGTGCGCCGTGGTCATGAATTGCAGCAGCCACGCGGCTTGTCCTGCGGTGCCAAGCGGTCAACTGCGGTTTCTAGGTTGAAGCGTGCACGTGTCTGGCGTTGCAGCACAGCCTGACCAGAAGGGCTTGCGCGGTCTGTTCGACCGCTGGTTGTCTTCCGGGTCCCGCTGACGCAGCACCGAAGCCTGAGTTTCAGACCGTTCCCGCGGGATAGAAACGAAACAGTCGCGTCAGCCAGCGGGTAGGAAACTCGGCCAGCGCGGTGTTGTAGGCGCCGGCTGCCTCGCCAAACAGCTGGCGCACGAAGGGCATTCGGCCTTGCGCCCGCTCCCACTCTGCGCACAAGCTCTGCCAGGGCTCTTGTCCCTGCATATCAGGGTACTGATCGAGCAAGGAGGAGATGCGGCTGGCGCTGGCCGCAAAGCCGGCTTCTGCGGCTGCCCAGTGGCGGGTGTTCGGTGGCGCCAGGGGTTGCAGGTTCATTGCCGCCTGGCTGGCTGCCAAGAGATCCAGCGCAGCCAGACACTGGTCCAGCGTCTGCGCTTCAGATGCCAGGGGTTCGCGCAGCGCGGCCACCAGGGGGCGCAACGCCTCGCCGCGCTGCACGCTGGCCTCTTGCACTTTCTGCCAGGCCCGGACGACAGCTGCGCGCAATTGTTGCAGGCGTTTGAAGGCGCCCACGGCCCAGAACAGCAGCAACACCAGCAGCAGCAAGCACAGCAGCGCCCACGGCCAGCTCATCGGGGGGCCTCGCTCAGACCCGTACCTCGCCTTGGCCCAGCACCACCCACTTGAGCGAGGTCAGGCCTTCCAGGCCCACTGGCCCGCGGGCATGGAACTTGTCGGTGCTGATGCCGATTTCCGCGCCCAGCCCGTACTCGAAGCCGTCGGCAAAGCGGGTGCTGGCATTGACCATCACACTGGCTGAATCGACCTCGCGCACGAAGCGCATGGCGTTGGCGTACGAGCGGGTCAGGATGGCGTCGGTGTGGTGCGAGCCGTAATGGTCGATGTGCTGCATCGCCTCGTCCAGCGAGTCCACCACCTTGATGCTGATGATGGGCGCCAGGTATTCGGTGGCCCAGTCTTCCTCGGTCGCGTTGACGACCAGCGGCCGCGCTGAAGCCACCGCTTGCAAGGCTGCAGCGGCGCGGGCGCAGCAGCGCATCTGCACGCCCTTGTGGGCAAAGATGGCGCCGATCTGGGGCAAGAAATCTGCACAGCGATCGGCGTGGACCAGCAGCGACTCGGCAGCATTGCAAGGGCTGTACTTCTGTGTCTTGGCGTTGTCGGTGACCCTCAGCGCCAGTGGCAGGTCGACCTCGGCGTCGACGTACACATGGCAATTGCCGTCCAGGTGCTTGATCACCGGCACGCGCGCTTCGGCGCTGATGCGCTCGATCAGGCCTTTGCCGCCACGCGGGATGATCAGGTCCACCCATTGCGGCATCGTGATCAAGTGGCCGACGGCGGCACGGTCGGTGGTCTGCACCAATTGCACCGCATCGACAGGCAAGCCGACTTGCAGCAGCGCATGTTGGACGAGCCGCCACAACGCCAGGTTGCTGTGCAGCGCCTCGGAGCCACCGCGCAGGATGCAGGCGTTGCCGCTCTTGATGGCCAGCGATGCGGCTTCGATGGTGACGTTGGGCCGGCTCTCGAAGACCATGCCAAAGACACCCAGCGGCACCCGCATCTGGCCCACGTTGATGCCGCTGGGGCGGCGCTTCAGGCCGCTGATTTCACCCACCGGGTCGGGCATGGCGGCGATCTGCTCGCAGCCCTGGCTGATTGTCTCGATGATCCGGGGCGTGAGTTTGAGCCGGTCCACCAGGGCTTCGGCCATGCCTGCGCTGCGGGCAGCTTGCAGGTCCAGGGCGTTGGCCTGTTGCAGCTCGTCCACCGCCTGGCGCAAGCCGTGCGCCAGGGCAGTGAGCGCCTGGTTCTTGGCGGCCGTGGGCGCTGCGGCCATCACGGTGGCCGCAGCGCGCGCCTGCTGGCCCAGCTTGGCCATGTAGGCGGCCAGATCGGCGCGGCTCAGCACAAGATTTGCGCTGCCGGTGCCGGTGCCGGTGTCGGCGGTGTCGCGTTCGTCAGCGCTGCGCAACGCGGTGGGCAGGTCCTGGGGGTTCATAACCCGGATTGTCCCAAATCATGCAGGCTTGTCTGCAGCAAGGTCTGCAGCAAGGTCTGCCGCAACCTCTGCAACGACGGCCCCGCTATGGCCGACCCCGGGGTCTTGTGCCCGATCGCCCTGCACCCGCACATCCAGCACACCGCTGCGCACATGCAGATCGCGTTGCGGAAACGGGATCTCGATCTTGCGCTTGGCCAGTTCGTCGTCCAGCGCCCACATCAGTTTGGCCCGCGTCGATGCGGGATGGGTGGTCAATAGGCGGTCAGCCCAGACGATCAGCTGGTAGTTGACCGAGTTGTCACCGTACGCCGTCAGCCACACCTGGGTGCGCATGCTGAGGGTTTCGACGACGCCCGACACCTGTTTGGCCGCCGCCAACCCGGCTTCACGCACCAGCTCTTTGGGCTTGCCGTAGGCCACGCCAAAGGGCACCCGCATGCGGCGGTGCGAATCGTCCAGCGTCCAGTTGCTGACGCGCCCGTTGATGAACTCCGAGTTCGGCACCAGGATGTCCAGTGAGTCGTTGGTGGTCACTCGCGTACAGCGCATGGCAACTTCACGCACGTGGCCCCGCACGCCAGACTCCAGGTCCACGAAGTCGCCCACTTTCAGGCTGCGCTCCATCAGGATGATCACGCCCGAGGCGAAGTTGCTGAACACGTTTTGCAAGCCCAAACCCAGGCCCACCGCCAACGCGCTGCCGACCAGCGCAATGCTGGTCAGATTGATGCCCACCGAGTTGAGCGCGAGCAGCGTGCCCAGCACCCACACCGCATAACGCAGCAAGCGGCTAAGCAAAGGCGCGCTTGCGCCTCACGCTTCAGGGCGGGTGTCCTTTGCTTGCGGGCGGGGCGGGCAGGGCAGGCGCTGCTGTGCCGGCAGCTGCGGGACCGGCGGTCGCTGCGGCATTCTCCGGCCCGGCAGCTGTGGCGCTGACCAGATCGGCCAGCGTCGGCGGTGGCGTACTTTCAGCGGCAGGCGCCGATTCGCTGAACCCGTGCGCTGCCTTGCCGGCATCACCCGAAAGCCGCAGTGCGTAGGCAGCAATCGGTGGGCCGACGGTTTCGAACACCGCCACGGCGGCCAGCACCAGCACCGACATCTGCGCGCCAGCTCCGGCATCAGCGTGGTGGTCGTCTGCACCAGGCCGATAGCCAGACCGGCCATCGGCACCAGCAGCAAGCCCGTGGACACCGCTTGTTTGTGCTCGTAGCCGAAAGCCAAGCCACAGCCGTACACCGTCAAGGTCTTGGCCAGCGTGCGCGCCAGCACATAGGCGCCGGCCACCGGTGCGTAGGCCCACATGTCGGCCAGGTGCAGGTTGGCGCCTGCGTAGACGAACAGGGGTTGCATTGTCGGGGCCCGCACGGCTGGCCTGGAGAGGCGCCGCCGGCGCCTGAAACAGCAGCCTTGCGGACAGCTGCGCGCGCGGTGCCGGCTGAACGTTGTTTGTTGGTTTTGAGATGGCGATATCATTAACGCGTCGCGCGGTGACGCCGTGCATCCAGCAAGACCTCCACAGCCACCCTCCGGACCACCACCATGTCCCATGCCGCATCGACCGTTCAAACCCCGCTTCGCCGGGTTGGCCTGCGCCTGCAGTGGCAACTGCTGGGCCTGGCAACTGGCCTGATCTGTTCTGGCTCGGCCTGGGCCGGCAAGGCGCATGTGCATGGCGTCGTGTCGCTGCAGTTGGCCACGCAGGGCCAGCAACTCACGGTGCAGCTGGAGGCGCCGCTGGACAGCCTGGTGGGTTTTGAGCACCGCCCGCGCACAGCCGCCCAGCGCGACGCCGCGCAGGCAGCGCTGAAGACGCTGGGCGACCCTGGCCAATGGCTGACTTTGCCCGCATCAGCGCAGTGCCAGCTCAGCAGCAGCGAGATCGATGCCGAGAGCTTGCAGCCAGCCAAGCCGGGCACCCAGGACGCAGCACATGCCGACTTGTTCGCCACCCTGAACTACCAGTGCGCCAGCATCGAGGCCCTGCGCGCCTTGGAGCTGCCGCTGTTCAAGCGCTTCCCGAGGATCAAGCGCATCGAGGTGCAGTGGGTCACCGATCAAGGGCAAGGCAAGCAGACGCTGCGCGCACCCAACGGCAGCTTGCGCATCGGACAGCGCTGAAGCGGGTAACACTCGTGCGTGTCGCGGTCAAGCTTCAAACACCGATTCAAGACCAGCGCAGTTTCGTGGTTACAAAGGGGGGCCATAGGTCAAAATCCGGGTTCCGGCTTTGCGGCCCGCACTCCCCACACGCTCGATTGCCATGTCCACACATCTGATGCATCTGTCCCTTCTCTCTTCACGCCCACTGTTCAGGGGCTTGCGCAAGGCCGCGATGCCCTGGCTGCTGGCGCTGGTGCCCGTGGTGGCGTGCGCGACCACCGTGCGCATGGACACGGCCTTGGGGCCGATCGACATCGAGCTGTACGACGCCCAGGCGCCGCAGACGGTGTCCAACTTTTTGAACTATGTGCGGCGAGGGGACTACGAACGCTCGTTCTTTCATCGGTTGATCCCGGGATTCGTTTTGCAGGGCGGCGGTTTCAGACTGCCGTTGGTGGGTGGCGCCGTGAAAATCCCGACCGACCCGCCGGTGGTCAATGAGTTCAGTGCCACACGCTCCAATCTGCGCGGCACCGTAGCGATGGCCAAACTGGGGGGCAACCCGAACAGCGCCACCAACCAGTGGTTCGTCAATCTGGCCGACAACGCCGGCAACTGCACCAGCCCACTCGACAATGGCTTGAATTGCCAAAACGGCGGCTTCACTGTTTTCGGCAGGTTGACCGCACCCAGCCTGGCCATCGCAAGCGCCATCGCCGCACTGCCGATCATCTCTGTGCCCGGCGACGCCACTTTCAGCGATCTGCCGGTCCTGGTTCGCCGAGCCAACAACGCTCTGCAGGCTGGCGACCTGGTGCTCACCACGGGCGTGCGCGAACTACCTGTCGGCGCCTTGGTCCCTGCCTACCTGCGTGTCTTCAACTACATCGAAGCCGTTTACCCGCAGTACGCCACCCCCGCCAGCCCCGCAGTGCTCGACGGTGAGGGCTACACGTACCGCTTTTACAGCCGCACCAACAACTACCTGGGCTTGCGCAACAGCGACCAGCAACTCTGCTATCTGGTGCCGGTGCTCAGCCCCAACATCGAGTGTTTCGGCAGCTTGAGCGATTGGCTGGCGATGGCGCAGGCGGCGGGTTACTGAGCAGTTACTGAGTCAAACCCGAGTCCAGACTTCCTGATCCGAGAAGATCGGCGTTGGTTCGCCGCTTGAACCGTGGCTCAGGGCAACGCTGAACAAGTCCTTCGATGGTCTGACCGTTGAAGTCCAACTCGGTGGTGTCTTGCAGGCACAGCACCAACTTCTCAGCCGCCATACGCTGCATCGTGCAGCGCGTATGCGGCTCGAGCACGTCACGCCAATCAAAGCTGTCGTTGCTCAGCAGACGGTAGGCCCCGGCCGTGTCGGCCCAGCCGCCGCAGGCCAGCGGAATGCTCTGCGAAGGCTTGTCCCCGGCGGTCGCCCAAGCGCCGGTCTGGGCGCCGATCGGATGTTCGCGAGTGGGATTTCGGCATCGCGGGCGCGCGGAGCCTCGCCGTCGTTGGCGATTTCTCGCCGATCCCCGACAGCAGCCCGAGCGCAGCGCTGCAGGGAAGCGCTGTGCCCAGGTCAACGAGCGGCGCTTTTCGTCGGAGTTGCGGTGGTCGCTGTTGGCCCCAGTCGACTCCTCGTTCGCAGGAGGACGTTTGCCGCGCCCGGATGGTGTGAGCTGCGCGCGCAAGGCTGCGTTCGGCGCAAAGACGCCATGGAACCGAGTCGGGTAGGCGCGCG
>JBBQAW010000190.1:0-8020 GCA_038316815.1 Burkholderiales bacterium
TGCAGTCGTGGCGCGAAGCCTTGGCCGAACTGGGCTTTGCGCGGCGGGTGTTCGATGCCGCTGCACAAACTTACAACGCGGCTGCCTTGCAGCTGCCCACCCGTTGGCTGGTGCGGGTTTACGGCTTCGGCCCGGCGGGGCGCGTGGAAGGCTGAAGCGGCAGCCTTCGGGGGTACCCCGGGGCGCCTGGATTCAAACGGTTCAACGGTTCAACGGTTCAACGGTTCAACGGTTCAGCGCCTTCAACGCCAGCTTGATGCCGTCGCTGACACCCACGTCTGCCGGCAACGCCTTCAAAGCGGCCTGGGCTTCGCGGTCGTTGTAGCCCAGGGCCTGCAGGGCCTGGGCGATGTCGGTCTGGTTGTCGCTGATGGGCGCGCCGGCGGGCAAAGCCAGGTCGGGGCCGAGCTTGCCCTTCAGTTCCAGCAGCAGGCGTTCTGCCGTCTTCTTGCCGATGCCGGGCACCTTGACCAGCCGCGCGCTGTCCTGGCGGCTGACACATTGCGACAGTTCGGCCACGCTCAGGCCCGAAAGAATGGCCAGGGCCGTGCGCGGGCCAACGCCGCTGATCTTCACCAGTTCACGGAAGGTGGCGCGCTCTTCGGCAGTGAGAAAGCCGTACAGCAGTTGTGCGTCTTCCCGAACCACGAAATGCGTCAGCAGCACCACCGGCTGGCCCACCGCGCCCAGGTTGTAGAAGGTGCTCATCGGCACGTCGACTTCATAGCCGACGCCACCAACATCGACCAGCAGTTGCGGCGGGTTCTTGGCGGCCAGCACGCCCGCAAGGCGGCCAATCATGCTTCGGCCTCAATATCGCCAAAACGCCGGGCGACGACGCCGGTGTTGTCGACCTCGCGTTGGCCGCAGGCGGACACCCAGGCCAGGGCCATCGCGCTGCTTGTCATCGGGGCCAGGCGGCGCGCAAGATCGGTCTTTGGCTGAGACGAGGACAACACATGCATCGCAGAGAGTTTACGCAAGCGTTTCTGACATCGAGACTGGCAGCGAGATTGAAGTTGGGTTTGGGTTTGGGTGCCGTTGGGCTGGCCGGCCTTGGCCTGGCGCTGCCGGCCCAGGCGCAGCTGGGCGAAAGCGATGCCGCACTGGGCGTGCGCGCAGCGCTTGAACGCGGGGCAACGGCCGCGGTAGGGCTGCTGGGGCGTACCGACGGCTTCCTGGGCAATGAACTGGTGCGCATACGCCTGCCCAGCGCGCTGGAGAAGACGGCCAAGCTGCTGAAGGCGACCGGCCAGGGCCAGCGCGTCGACGAACTCGTCACTGCCATGAACCGCGCCGCTGAAGCCTCGATGACCGAAGCGCGGCCGCTGCTGGTCAATGCCATCAAGGCCATGAGCGTGGAAGAGGCGTTGAAGATCGTGCGCGGCGGCGAGAACTCGGTCACCGATTTTTTCTCCACCAAAACCCGCCAACCCCTGGGCGAAAAGTTTCTGCCCGTGGTCACCCGGGCTACACAGAAGGTGGGCTTGGCAGAACGCTACAACGCCGTGGCTGGCAAGGCCGCCGGCATGGGCCTGCTGAAGGGCGAGGACGCCAACATCCAGCTGTACGTCACCCAGCGCGCGCTGGACGGCCTGTACACGATGATCGGTGTGGAAGAGAAAAAAATCCGCGCCGACCCGGTGGCTACCGGCAGCGCGATTCTGAAAAAAGTGTTTGGCCGCTAGATCAGCGCCGGCGCGGGCTACTTCGCTGGGTTGTCGCTGCGCGCCAGCTCGAACATCATGGCCGCCGGCAGTGAATCGAGCAGGGCTTCGCGCCCCACGCTGGCGAACTGGTGTGTGCCCAGGTTCAACACCTCGAAGGCCTTGCCGTGTTCGGCAATCTGGACGAAGGCCATGGTCGGCACTTCGGCCAGCATGTCAGCGCGCAGCTTGTCGAACTTTTCGCCGGCCAGGGCTGCTTCGTAAACCACGGCATGCGGCAGGCCATCGCGGCAAAAATTGATGGCTTCTTCGACCGAGTTGACGAAGTCGATCATCAGGCCCATGGGGCGCAGGGCGTCGCGCACCAGGCCGCGCACCTCGCGCCGGCTCGCCACGACCAGTGCGTGCCGACCTGCCAGGGGCTGCGAGTTGTGGTGGTGCTGGCTGGGGTCGTCCAGTTCACTGGTAGACAAGCCGTCAATGCGCGAAACCACGGTTTCCGGGAATTCCAGTGTCAGCGTGGTGCGGTTGGTGGTGTCGTGGCGATAAATGATCAAACCCAGTGCCACTGCGGTTTGCTGCAGCAAGCACCAGGACATGGTCTCCAGTGGTGTGGCGTCCCCGTCCAGCCAGTTGCTGTCATCGGCTTTCTTTTGGTCTGCTGCCGGGTGGCCGAAAGCACAGCTCAGGCGGGCATGGGCCGGCCAGGGTTTGACATCAAGTTTCAGGTCGATGCGGGAGGCCGAATGTTCGAAAGCCCAGTCGAACAAGCTCTGCAACAGTGAAAACGTCAGCGTGGCGTCGCTCATCACTTCGGCCTGGGCGAAGAACTGGCGCACTTCGATGCCCCGGGTGTCGATCTCGCGCCGACGTTGGCGCACGGTTTCCAGCAGCAAGCCGGTGAGGTCCAGGCGTTCGCGCTGTACCTTCACGCGGCCGGAAGCGAAGTGGCTGACTTGCTGGCCCATGATGCCGGCGCGGCGCGCATGGTCGACCTCTTCGCGCAGCGCGCGCAGGCTGCCGCGGTTGATTTTCCCGGTGGCCGCCAGCGTGTTGACGCGCTCGAGTGCAGCTGACAGGGTGCGTGCCACTTCACCGCCCAGCCGCGACAGCAGCAGATGCGGGTCCATCGATCGGCTGGGGCGCTCGGCCGGCGCGACCTGATCCCGCACGAGTTCTGAAATTTCCATGATCTTCAAGCTCCCGGAGCACTCGGCCTGGCCGGTGTTCGTGGTGTTGTGTCTGCCGCCATGCGGTTTACATGGGCGGGCGTAAAGCGGGCCGGGTGACGGTTTGCCACGGCTTTCAGGCGTGGACACTTTCTGAAACACGAGGTTCACAGGTGTAACCGCCAGCCGCCACCCCGCGCCTTGGGGGTCGCCGCTGTGGTTCCAGGTAGAGACCGCCGACTCCGTCACGACCCACGACGAGCACCCCCGCGGCCCAGGGGTGGGCTTTCGGGTCTGCAGCTCAGCCCACCACGCCCTCGGCTCGCAGGGCCTGCACCTGGGCATCGTCCAGCCCCAGTTCGGCCAGCACTTCTTCGGTGTGTTGCCCCAGCAGCGGTGGGGGGCGGCGCAACTGCACGGGCGTGGCGGACAGCTTCATCGGACTGGCCACGAGTTGCAGCCTGTCGTTCAAGGGGTGGGGCACTGGCATGGCCATGCCGCGCGCTTGCACTTGGGGGTCGCGAAAGACCTCATCGAAGTCGTTGATCGGCCCGCAGGGCACCTTGGCTGCGTCCAGCGCAGCCAGCCAGTCGGCGCGCGTGCGGTGGCGCAGGATGCCTTCGAGCATCGGCACCAGCACATCGCGGTGGCGTACGCGGGCTGCGTTGCGGGCGAAGCGTTCGTCCTGCGGCAGTTCCGGGCAGCCCGCGACCTGGCAGAAGCGCTGGAACTGAGCGTCGTTGCCCACCGCCAGGATGAGGTGCCCGTCGGAAACTGCGAACACCTGGTAAGGCACGATGTTCTGGTGTGCATTGCCCGCGCGCTTGGGCGCCTGCCCCGTGACCAGATAGTTGGCGCCCAGATTTGCAAGCATGGCCACCTGGGTGTCGAGCAAGGCCATGTCGATGGTCTGCCCGACACCTGTGGCGTCGCGGTGGCGCAGCGCAGCCAGGATGGCCACGGTGGCGTACAGGCCGGTGAACAGGTCGGCCACCGCCACGCCCACTTTCTGGGGGCCGCCACCGGGCAGGTCGTCGCGTTCACCGGTGACGCTCATCAGGCCGCCCATGCCCTGCACGGCGTAGTCGTAGCCGGCGCGGTCTTTGTAGGGGCCGGTCTGGCCATAGCCGGTGATCGAGCAGACGACCAGCCGCGGGTTGTGCCGGCGCAGGCTTTCGACATCCAGGCCATAGCGCGCCATGTCGCCGACCTTGAAGTTCTCGACCACCACGTCGCAACGTTCGGCCAGCGCCAGCACCAGGGCCTGACCGCGCGGGTGTGCGATGTCGATCGCCACACTGCGCTTGTTGCGGTTGGCGCCCAGGAAGTAGGCCGCTTCGCCCGTGTCCTGGCCGTGTTCATCTTTCAGGAAGGGTGGGCCCCAGCCGCGTGTGTCGTCACCGCCCGGGTGGCCCTTGCCAGCAGGGCGTTCGATCTTGATGACTTCGGCGCCCAGGTCGGCCAGGGTCTGGGTGCACCAGGGACCGGCCAGCACGCGTGACAGGTCGAGCACACGCACGCCTTGCAGTGCGCACGGGGGGGTGGATGTCGGGATCATGGGCAGATTCTGGAGTAGTGGCCCGGGATAATCTGCCGCATGCGATACCGAAGCCGTTTTGCCGCCAGTGGCGTCGGCCTTTGCCTGTTTCTGGCCGGCTGCAGCCCGGTGCTGGACTGGCGCGACTGGCGCCCGGCCGGCAGCGGATTGAGCCTGCTCTTGCCCTGCAAGCCCACGCCGCAGGTGCGCGGTGTGCAGTTGGCCGGGCAGGCTGTGCGCTTGGCCCTGCACGCCTGCAGCGCCGGGGGTCAGACCTGGGCCTTGGCATTCGCCGATGTCGGCGACCCAACCCGCATCGGCGCGGCGCTGGCCGATTTGCGCGACAGCGCCGCGGCCAACCTGGGCGCAGCGGCGTCCGAACCTCGTGCGCTGCTGGCCGTGCCGGGCGCCACGCCCCACGCCGGCAGCCGGCGCTGGGCTCTGGTGGGCCGCTTGCCAGACGGCGAGCCCGTTCGCGCAGAAATAGCGGTGTTCGTGCGTGGCACGACGGTGTTCCAGGCCACGGTGCTGGGGGCCGAGCTGCCGCCTGAGGGTGTGGCGACGTTCTTCGAATCGTTGCGTATTCCACCTTGAATCAGGGGGCAGCTTCGGCGCGGCGCGGCGCGGCGAACCTGCTCATAATCAGCGCCCGTCCCATGCCTTCAATCCTGATCGTCGCCCACGCACCGTTAGCAACCGCCTTGCGGTCTGTGGCCGACCACGTCTATGCCGAGCGCTGCCGCACCGTCGACTGCGTGGACGTCCTGCCTGGCACCACGCTGGAAGCCGCAGAAGCACAGGTGAAGGCCGCCATAGACCGCTTGGGTGATGGCCAGGTGCTCATCATGGTCGACGTCTTCGGTGCCACACCCTGCAATGCTGCGCTGGCCGCCGCCGACGGCCGGGCAGTGCGCGTCGTGGCGGGGGTGAACGTGCCGATGCTCTGGCGCACCCTTTGCTATGCCGACGTGCCGCTGGAAGACCTGGTGGCCCGCGCCGTGGCCGGCGCGACCCTTGGTGTGATGCAAGTGTCGGTGCCGCGGCGTCAGAACCAGCCCGTTCCGCCGCAGGCGAATGATCAAGTCGCTCATCAGCATCAGCAATAGGCTGGGGCTGCATGCCCGCGCCTCGGCCAAGCTGACCAAGCTGGCGGGTGGTTTCAAGAGCGAGATTTTTCTCAGCCGCAACGGCCGCCGCGTCAATGCCAAAAGCATCATGGGCGTGATGATGCTGGCTGCTGGCATGGGCAGTGAGATCGAGATCGAAGCCGACGGTGTTGACGAGGCCGACGCGATGTCGGCGCTGCGCGCGCTGATCGAAGCCAGGTTCGGCGAAGGCGAGTAAACCCCCGGCGGGGCACACCCCCGCATCGAAGGGGGTGCGCTACATTCGTTTAAATGAGCGTACAGGTCTTCGGCACGGCGGTTTCGCGAGGTGTGGCGATTGGCCGCGCGGTGATGGTGGCGTCCAGCCGCGTCGATGTCGCGCACTATTTCGTGTCGCCTGACAGGTTTGACCACGAAATTGGCCGGCTGCGCCAAGCCCGTGACGCCGTTGCAGCTGAATTGACGGCCCTCAAGCGTGACATGCCGGCCGACATGCCCCAGGAACTGGCCGCATTGCTGGACGTGCACCTGATGATGCTGCACGACGAGTCGCTGACCGAAGCCACCAAAGCTTGGATACGCGAGCGCCGGTACAACGCCGAATGGGCTTTGTCGGCCCAGCTGGAAGTGCTGGCGCGTCAGTTCGACGAGATGGAAGATGCCTACCTCCGCGAGCGCAAGGC
Source organism: Burkholderiales bacterium (assembly GCA_038316815.1). Classification (GTDB taxonomy): domain Bacteria; phylum Pseudomonadota; class Gammaproteobacteria; order Burkholderiales; family Burkholderiaceae_C; genus Rubrivivax. Next base: position 6,163 of record JBBQAW010000190.1, read on the forward strand.
CGACCTGGAGCAAGTGGTCGAGCGCGTTCTGCGCCAACTGGCGCGCGACCCGGCTGCGATCCCCAGCCCTGTCCTGGACAGGCCCGCCGGCGACGAAGCGCTGGTGTTGGTCGCCAATGATGTGGCGCCAGCCGACATGATGCAGTTCAAGCGCAGTGTCTTCACCGGTTTCGTCACCGACGTAGGCGGACGCACTTCGCACACCGCGATCGTGGCGCGCAGCCTGGATATTCCTGCCGTCGTGGGCGCACGTGAAGCCAGCCGCATGATCAGGCAGGACGACTTGCTCGTGATTGATGGCGATGCCGGTGTTGTGATCGTCAACCCCAGCGACATCGTGCTGGAGGAATACCGCTTTCGGCAGCAGCAAAGTGAGCTGGAGCGCGCCAGGCTGAACCGTCTGCGCTACACCCCGGCTGTGACCCTGGACGGCCAAGTGGTGGAACTGTTGGCCAACATTGAATCGCCCGGTGACGCCGAAGCCGCATTGGCTGCCGGTGCGGTGGGTGTTGGCCTGTTCCGCAGCGAATTCCTGTTCATGAACCGCGGCGGCAATTTGCCGGGCGAGGATGAGCAATTTGAGGCTTACCGGCAGGCCGTGCAAGCCATGCAGGGGCTGCCGGTGACGATTCGCACCGTGGATATCGGCGCTGACAAACCGATGGACCGCATGAGTTCGCAGGAGCAGCGGCACGAACATGCCCTGAACCCGGCGTTGGGCCTGAGGGCCATCCGTTGGAGCTTGTCCGAGCCTGGCATGTTCCGCCAGCAGTTGCGCGCGATTCTGCGGGCCAGCGCCTTCGGCAAGGTACGCATCTTGATCCCGATGGTGGCCCACGGTAGCGAGGTGCGTGCAATTCTGGAAGCCCTGGCCCGGGCGCGTCAGCAGCTGGACGACGCAGGCAGGCCCTATGGCCACGTCGAACTGGGTGCCATGATCGAAGTTCCCGCAGCTGCGGTGGTGATCGACCGCTTCCTGGGCAGCTTCGACTTCGTTTCGGTGGGCACCAACGACCTGATCCAGTACACCCTGGCCATCGACCGCGCAGACGATGAGGTTGCGCACCTCTACGACCCCTGGCACCCGGCCGTTCTTCACCTACTGCACCACACCATCAGCCGTGCTCGTGCACTGGGGCGCGGAGTCAGTGTGTGCGGAGAAATGGCGGGCGATCCGGCCTTCACCGAGTTGCTGCTGGCCATGGGCCTGCGCAGCTTTTCAATGCACCCGGCCCGCATTGCTTCGATCAAGCAGAAGCTGCTGCGCGCGGACACACGCCAACTGCAGGGTTTGCTGCCCGAGGTGCTGGCGGCCGAGCGCCCGGACGAAGCACTTCAGCTGGCGATAGTCAACGCTTCGCGAGCCTTGCCATGACAACTTTTCGCGGGCGGCTTGGGCGAGCCAGCGAAACGGTGCTACAGTCGTGGGCTTCGCTGATCACGGACAGATAGCAGCGGCAGAGAAACAAAGCGGGACGGGAAGGTTGCAGGAAGAGGGCAAAGTAATGCGCCAGATTCACAGCCAACATTCGGCCGAAGTTGCTGCCAAGACTTGAGAAGCTGAAAAGCTGAGCAGTCAGGTATCTGGTCAAGTGGTTGGCGAACAAAAGCAAGAAAAAGCAAAGCGCTTGACAAAGGTTTTAAAACCGAGTAATAATCGCAGGCTTCGCTGATAAATGCTTCAAGCTGGCTGTAAAGCAGGTTTGAGACAGATAGCAGCAGCTCTTTAACAACATACAGCCGATAAGCGTGGGCGTTTGAAGGATGGGTGCCAGACGAACTGGAAGTAGTGCGAGAGTGCTGCTAAAGGGGAAGTCAGGTCTCTTGACCTTAAACGCTCACAGAAGTAGAAATTGAA
>JBBQAW010000191.1:0-7999 GCA_038316815.1 Burkholderiales bacterium
CCTCGTCGCGCCAGGCTGCGGCCAGCACCGCCGCTGGTTCAGTCAGCGGGGGCTCAGCGGCCAGGCCAGCAACGCCGTCCCCTGCCAAGGCTGCGGCTGTTGAAACGGCCTGCGTGCCCGATGCTGCAGGCGCAGCGCTCGAACCCTGGGCTGCCGCCGACGCAGCAACTGCCGGGCCGGCCCTGCGCCCTTCTTCCCCGGCCAGCCGGGTCGATAAGTCTTCGCGCCAGACCCAGCCAGCCGCCACCACCAGCACCACTGCGGCAGCGGTTGCGCCCAGCGCCCAGGCCCAGGCCCGGCGGCGCAGCGGCAGCGCAGCAGCGGGCAGGCGGCTGGCGCCAAAAACTTCGAGCGCGGCCTTGTCGATCATCTCGGCGTTCACCTGCTGCTGGCCATGGGCATAGGCGCCCAGCAGCGCGCGGTCGCACAGCAGGTTGATGTGCCGCGGCACGCCACCCGTCAGCGCATGGATTCGGGCCAACGCGCGGCTGTCGAACAGCGCGCGCGCCCCCGCTGGCCCGGCCACCGCCAGGCGGTGCTGGATGTATTGCCCGGTTTCCGCCGCCGACAGCGCCGGCAGGTGGTAGCGCGCAATCACGCGCTGCGCCAGCTGTTCCAGTTCGGGCCGGGCCAGCATGTCGCGCAATTCGGGCTGGCCGATGAGCACGATCTGCAGCAGCTTCTTTTCAGCTGTTTCCAGGTTCGTCAGCAAGCGCAGTTGTTCCAGCACGTCGGCGGCCAGGCTTTGCGCCTCGTCGATGATCAGCACCGTGTGGCGGCCCGCGGCATGTGCGGCCAGCAGGTAGCCGTTCAGGGCGTCGACATAGCCCTTGGCCGATGGCGCCTGAGCGCCTGCGACGGCCTGGGTCGCTGAGGTCTGGACGCCGAATTCCTCGCAGATCGTCTGCAGCAGTTCAACGACCGTGAGCTTGGGGTTGAAGATGTAGGCGACCGCACAGTGCTCGGGCACCTGGTCCAGGAAGGCACGACAGACCGTGGTCTTGCCGGCGCCTATTTCGCCCGTCAGCAGCACGAAACCGCCGCCACCCGAAACGCCATACAGCAGGTGCGCCAGCGCCTCGCGGTGCATGTCGCTCATAAACAGGAAACGCGGGTCTGGAGCAATGGAGAACGGCTCTTTGCTCAACCCGAAAAACGGCGCGTACATGTGCTGAGGATACCCAGCCGCGCAGCCGGTCCTGCCTGCCAGTGCCTAGAAAAGCACGCTTTCAGGCCCGCATTGCAACGCTTGGCGCGCTCAAGACTTGCTGAAAACTGACGAAAACAGACAAACCAAAGCAACGAAGCATGGGGCTTCGCTGCTGCAACCCCCGCCTAAACAAGGAACCCCACCCATGAAAACGCTTGTCCGCACCCTGGCCGCCACCGTGATGTTGGGCGCTTTCGCCCTGGCGCACGCCAATGACCCGAAGGCCACCATTGCCGACCTCGACGCCCGCCTGGCCAAGATCGGCGCGGCCAAGATCGAAGGCACCGACACCGTGGCCGGCAAGACCGTGCCCGCCATCTTCTTCGGCAGCCGCAAGATCAACAACAACTACGACGTCGTCGACGCGGTGCGCAAGGAACGCCAGGCCACCGCCACCGTGTTCGTCAAGGACGGCGACGAGTTCGTGCGCGTCAGCACCAACGTGCTGACGCCCGAAGGCAAGCGCGGTGTCGGCACCCAGCTGGCGCGCAACGCCGCCTATGAAGCCTTGAGCAAGGGCAACCAGTTCTGCGGCCCGATCGACGTGCTGGGCACGGCCTTCGACGCTTGCTACAACCCGATCAAGGACAGCGGCGGCAAGGTCATTGGCGTCAGCTACGTCGGACACAAGAAGTAAGTCTGCCCGCCGGCTCCGCCAAACGAACCGACAGACCTGGAGATCATGCACATGCCCACCCGTCCGACATACAGCCGCTTTTCACTTTCAACTCTGCTGGCCCGGCTGAGCGTGGGCCGCCAGTTGCAATTGGCATTTGGCACGGTGCTGGTTCTGATGGCCGTCTTGGGCGGTGTCGCTGTCTGGGGCCTGCAACAAGTGGACCGGCAGGCCGAAGCACTGGCCGGCAAGTGGCTTCGCGGCGTGGGTGAACTGGCGCAGATGCGCATTGCGCTGCTGGAGGTGCGCAGCTTCGAGATCAAGCACAGCCGCACCGATGACGAGAGCTACCACGCCGAGTACAGCGACAAGATCAAAGAGTTCGGCAAGATCAAGGCCGAAATACAGACGGCCTACCAGCTGCACCTGGGCAGCGAAGAAGACCGCGCCGGCTACGACACCCTGAGAAAGGCCGTTGCCGCCTACGACAAGGCGATGAACCAGGTGCTGGCCCTGGGCACCGACAAGAAAACGCAAGACGCGGCCGACGTCAGCGACGGCCTGGCCAGCATGGCCTTCGACGAGACCCTGGGGGCCGTGGACAAGTTGAGCGAATACAACTTCGCCCAGGGCCGGGCCGCTGCATTGGCCGCACACAGCACGCACGAACAGGCGCGCGGGCTGGTGCTGGGCCTGCTGGGCGCGGCCCTGCTGGCCGGGCTGGGCATGGCCTTCGTCATCGTGCGCCACCTGCTGGGGCAGTTGGGTGGCGAACCCGCCGCGGCTGTTGCCGTGGCGCGCGCCGTGGCCGCTGGCGACCTGAGCACCCCCATTGACCTGAAAGCCGGAGACAACCAGAGCCTGATGGCCCAACTGCAGGCCATGCAAAGCAGCCTGGCGTCAACGGTGACGCAAGTGCGCAGCGGCAGCGAACAGGTGGCCACCGCCAGCAGCCAGATCGCCCAGGGCAACCTGGACCTGTCTGGCCGCACTGAACAGCAGGCCGCTTCACTGCAGCAAACTGCAGCCACGATGGATGAGCTGGGCAGCACGGTGCGCAACAACGCCGACAACGCCCGCCAGGCCAACCAGCTGGCGCTGAACGCATCGGGCGTGGCCGTGAAGGGTGGCGAGGTCGTGAGCCAGGTCGTCACGACCATGAAGGGCATCAACGACAGCAGCAAGAAGATTGCCGACATCATCGGCGTCATCGACGGCATTGCCTTCCAGACCAACATCCTGGCGCTGAATGCCGCCGTCGAAGCAGCGCGGGCCGGCGAACAAGGCCGCGGCTTTGCGGTCGTGGCGAGCGAAGTGCGCAGCCTGGCGCAGCGCAGCGCCGAGGCAGCCAAAGAAATCAAGACCTTGATCGCGGCCAGCGTCGAGCGCGTGGACCAGGGCACGGCCCTGGTCGACCAGGCCGGGCACACGATGACCGAGATCGTCTCTGCCATCCGCCGCGTGACCGACATCGTGGGCGAGATCAGCAGCGCCAGCGCCGAGCAGAGTACCGGCGTGACCCAGGTGGGCCAGGCCGTCACAGCCATGGACCAGGCCACGCAGCAGAACGCTGCACTGGTGGAAGAAAGTGCCGCTGCGGCCGAGAGCCTGCGCCAGCAGGCGCAAGCGCTGGTACAGGCGGTGGCGGTCTTTAAGCTGGCCTGAACGACCTGCTGGGCGGGCCCGGCCCGGCCTGTGAAGCCCAGGGTGGAGCCCAGGATGAAGCCCAAGGCATGGGCCAGCTAAAATCGCACCTCGACAGCGAGGAGCACAGCACCCCATGGCCGGACATTCCAAATGGGCCAACATCCAGCACCGCAAGGGCCGGCAGGACGAAAAGCGCGGCAAGGCCTGGACGCGGGTGATCCGCGAGATCATGGTCGCGGCCCGCCTGGGCGGCGGCGACCCGGGCATCAACCCGCGCCTGCGTCTGGCAATTGAAAAGGCCAAGGCCGTCAACCTGCCGGTCGAAACGGTCAAGCGCAATATCGACAAGGCCACCGGTGCCCTTGAAGGTGTTTCCTATGAGGAAATCCGCTATGAAGGCTATGGCATCGGCGGCGCGGCCATCATCGTCGACTGCATGACCGACAACCGCGTGCGCACGGTGGCCGAGGTGCGGCACGCCTTCAGCAAGTACGGCGGCAACATGGGCACCGAAGGCAGCGTGGCCTTCCAGTTCAAGCATTGCGGGCAGTTCATCTTTGAGCCCGGCACGCCAGAAGACAAGCTGATGGAAGTGGCGCTGGAAGCCGGGGCCGAAGACGTCATCACGGGCGACGACGGCAGCATCGAGGTACTTTGCCCGGCGCACGACTTCGAAGCCGTGAAAACGGCGCTGGAAGCCGCCGGCTTCAAGCCCGCCGTGGCCGAGGTGACGATGCGCGCCGAGAACAGCATCGAACTGGCGGGCGAAGACGCGGCGCGGATGCAAAAGCTGCTGGATGTCATCGAAGACCTCGACGACACCCAGAACGTCCACCACAACGCCGTGATATGAGCCCCCACGCTCTCTTCGTTCGCTGCCCCCCGAGGGGGCGCTTGCAGCGGACCGGCAGAGCCGGATCCGCGTGCATGAGCCCCCACGCTCTCTCCGTTCGCTGCCCCCCGCGGGGGCGCTTGCAGCGGACCGGCAGAGCCGGATCCACGTGCATGAGCCCCCACGCTCTCTCCGTTCGCTGCCCCCCGAGGGGGCGCTTGCAGCGGACCGGCAGAGCCGGATCCACGCATGGCCTTGAATCAAGGCACGCTGGCCGAGGCTGCATTTGAAAGTTCTCGTCATTGGCGGCGGCGGGCGCGAACACGCGCTGGCCTGGAAGCTGGCGCAAAGCGAACGTGTGCAGCGGGTCTTCGTGGCCCCTGGCAACGGCGGCACCGCAGCCGACCCGCTGCTGCACAACGTGCCCCTGCACACGCTTGAGGCGCTGGCCGACTTTGTGCAGGCCGAGAAAATCGGCCTCACCGTCGTCGGCCCCGAAGCCCCGCTGGCCGCTGGCGTGGTGGACCTGTTTCGCGCGCGCGGGCTGCGCATCTTCGGCCCCACGCAGGCGGCGGCGCAGCTGGAAAGCAGCAAGGCCTTCGCCAAAGACTTCATGCAGCGGCATGGCATTCCAACGGCCAGGTCAGCCACCTTCACTGACGCGGCGGCCGCACATGCCTATGTCGATGCCGAAGTAGGGGCCACAGGCGCACCCATCGTCGTCAAGGCCGATGGTCTGGCTGCCGGCAAAGGCGTGGTGGTGGCGACGTCGCTTGACGAAGCGCATGCCGCCATCACCGACATGCTGTCGGCCAACACCCTGGGTGTGCAGCACAACGAAGGCGGCGCGCGCGTCGTGATCGAAGAATTCATGGCTGGCGAAGAGGCCAGCTTCATCGTGCTGTGCGATGGCGCCAACGTCGTCAGCCTGGCCACCAGCCAGGACCACAAGCGCATCTTCGACGGCGATACCGGCCCCAACACCGGCGGCATGGGCGCCTATTCGCCCGCGCCCGTGGTGACGCCGAACGTACACGCCAAGGCGATGCAGGAAATCATCTGGCCCACCATCCACGGCATGGCGCGCGAAGGGCGGCCATTCACCGGCTTTTTGTATGCCGGGCTGATGATCGACGCCCAGGGCCAGCCACGCACGGTGGAATTCAATTGCCGGCTGGGCGACCCCGAAGCGCAAGTCATCCTGATGCGCCTGAAAAGTGACCTGCTGGACGTGCTGCTGCAGGCCACCGACGGTACGCTGGACAAGGTTGAACTGCAGTGGGACCGCCGCACGGCCCTGGGCGTGGTGATGGCCGCGGCTGGCTACCCGGCCGCGCCACGCAAGGGCGACGCCATCACCGACCTGCCCGCGGCCAGCGCCGACCTGCAGGTTTTCCATGCTGGCACCGCCATGCAGGACGGGCAGCTGGTCACCGTTGGCGGGCGCGTGCTCTGCGTCACTGCCCTGGGTGAATCGGTGAAACTGGCGCAGCAGGGTGCGATGGAAGGCGTACGCCAGGTGCACTTCGATGGCGCGCAGTGGCGCCGTGACATCGGCCACCGCGCCATCAAGCACTGAAACGTTGAAACCTTGAGCAAGGCACCGGGATGATCGACACCGCCACCGTTCGCGCTTATCTGCTGGGCCTGCAAGGCCGCATCGTGAGCACCTTCCAGACTGAGGACGGCAAGGAATTCATCAGCGACGGCTGGGTGCGGCCGAAGGGCGGCAAGCTCGAAGGTGACGGCCTGTCGCAACTGGTCGAAGAAGGCCACTTGCTGGAACGTGGCGGCTGCAACTTCAGCCATGTGCAGGGGCAGGCACTGCCGCCTTCGGCCACCCAACACCGTTCAGAACTGGCGGGCGCACCGTTCGAGGCCATGGGCGTGAGCCTGGTCATGCACCCGCGCAACCCGTACGTGCCCACGGTACACATGAACGTGCGCATGCTGGCCGTCACCCCCAAATCCGATACCCCGGGCCAAGCGCCGGTGGTGTGGTTCGGCGGTGGCATGGACCTGACGCCCTACTACGGCTTCGAAGAAGACGCGCGCCACTTCCACCGCGTCAACGCCGACGCGCTGGCGCCTTTCGGCACCGATAAGTACCCGCGCTTCAAGCAGTGGTGCGACGACTATTTTTTCCTGAAGCACCGCAACGAACCGCGCGGCATTGGCGGCGTGTTCTTCGACGACTTCAACGAAGGCAGTTTTGCCGACGGATTCGCCATGATGCAGGCCGTGGGAGACGCTTTCGTGCCGGCCTACTTGCCCATCGTGCAGCGCCGCCGCGAGATGGCCCATGGCGAACGCGAGCGCGGCTTCCAGGCTTACCGCCGCGGGCGCTATGTCGAATTCAACCTTGTCTGGGACCGTGGCACGCACTTCGGCCTGCACGGCGGCGGCCGCACCGAGAGCATTCTGATGAGCATGCCGCCCATCGTCACCTGGCGCTACAACTGGCAGCCCGAAGCGGGCACGCCGGAAGCGCGGCTTTACACCGACTTCCTGCGGCCGCGTGACTGGCTGAATGAGTAGCCTTTTTCCCCGGCGTGTCGGTCTGCTGGGCGGCACCTTCGACCCGGTGCACACGGCCCATGTCGCGCTGGCGCATGCCGCGCTCACCGGCCTGCAGCTGGACGAAGTGCGCTGGGTTCCCGCCGGCAGGCCTTGGCAGAAGGGGCAGATCACGGACGCCGTACACCGCGAAGCCATGGTGCAGCTGGCGATTGCGGGCGAGCCGCGCTTCACCGTCGACCGCCTCGAGATCGAACGCCAAGGCGCCAGCTACACGCTTGACACGGTGCGCGCGCTGCAAGAGCGTGAACCGGGGACGAGCTGGTTCCTGATCATCGGCCAGGACCAGTACGCCGGCCTGCACACCTGGGGCAACTGGCCCGACCTGCTGTCCCGCGTGACCCTGGCCGTGGCCAACCGCCCGGGCGTGGCGGCTGCCGTGCACCCCGACGTGCTGGCGCACCCGCACAGCGCGGTGCCGCTGGCGATGCTGGACATCTCGTCTACCGACATCCGCATGCGCGTGGCCGCCGGCCAGGACATTTCAGAACTGGTGCCGCCCGCAGTGGCGCGCTATATTGAACAACACCAGCTGTATACGGCTGAACATGGCTGAAGAGCTTTAAGGGACACAGAAACTGCATGGATATCCGCAAGTTGCAACGCGCCATCGTCGATGGCCTGGAAGACGTGAAGGCGCAGAACATTGCCGTCTTCAATACCGAACACCTGTCGTCGATGTTCGAGCGCGTGATCATCGCGTCGGGCACCAGCAACCGGCAGACCAAGGCCCTGGCGTCGAGCGTGCGCGAAAGCGTCAAGGGCCGCGGCATGCAGGTGCTGTCGACCGAGGGCGAAGACAACGGCGAATGGATCATCGTGGACTGCGGTGCTGCTGTGGCCCACATCATGCAGCCGAGCATCCGCGAGTACTACCACCTGGAAGAAATCTGGGGTGGCAAGACCGTCAAGCTGAAGCTCGGTGAAGCCAAGGTCGGGCTGGTGAAGGCCAGCGAACCCGAGCCCGGCGCATCCACAAGCCGCAAACGCGCCGCTGGCAAACCGGCACCCCCCGCGACCAAGACAGCGCAGCCGCGCAAGGCGCCTGCGGCCAAGAAGGCACCGGCACGCAAGGCTGCTGCGCGCCCAGCAGCAGCAGCATCAAGACCCGCACGCG